>JAZLLJ010000079.1:0-6550 GCA_045598065.1 Acutalibacteraceae bacterium
GGTCCTGTGCGACGGTGCGCTGTGAACCATGTCAGGCGGGGAACCGAGCAGCATTAAGCGGTTGCTACCGTGTGCCGCAGTCAACTGACTCGTCCGTATACCCGAGAGGGCGTTTTTTTAACTCTCTTGTGTAAAAGCGTAGCCAAAAGTCACTACCACGCTCGCTCGCCGGAAGTTTTTAACTCTCTTGTGCAAGAGCGTAGCCAAAAGTCGCTACCACGCTCGCTCGCCGGAAGTTTATGGAATTCCGCACAAATCCCCAAATGGTTTTGTAGGGCAAGGCCTTGGTCTTGCCGCCGTTGGTCGGTGCGATATTCTAAAACGGCGGGAGCGAGCCCCCGCCCTACGTACACGCCGGAAGTTACTACCGGTTTGTCTCGTTATTTCAACCCCGTTATGTGAAAAAATCAGAAAGGAGTGCAAAAGGAATGTATCAAGTCTTATACCGCAAATGGCGGCCGAAGACCTTTTCGGAGGTTGTCGGCCAAGAATACGTGACCGATGCACTCAAAAACGAGGTAGACGGAAGCCGCTTGGCGCATGCGTACTTATTTGTTGGTTCGCGCGGCACCGGCAAAACCTCCTGCGCGAAGATTTTGGCAAAAGCGGTCAACTGTTTGCATCCCGTGAATGGCGATCCGTGCGGCGAATGTGAAGTGTGCAAAGGCATCGAAGACGGTACGATTTTGGACGTAACCGAATTGGATGCCGCCTCCAACAACGGCGTGGATTACGTCCGTGAGTTGCGCGAAGAAGTCGCGTATATGCCTGCTGTCGCCAAATACCGCGTGTACATCATCGACGAGGTACATATGATGACTGACAGCGCGTTCAACGCGCTCCTTAAAACGTTGGAAGAACCGCCGGCGCACGTCATTTTCATTTTGGCGACCACCGAAGTGCAGGAACTGCCCGATACGATTTTGTCCCGTTGCCAGCGATTTGATTTCGGCCGTATCGCGCCGGAAAAAATCGCCAAGCGGATTGCCCATATTGCCGAAAACGAGGCGTTTTCCGTGGAGGAAGATGCGGCGTTGATGCTGGCACGACTGGCAGACGGCGGTATGCGTGACGCGCTGTCGCTTTTAGACCAATGCGTGTCTCGTTCGGACCGGATTACGATGGACGTCGTCGCCGAAACCGCAGGCCTTGCAGGCCGTGATCCGATGTATGCGCTGTCGAACGCCGTACAAGCGATGGACGGCGGCACGGTACTCGAATGGGTAGACACGTTGCACAATGCCTCCAAAGATATGGAGCGGCTTTGTGTGGAATGTTTGGATTTTTACCGTCAACTGATGCTGTGCAAGCAGGTGAAGGATCCGTCGGCGATGATTGTGTTGCCGCCGGACGAAATGAGCCGCTTAAAAGCCACGGCAGAGACGTATACGCTGCCGACACTGATGCATTGTCTTGACGTGTTGCAGTCGGCGCTCGAACGGATGAAAGGTGGCGCCAACCGTCGCATTGAAATGGAAATGGCGCTTCTCAAATTGTGCGATCCGTCGCTGGATACAAGTGCTGCGGCGCTCAATCGCCGGATGAACGCCATTGAAGAGGCGCTTAAAAACGGCGCTTCCGTCACATTGGCAACGCCGCCAAAAGCGGCGACGCCTGCGGCGGTGATACCGACACCCACGCCGGTTGTAAGCGAGCCGCCGAAAGCAACGCCTGCCGAACCGGCGCCTGAGCCGGAAGAACCGCAACCGACACCGTCTGTGCCGACTGCACCGGAAGGAGACACGGCATTTCCCGGTTGGTCGGAGGTGTTGTCGGAACTTGCCCAGACCGCGCCGCCTCTTTGTGGCGTGTTGGTGGGAAGTACCGCCGTCACGCGAGACGATATGGTGCTGATTTCGACTGAAAACGCCATGTTCCGTACGCTGGTAAAAAGTGACGGCAACCGCAAAAAGTTGGTGGATGCCATTGAAAAAGTAACCGGCCGTGTGTACCGTGTGGGCCTGAAAAAAGCAACGCCTGCACTTGCCGCAACAGCGGAAACGACCGAGCCGGAAAGCCCGTTATCGGTATTTTTGCGCGAGAGCCGTGAAAACGGTATCGCGGTGGATATTAAGGAGGAAACCTAAATGAAAGCAAGATTACCGCAAGGTGTGGGCCGCGGCGGCCCCAACAATATGCAGGGCATGATTCATCAAGCCCAAAAGATGCAGGCGGATATGGAAGCGCTGCAAGCCGAGCTGAACGAGCGCGAATATTCCGCGACCGTCGGTGGCGGCACGGTGAGTGCGGTTGTTAACGGCAAACACGAGTTGACGACGCTTTCCATCGATCCCGAAGTGGTCGATCCGGAAGACGTGGAAATGCTGTCCGATTTGGTGATTGCTGCGGTCAACGAGGCAATTCGTCAGGCGGCGACCGATTCGGAAGAATCGATGGGCAAAATCACCGGTGGTATGAACATCCCGGGATTGCTGTAAACGTATTGAAAAATAACGAAAGGAGGTGGCGTGTATGTCGTCGTTGGCGGCGCCGCTGGAACGGCTTATCGAACAACTGGAAAAGTGGCCGGCAATCGGTCATAAATCGGCACAGCGACTGGCGTTTTATTTGCTGTCGTTGCCGGAAGAACGCGCCGCCGCTTTTGTGGATGCGTTCGAAGATGCACGCGAAAACGTGCACGAATGTAAAGTGTGCTGTCACTTGACCGACCGCGAACTCTGTCCGTTTTGCGACGATCCTGCGAGAGACCGCAAAACCATTTGCGTGGTCGCGGATCCCCGTGACGTGATGGCCATTGAGCGCGCACGTGAGTATAAGGGGCTGTATCATGTGCTCCACGGCAACCTGTCGCCGATGGACGGTGTCACGCCTGAACAGCTTCGCATTAAAGAACTGCTTCACCGTGTGGCCGCCGAGGACATTGAGGAGGTCATTATGGCCACCAACCCGACGGTGGACGGCGAAGTGACCGCCACCTATATCGCCAAATTGCTCGCCCCGTTCGGCATCAAGGTAACGCGCCTTGCTTACGGTATTCCCGTCGGCGGCGACCTCGAATATGCCGACGATGTGACTCTGCGCCATTCGCTTGAAGGGCGCAGCGAACTGTAAGAGGTGGGCAAGATGGCAGAAAAAGCAAATACCAAGACGATTGCCCAAAACCGAAAGGCTTACCACGAATATTTTGTGGAAGAAAGCCTTGAAGCCGGCATCGAACTGTTCGGTACAGAGGTGAAATCTCTGCGAAAAGGGGCGTGCAACCTGAAAGACGCTTGGTGCAGTATTGACGACGGCGAAATCTTTGTCTGCAATATGCACATAAGCCCCTATGAACAGGGCAACATTTTCAACCGCGATCCCATGCGCGTGCGGCGCCTGCTTCTCCATAAAAAAGAGATTATGCGCCTACTTGGGCAGACGAAGCAAAAGGGGTATACGCTCATTCCGCTTTCGCTGTATTTCAAAAATTCGCGCGTAAAAGTGCAAGTGGGACTTTGCCGCGGCAAAAAGCTCTATGACAAGCGAGAAGTGGAAGCCAAACGGGAACTGAACCGTGAGGCGGAGCGAGCACTTAAAAACAAGGAGATCTGAATATCCGGGGGCGTAAAGGTTTCGACGGGGATTTGGATCCACGGTAAGCGAGTAGCGGTGCGGGACCGCTATAAAATCCGCGCCTTAAAAGTAAACGACAACAAACTTGTTGCCCAGGCGGCCTAATTAGGCCCCCGTCCTGCCGAAGACTACCGCGACTTCGGTAAGGGCGTCGATGAGCGGTGCACGTGAACGGAGAAGTGCCGCCTTTTCCGTCATGACGCAGCGGCTACCGTAGTCAATAGCCCGTTTTCCGGCGCTTGACGAGGGGAATCTTAAACGGAAAACTGCACTCGGAGAAAGCCGTGGGGATGGATTTTCGGACGCGAGTTCGATTCTCGCCGCCTCCACCAAACGGTCATTGGACGAACACCTATTTTTTTAACGGCGGCTTCGCTGTGAGAATTTCGTTCTGATGTCCTTTATAAAAACACCGTCTTGATTTCACAAGGCGGTGTTTTTGTTTTACCTATTCATCTGCATAATACAATTGGAAAAGCCCCTCTCAAACGAGAGGGGCTTATTCTGTTTAATGAGCTTACGCACCTAAGGTTTCAACAAGTCCGGCGAGATATTTGCGAAGCATCAGCACGTCTTTCATGTTGACGTCGCCGTCACCGTTGACATCAGCATTTTCGGCATCATACTCCACGTCCATACCGGCGAGGTATTTACGCATCAGCAGCACGTCTTTCATATTCACCGCGCCGTCACCATTCGCATCACCGTTCGTCTCCGCCGGTTGCGGATCGGTCGGATCATTGTCCAAAAGCGCTTTCAGACGGTCGATTTCTGCTTGCAGGTCTTGAATGTCCTGTTTGGCTTGTTTGAGCGCTTCTTCTTGCTCCGAAACCGTACCTTCCAATTCCGTCGTCTTCACTTTTGCCTCGTCAAGCGCCTTTTGCGCCGCGTCTACCGCCGCCAGTTTTTCGGCGATGGTCGCGTCTTTGTTTGCAATCGCCTCGTTGAGCGCGGTAATTGCCTCATTTGCCGTTTTGAGAGCCTCATTCGCCGTCGCAAGGTCTTGTTTCGCTTTCTCGTTTGCGGCATTTGCCTCATCCAACGCTTTTTTTAACTTGTCCAGCGCCGCAGACGCGGTGTTGTACTTTTCGGTCATCTCATCGAGAGCCGCTTGCTTGTCTTCGAGGCCTTGTGCGGCTTGTTTGAGAGCTTCGTCTTGCTCCGAAACCGTGCCTTCGAGTTCCTCGATATTCGCCTTGGCGGTTTCGAGGTTGGCTTTCGCAGTTTCAAGATCCGATTTCGCCGTATTGAGCTGTTCGGTCGCGGCATCGAGTGCTGCTTGTTTCTCGGCAATCGTGGCATCCTTGCTCGCAATCGTGTTGTTGAGTTCGTCAATTGACACATTTGCCGCTGTAAGGTCGTTTTCGGTTTGCTCCAGCAACTCTTGCGTTGCTTCGGCGGCCAACTGCCGCTCCACCGCAAGGTGCGTGATATCAAGCACGTAGCTGAAAACCGCCATATCTTCGCAATTCAAAATCAGATCACACGCATCGTCAATAATCGCTTTTACCGCATCAGACGGTTCTTCGGGCAACAATTCCTCTATCTGCGGGATCCACGTGTCGCGCGCCATACGCAGTCGAATCGCCGGCGCATATCTGTCCATCGCAAACTCAACATCTCGGAGCGTTTCCGCCGCGTTCAAGCTTGCTACAAACTCTCGCACCATCGATTTGACCATAGCGGAAGATTCGTCTGATGCCAAAAGCATCTCACATTCGGGAAGAATTTGCGCTTTTCTCGCTTCAAGTTCTGCTGTTTTTTGGTCGGCAATCGCAGTTAGTCCGTCCGCTTTCGCGGTTGCAACATCGTCAAGCGTTATCGCCGCATCCACGGCCGCGCAAGCGTCGCTCAAAATCGTCGCGAGCGTTTCCGAGGGCTTTTCTCCCACCGCCGCTGTAAGCGCCGCTTTCGCCTCGCCTTGTGCTTTTGTAACTGCTATGGCGGTTTCTAACAAAATGCCGCCGCAATCATCACAAATAAAGTCGTCCGCGCCCGTGTGCGCCGCGGTCGTTTCGCATCGCGCACATTGGTGGATGGTTTCGTCCACAAACTGCCAATCGTGGCCGAGCGGTGGGACGTAGCCACCGCCATTCTCCGCTTTCCACGCGACAAGATCCGCGGCATCGCCGATGAGCTTGTCCTGCTCAAACGAAAGAGAAGAATAGTAGTTGCCACTCACGGGGTTAATATAATACTCCTTATAGCCGCTTTCGGTACAAGTCGGCTCTTTGTTCAAAATCTTATAGTTAATGTACTGCGTGGTGCCGTCTTTCACCGACGTGCAAGAGTTGTTAATCGACACGGTCCCGCAAAAGGATTCGTGTCCCGCGCCGATAGGATTGGCATTATAACCCGCCGTCGCTTTAACGTAACCGCTGGAAATGGTGATAGTGCCGCAAGAGGAATGGGAATATCCGCTACCGATGCCGGCGCTGCCATAGCCGCCCTGTGCCGTCACCATGCCGCCGCGAATGGCAATGTTGCCGCAAGAGGAATAGTTATATCCGCTGCCGATGCCAGCGGTATCATGTCCCCCCTGCACCGTCACCTTGCCGCCGTAAATCGCTATATTGCCACAGTTGTTTAAACCGGACGAGCCGATACCGGCATAGTAATCGTCTGCACCCGGCACGATAAGTTGACCCATCTTGTCCGCATCGTTCGATTGTGCATAGATGGCGAAATCGCCGTCGCGTGGGACGGCAATGCCTTTTTCCGCGGTCAGCGTGGCGTCGTTCGCCAAAATGAGGTTGACATTTCCCGGGAGTATAATGCGTTCTTCAATGGTCACATCGCCTTCTACAACATTCCAGCCGAAATCAAACCAGGTGTTATCAGCGTTAACAACGTGGACGCCCCACACCTCACGTTCTGTATCCACCTTGCCGGTGGTTTTGTTATAGTCGAGATAGGTGGCGTGGACCGCGCCGCAGCCGTCACATCGGTCGTCTTCGTTGTTATCCGCGTGGGGAAG
>JAZLLJ010000080.1:0-6907 GCA_045598065.1 Acutalibacteraceae bacterium
TCCAAAGTGGGCAAAGAGCGATTTTTCCAGTTACTGGATATTGCGGCCGCCGACCGTTTGGCGCAAAACCCTGCGTATTCCCCCGACGGAAAAGCACGGGAGGATGCGGTACGCGACCTCGGAAACAAGCTCCTTTCGGAAAGCGCCTGCCTCACCCTTGCGGATTTGGCGGTGAACGGCGACGATTTGCAATTAGCCGGTATTCCTGCCGGAAAAGAACTGGGCGACACGCTCCACCGTCTGCTGGATTTGGTGCTCGACGGAGAATGTGAAAACAACAAAGAAGAATTACTGAAACACATATAAAAAGAGCCTTCGTTGAAGGCTCTTTTTCACGTTTGTCCCCCGTTTTGCATAGGTTGTGGTAACGCTATGTGAAAAGGGGCTTTTTTATGAAAATTTATATCGACCAAGGTCACAACCCCCAAAACCCCAACGCCGGTGCGGAAGGGTTTGGGTTGCGCGAACAGGACTTAAACTATGAAATCGGGGTACGGCTCGGTGAACTGCTTTCCGGCAACGACTTTTTTGAGGTAAAACTGTCCCGTCCGACACCTACAACACAACTGGGCAATAGCAACGCGAGCAGTCTTGCCGCTCGCGTCAATGCCGCCAATTTGTGGGGCGCGGATTACTTCATAAGCCTCCACTGCAACGCCTCGGTAAATGCATCCGCATCGGGAAGCGAAGCCTACGTTTACAGTTTTCAAAGCCGCTCCGTGCCGCTCGGCGAAGACCTGCTGAACGGGCTCACGGAAAGCACCGGTCTCGCCGACCGCGGCGTACGGGAAAACCCGTCACTGTATGTGTTGCGGCGCACCGTGATGCCGGCGGTATTGGTGGAAATGGGATATATCACCAACAGCCGCGATGCCCATCTGATGGCCACCAATCCCGATGCTTTTGCGCGAGGGCTGTATAACGGAATGTTGCGGTTTTTCGGGCTCAGTTAGTCTTTGGTCAAAGCAATAACACCTGCAAGACTCCCCCGTTTTCCGCCGGTCGCGCGGTGAGACCACAGCACGTCGGGGTAACAACGGGTACACAAATCGCCCACGGTGATGTTTTCGGCTGGAATACCGGCCGACAGCAAAATCCGACGGTTGATTTCCCACAAATTCACGTGGTACTTGCCGTTTTTGTCGTCCACGGCACAAGAAGCATCGAAAAACGGCTTTTCGGCAAACGCTTCGTACACCGGCGAATCCACTTCAAAGCAACACGGCCCAATCGACGGCCCGACACCGCAAAGAATGTCTTGGGGATGGCATCCGTAGGTCTCTTTCATCACGCGAATCACTTCGGCGCCGATGGCATTCGCCGTACCGCGCCAACCGGAGTGAGCAATCGCCACCACACGGCGTTTCGCATCGGCAAAAAACAGCGGCACGCAGTCGGCGGTCAGCACCACAAGCGGCAACTCCGGCACGTTCGTCACCAATCCGTCGATATCGTCATAGGTGCGCTCGCGCATTACGCCGCAGCCGGCATCTTCTTCCGTAACACACCGCACGTTGGTCAAGTGCGTTTGCCGTGTCATCACACACCGTTCCACAGGCACACCCACTGTGTCGCAAAACCGGCGGTAGTTTTCCAGCACGTTTTTTGCATCGTCTCCGCGACCGTAGCTCAAATTCATACTTTCAAAAATTCCCTTGCTGACACCGCCGAGCCGGGTGGACATTCCGTGTTTTACACAAGAAAGCGCCGCCAGCGCAGGAAATTCATACACGAGAATGCCGTCTTTTTCCACCGGTCGCATCGTGTTGGTATTCGGCAAATCCATCGGTCAAAACCTCCGTTTTGTTTTTTTCTATCATATCACAGAAAATCCCATTTGTACAGCCATTTTCGTCGGGGGTTTACAAATTCGTTTTTTTATGGTATACTATATGCTATCTTGTGAAACAGCTTCCCTCACTTTGTGCGGAAGAGAAGGAGCGTGTTGTATGCAAAACAACTGGAAAGAAAAGATTGTCGGACTGTTCGATTACACCGTTATCGCCACCTATTTAAGCCTGTTTCTCGGCACAATCGGTGTGTTTTTCGCCCTTACAGCCCCTCTTACCGGCTTGATTATTCTTATGGCCTGCGGACTGATTGATATGTTCGACGGAAAAATCGCCTCCACCAAAGAACGTACCGCGGTGGAAAAACGCTATGGACTCCAAATCGACATCTTATCGGATGTGATTTCCTTCGGTGTTCTTCCGATGGCCATCGGCTACGGCTGTGAACTCCAACATCCCGTCGTCCTGATTCTTATGGCGCTGTATGTGGTAGCGGTGCAAATCCGTCTTGCCTATTTCAACGTGGCGCAGGAAGCCCGTGTTCAACAAGGCGATCGCCCGTTCCGGTATTACGAAGGATTCCCCGTTACGTATATCTGCCTGGTCCTTCCCCTCGTTTACCTCCTGCGCGGACTGGTTGGCGTGGCGGCATTCAAGTGGATTTACCTCATCGTCCTGCTGGCGGCAATCCCCTCGTATCTCGTGAAATTCCGTGTGATTAAACCGCGTTTCCGCGGATTGGTGATTTTCTTCGCCCTCGGTCTTTTGGAATTGGTCCTCTTATTGCTTCTCAGCAAACCCTAAATCTCAATAAAACAAACAAAAGCCGTGTAAAGCGTAATCGCTTTACACGGCTTGTTTCTTTTTTCGGTTTATTCTTCCTCTTCGGCCGACTCTTCTTTTTCTTTCGGAACGACTTCGGACAATTTACGCTTCACGGCAACATCATCGTATAACACTTTGATTTGCACCCGTCCTACGTACTTTCTGCCGCAGGAACACGGCATATTCGCACACAGCATCCGTCCGGAATAGCGCCATTTGCTTTGGGCTTTCAGCGCCTTTCCGCAAGCCGGGCACTCAAATGTCAAGTATTCGGGCTTTACAAGCGGATTACCTACGTGAGAGATGAAATGCGGTTTGTAGAGCAGTCGTTTATAGAATTCTTCGTCCGTATGCTTCACAAACGTCTCGAAACTTGCCTTATCGAACGTTGCCGCAAAGATGCGCGCGGTCAGTTCGCTGTCGTCCACCGCGCGATGGGCTTCCAACCCCTCTTGGGAGATGTTCAAACATTCCGCCGCCTTCGCAAGTCCCATCTGCTGTCCTGCCGGCAACTCGGATGCAATGCGCGGCTGACAGTAGGCTTGGGCATCGGCGTAAAAATGGAGGAACGGAATCTTTTCCCGTCGCCAAAAGAAGCGACAATTCTCCACCAAAACGAGCAGGTCGGTGTTGCTCCACGTCAGCACCGCGGCATCCTTCGGCACAAACGCTTTCAGCGCGGCAATCGCTTCTTCGAACGTGCCGCCGTCTTCCAACGTAGAGGCCTCGATTCCCGTTAAATCGGTAACGATGTTGGTGATTTTTTTGCTGACGACCGGC
The DNA here is from genome assembly GCA_045598065.1 of Acutalibacteraceae bacterium. Classification (GTDB taxonomy): domain Bacteria; phylum Bacillota; class Clostridia; order Oscillospirales; family Acutalibacteraceae; genus RGIG426. Next base: position 3,396 of record JAZLLJ010000080.1, read on the forward strand.
TTAATCATATAATGAAAACTGCCGATTTTTTGCAAATTTTCATCCAGTTTCGTAGCACCGATTTCGATAATCTCGTTAAAATAGCCGTGGGCCCGTTTGGAGTAAGAACCGTTCCATTCGAGGTCCATCAGTACGTACTGCATAGTTTACCCCATTTCGATGCCGAGCGTGCGACCGCCCAGCAGATGGAAATGCAGATGCGGCACGGTTTGCCCGGCACCCTCGCCGTTGTTCGTAACCACACGGAAGTCGGAAAGTTCCTCTTCCTTGGCGAGTTTGGCGATGATTTCAAAAATATGTCCCACCACCGCGGCGTTTTCGGCGGTAATGTCCGCCGCGCCGTTGGCGATATGCTCTTTCGGAATCACAAGAATGTGGGTGGGCGCTTGGGGGTTGATGTCGCGAAAGGCGAGCACCGTGTCGTCCTCATACACTTTGGTGGAGGGAATCTCCCCTGCCACGATTTTACAGAAAATGCAATCCATGTCGTTTCCTCCTTACAAAATCGCTTTGGCGGCGGCAAGCGCGGAAGCGGCTTTCTCTTTCGCACCGTCACCGACACCTTTCGCCGCACCCATCGCGGAATCGGGGCGACCGCCGCCGTTACCGCCGCAGGCAGTGGCGGCTTCTTTGATGAGTTTGCCTGCGTTGGCACCGGCTTTCACCGCATCTGCACCGCACGCGCAGGCAAATGCCACGTTGCCGTCGGCCACACCGGCCAAAAGCACCACCGTGTCGGCGGTCATCGCATCTTTGCAACGGTCGCAAAGCAGGCGAAGCGCCGCGTTATCGGTGTTATCGTACACCGCCGAAGCGAATTTCACCGCGCCGACCGGCTCGGCTTTATCCAACACGTCGCCGAGCGCAGAGGCGGCCAATTTTCCTTTGGCGGCTTCCAGCTCACTGCGGGTGTCTTTCAGTTCTTTCATCAGCTGCGCAGCGCGGCGGCAAAGATCGTCCGCGGCGTTGGCTTTCAGTTCTTTCACCGCATCCGCAATCAGCGCATCGATCGCGCGCACGGCGGCAAGCGAGTTGAGACCGGTCACGGCCTCGATACGGCGCACACCGGCGGCAACGGACGTTTCGCTCAAAATGCGGAACAGACCGAGGTTACCGGTGTTTTTCACGTGCGTACCGCCGCAGAACTCCACCGACACGTCCGGCACGGACACCACGCGCACCACGTCACCGTATTTTTCCCCGAACAGCGCCATCGCGCCAAGTTTACGGGCTTCGTCAATCGGCATCTCGCGGATATCGGTCGCCGTGCCCGAAAGAATCCATTCGTTGACGAGGGTTTCCACCTTGGTCAACTCCTCGACAGTCAGCGCCGAGAAGTGGGTAAAGTCAAAGCGGACTTTTTTGTCGTCCACGAGCTGACCGGCCTGCTCCACGTGCGTACCGAGCACACGGCGAAGCGCCGCTTGCAGCAAGTGCGCCGCCGTATGGTTGCGCATCGTGGCGAGCCGCACGTTCTCATTGACAGAAGCCGTAAGCGTGTCGCCCACGCGAAGGTCGCCCTGCGCCACCGTGCCGTTATGCACAAACACGCCCGCGCCGACTTTCATCGTGCCTTCCACGTCAAACGTGCCGCCCTCGCCCGAAAGCGTACCGCAGTCACCGACCTGGCCGCCGGACTCACCGTAAAACGGCGTCACGTCCAGCACCACCGAAGCGGCATCGCCGAGAGAGATGCTGTCCACCAATTTGTTTTCGCGGATGATGGCGACCACTTTCGCCTCGGCGGAAAGTGCGTCGTAGCCGACAAACTTGGTCGGTTCGAGCGTTTCCGCGACCTGCGCCTCGCCTTTCCACGCGTCAGCGCCGGCATCTTTGCGCGCGTTACGGGCACGTGTACGCTGTTCGGTCATTTTCTCGTGAAACGCTTCTTCGTCCACTTTCAGGCCTTTTTCTTCGAGGATATCCACCGTCAAATCCAGCGGAAATCCGTAGGTATCGTACAGTTTGAACGCATCTTCGCCCGAAAGCGTGTCGCCTTTGAGGTTTTGGAGACACTCGTTAAGCAGTTGCAAACCGCTGTCGATGGTCTTGTCGAACGCTTCTTCCTCGTTGCGGATGAGTTTTTTGATAAAGTCTTCTTTTTCTTTCAGTTCCGGATACGCCGACAGGTTTTCAGACACCACCGTCTCACACACTTTGTAGAGGAACGGCTCTTTGATGCCGAGGAGCCGCCCGTGACGCGCGGCGCGACGAAGCAGACGGCGCAGCACGTAGCCGCGGCCCTCATTGGACGGCATAACACCGTCGCCCACCATAAAGGTGGTGGAACGGATGTGGTCGGTAATCACGCGGAGCGACACGTCGGTTTTCTCGTTGTCGCCGTAGGTCACACCGGCGATTTTCGACACGTGTTTCATAATGTTCTGCACGGTATCGACTTCAAAGAGGTTTTCCACGCCCTGCATAATGCAGGCAAGGCGCTCAAGGCCCATACCAGTGTCAATGTTGGGGTTAGCAAGCGGCGTATAGGTGCCTTTGCCGTCCGAATCGAACTGGGTAAACACAAGGTTCCAGAACTCCACAAAGCGGTCGCAGTCGCAACCGACGTGGCAGTCGGGGCTGCCGCAGCCGTGTTCCGGGCCGCGGTCAAAGTAAATCTCGGAGCAAGGGCCGCACGGACCTTCGCCATGCTCCCAGAAGTTGTCCTCTTTGCCGAGGCGCACCATATGGGACGGATCAACGCCGTTTTGTTTCGTCCAAATCTCAAATGCCTCGTCGTCTTCCTCATAAATGCTGACGTACAGTTTGTCCACCGGCATTTCCAGCACTTTGGTGCAAAATTCCCACGCCCACGCGGTGGCATCTTTCTTAAAGTAATCGCCGAAACTGAAGTTGCCGAGCATCTCAAAATAGGTGCCGTGGCGAGCGGTTTTACCCACGCGCTCAATATCCGGCGTACGGATGCATTTTTGGCAAGTGGTCATCCGTTTACGGGGGGGAACCGCCTCGCCGGTAAAATACTTTTTCAGCGGCGCCATGCCCGCAGGAATCAAAAGCAACGATTTGTCGCCTTGCGGAATCAGCGAATAGCTGTCGTGGCGCAGGTGTCCTTTGCTCTCGAAAAACGCGAGATATTTTTCGCGCAGTTCGTTAAGTCCGGTCCATTCCATTTGTAAATCCTTCTTTCGTTATGTAAATTTTTTACCAAACCGTTTTGCGAGTTGTACCATAAAAAAATAGCCCTCGCCCCCACAAAGGGACGAAGACCAATCTCCGCGGTACCACCCAATTTGCGGTCGAAACCGACCGCCTCTTTGCTCCTTAACGCGGAGAAACGGCACCACTCATCGCGGCGCGGCTCGGGGATGGCGCACCGAACGCGGCACAAGCGCCCTTTCAGCCGGAAAACCCGAGGCACTCTCTCTTGTTGCCGCGAAAACGGATGAGTCCCGTCAACGCCTTTCACAACTACAAAATAGTATAGCCGCTTTTCACCCGTTTGTCAAGGGCTTTTTGTCCCCCGACGGCTCGCGGGCATAGACACAAAACAA
>JAZLLJ010000081.1:0-2382 GCA_045598065.1 Acutalibacteraceae bacterium
CAGACACTTACGGTCACAAACGTCGCCGTACGCCGCGGACAGCTATATCTTGTGACGTTTTCGGACGGGCGCGAGATAGAGGTGGACCGCCGCACGTGGGATGAATCGCCGTATGGGGCAAACAGCGCGCTGACAGAGGAATCTCTGTCGGCGCTTTTGTCGTTGTCGGAGGAAAATCGCGCACGTGATCGCGCGCTGTATTTGCTGTCTCGCCGCGACTACACGAAAAAAGAACTGTCGGAAAAACTTCATAAAGCCGCGTCGCGCGAGGTGTGCGTTGCCACCGCCGAACGGATGGAGGAACTCGGGCTTGTGGACGACGAGAGCTTGTCGCTACGGTATGCACGGGAATATTGCTTTGCGCGCCACTATCCGAAACGCCGCGCGGTGCAGAAACTGCGGGAAAAGGGCATCGACCGAGACGTCGCCGCCGAAGCGGTGAAAAAAATTGAAGCAGATGATTTGCAAGCGGCTCTTGCTTTTTTAGAGAGAAAATGTTATACTCAAAAGGATGAACAAAACCGCCGTAAAATTGCGGACGCGCTCGCCCGTTACGGGTTCGATTACGACACGGTGCGTTCGGCGCTGCGGCAAGTGGAAGAAGAGGAGGAGCCGTTTTGACCTTTTCCGTTGGAATGGTGTCTTTGGGTTGCCCGAAAAACCAGATGGATGCCGAACTGATGCTCGGAAAATTGCGCGATGCCGGTATTTCGATTAAAGCGGATGCCGCGCTCGCCGACGTGGTGATTGTGAACACCTGTGGCTTTATTGAAGCGGCAAAGCAGGAAGCGATTGAGACAATTTTGGAATTTGCCACCCTCAAAAAAGAGGGGCGCATCAAACGTCTTATCGTTACCGGCTGTATGGCACAGCGCTACAAACAAGAGGTGGCGGACGAACTGCCGGAATGCGATGCGGTGCTCGGACTCGGTGCAAACGTGGATATTGTGGACGTTTGTAATCGCGTGATGGCCGGGGAGCACGTGTGCGAATTCCCGTCGCGCAAATGCTGGTCGCTTGACGGCGCGCGCGTGCAAACGACACCGCAGTTTTTTGCGTTTTTGCGCATCGGCGATGGATGCAGTAACTGCTGTACCTATTGCGCAATTCCCATGATTCGCGGCGGGCTCAAAAGTCGCAAGCTCGAAACGCTTGTGGAAGAGGTCAAATGGCTCGTTGAGGGCGGCGTAAAAGAACTTATTCTCGTCGCGCAGGATACCACACAGTACGGCGTAGATCTCTACGGAAAACCGATGCTTACGGAACTGCTCAAAGAGCTGTGCAAGATTGACGGGCTCGAATGGATTCGAATGCTCTACTGCTATCCGGAATACATCACGGACGAACTGCTCGACGTTATGGCCGCCGAGGAGAAAATCGTTAAGTATCTGGATATCCCGATTCAGCACGCTTCCGGTTCGGTGCTCAAGCGTATGAACCGCCGGGGCGACCGTGTGTGGCTGACGGATTTGATGACACATATCCGCGAAAAAGTGGCAGGTATCGTTCTGCGCACCACCGTGATGACCGGTTTCCCCGGCGAAACGGAGGCGGATTTTGAGGAACTGTGCGCGTTTGTGAAAGACGTGGAGTTTGACCGTCTTGGTTGCTTCGCCTATTCGGCGGAGGAAGGGACGAAAGCCGCTGTGATGCCCGACCAAGTGCCGGAAGATGTGAAACAGCACCGTGCGGACCTGGTGATGGAACAGCAGGCGCGCATTGTGGAAAAGAAAAACGCCGCCATGGTGGGAAAAACCGTGACGGTGCTTGTCGAGAGCTTCGACCGCTATGCGGAGTGTTGGTTCGGTCGCTCTGCCGCCGACGCGCCGGATATTGACGGCAAGGTGTTCTTTTCGGCAGATACCCCGCCGAAGCCGGGCGATTTTGTGCAGGTAAAGATTACGGATACCCTCGAATGGGATTTAATCGGAGAGGCGGTGCCCCAATGAATTTACCCAACAAACTGACCCTTTCCCGCATTATTTTGGTGCCGCTGTTTTTGCTGTTTTTTGTGTGGGAGTTTCCCTTCCACTATTTGGTGGCGGGCTTGGTGTTCGGCATCGCTTCCTTTACGGATATGCTGGACGGAAAAATTGCCCGCGCCCGTGGCCTTGTGACCAATCTCGGCAAGTTTATGGACCCCATTGCGGACAAAATGCTGACCACGGCGGCGTTTGTGGGATTTTTGGCTATCGGCAAAATGAGCCTGTGGGCGCTGATGATTATTCTTGTACGCGAATTTGTCGTCACCTCCGTCCGCCTCGTTGCGGCAGAGGGGGGGCGCGTTGTCGCCGCCAACTATTGGGGCAAATTCAAGACGGTGGCGCAGTATATTACAATTGGCTATATGCTGGCGGTGCTGGAATTTTGCAGCTGGAAAGA
>JAZLLJ010000082.1:0-6009 GCA_045598065.1 Acutalibacteraceae bacterium
ATCTCGGAGCAGGGACCGCACGGACCTTCGCCATGCTCCCAGAAGTTGTCCTCTTTGCCGAGACGTACCATGTGGGACGGGTCAACGCCGTTTTGTTTCGTCCAAATCTCGAACGCCTCGTCGTCGTCCTCATAAATGCTGACGTACAGTTTGTCCACCGGCATTTCCAGCACTTTCGTGCAGAATTCCCACGCCCATGCGGTGGCACCTTTTTTGAAATAATCGCCGAAACTGAAGTTGCCGAGCATCTCAAAATACGTGCCGTGGCGAGCGGTTTTGCCCACGCGCTCAATATCCGGCGTACGGATACATTTTTGGCAAGTGGTCATCCGTTTGCAGGGCGGTACCGCCTCGCCGGTAAAATACTTTTTCAGCGGCGCCATACCCGCGGGAATCAGCAAAAGCGATTTGTCGCCTTGCGGAATCAGCGAATAGCTGTCGTGGCGCAGGTGTCCTTTGCTCTCGAAAAACGCGAGATATTTTTCGCGCAATTCGTTAAGTCCGGTCCATTCCATTTGTAAATCCTTCTTTCATTATGTAAATTTTCACAAGACAAATTTGCAAGCGACCGCAAAAAAATAGCCCTCGCCCCTCAAAGGGACGAAGACCAATCTCCGCGGTACCACCCAATTTGCGGCCGAAACCGACCACCTCTTTGCTCCTTAACGCGGAGAACGTCGCCACTCGTCGCGGCGAAGCTCGGGGGTGGCGCACCGACCGCGGCACAAACGCCCTTTCAGCCGAAAATCCCGAGGCGTTCTCTCTTTTTGCCGCGAAAACGGATGAGCCCCGTCATCGCTTTTCAATACTGTAAAACAGTATATCCTATTATAGAGGGTTTGTCAAGGAGTTTTTGTGTTTCGTGCCCTCTTTACAATGCACGCAAAACAACGTACGCCACAAAATATAACAATCGAGAGAGAAAGACATTTGTTTACAGTAATACGCATCGCACCGCGCTTTATCTTCGATATTCAGCCGTTTGCGCCCCCGTACCTGCGCCAACCCCGTCAGTCCCGGCCGCACACCGACCGCACCCAGTTGACGACGGCGCAATAACAGCGTCGATTCTTCCGGCACCACCGGTCGCGGCCCCACAAAACTCATTTCTCCCATAAGAATATTCCATAATTGCGGCAACTCGTCTAAACTCCATTCCCGAAGTGCCGCGCCGATGGGCGTTGCAATGTTGCCGCCGACAGGCACCGACACCACCGACGAAGGATATAACGTACAAAATTTGCGAATGGTAAACAGTTTGTCATCTTTTCCCACCCGCTTTTGATAAAACAATACGTGGCGCGGTTGAGTAAACGTGAGAAGCAGCGTAATCGCCACGATAAGCGGAGAAAGCATGATCAACAACAACAGGGAAATCACCACGTCTAATATGCGTTTTATTACAGGATACATGCCGATTTCCTCCCTTTTTGACCGTTTTTGTTAGAATTCCCTTAAAGATTTGTCGCTATGTGTTATGAATTAGTTACAAAAATGACAGAAAAGGTTACAAAATTGAAACTTGCTATTCTGAATGTTACAGAGTATAATGACGTTGCAAAGCAGGAAAACAAACGGTTTTCCACTATTTGAAAGGAGTGACGAACATGAGCCGTGAGACCTTGATTTCCATGAATACCCCGACGAAAAATATCAAGACGCCGCGCAAGAGTTTCCTCTTCGTGAAGCGCACGTTGGACATCGTGTTTTCGCTGTTGCTGTTCGTGCTGCTTCTTCCCCTCGGCTTGGTGGTGGCCATCATCTCCGCAATCGACACCAAAGCCTCGCCGCTGTTTTTGCAAACGCGTATCGGCAAAAACGGAAAAGAATTCCGTTGCCTTAAATTCCGCACCATGAGCATTGACGCTCCTGCCAACGTCGCCACCTGCGACCTGGAAGCGCAAAAATACATTTCCCCCATCGGCCGCACGCTCCGCCGCTTCAGCCTGGATGAACTTCCCCAGTTGTGGAACATCCTCGTCGGCGATATGAGCTTCGTCGGTCCCCGTCCGGTCATCCCGGCGGAAAAAGAACTGCTCCGCCTGCGCGAACTCCACTATGCAACTTCCGTGCGTCCCGGTCTTACCGGTTGGGCGCAGATTAACGGCCGCGACAATCTTCGTGTCAACAAGAAAGCGTTTATGGACGGCTACTACGCTCGCCACGCCACCTTCCTGTTTGATATGCAGATTCTCACCAAAACCGTTATGTGCGTGCTTCGCTCCACCGACGTGGTGGACGGCCACGCGGTGCAGGAAGCGGACATCCGCATCCTCCTCAATCACCGCACCGCTTCGTAAAACAACAAAATCTCCGCTTTCTTTACGAAAGCGGAGATTTTTTGTTGCATTTTTTTGGCTTGTATGTTATACTAAATACATCTACAATATATAGTAGTAAAGAACACAGGAGGATTTTATTATGAAATGTCCTTTTTGCGGCTTCGCCGACAGCAAAGTGGTCGATTCCCGTCCCACGGATGAAGATTTGAGCATCCGTCGCCGTCGGGAATGTTTATCTTGCGGCAAACGCTTCACCACCTATGAAACGGTGGAAAAAACTCCCATTTTGGTCATCAAACGCGACAAATCCCGTCAGGCGTTCGACCGCGACAAACTGCTTCGCGGCTTGATGCGTGCGTGTGAGAAACGCCCGATTTCGATGGAGACGCTGGAAAAAATCGTTACCAACATCGAAGCCCGTGTGCAAGGCTCGCTTGACCGCGAAGTCACATCGGAACAAATCGGTGAATACGCGATGGAGGAACTGAAAGACGTGGACAAAGTGGCCTACGTCCGCTTCTCCTCCGTTTACCGCGATTTTAAAGATATTACCAGTTTCCGCGACACGATCGCCAAACTTCTGGATGAATAATTGTCCGAAAACCGCCGATACTATTCCTAACTCTTAAAAGAAAGGAAGGATCGGGTTGTTTATGGACAGACTCGCGCTGATTTTAACCATTATCGGCGCGTTCAACTGGGGCAGTATCGGGCTCTTTCAGTTCGATATCGTGGCGTGGATTTTCGGCGGACAAGATGCCCTGCTCTCTCGCATCATCTACACGGTCGTGGCTCTTGCCGGTTTGTGGTGTGTGTCGCTGTTGTTCCGCGACCGCAGCGAAAACAACGATTTTACCATGCAAAGCGCCCACTAATCGAAACCAAAAAATCCCGTTCCTTTCGGAACGTTATTTTTGCTTTTGTTTTTCTTACAGCGCTTCCACAATCGCTTTGGTATCGCGAGCGATAACCAACTCCTCGTTGGTCGGGATAACAAACACGCGAACGGAGGAATCCGGACCGGAGATCTCGATTTCCTGACCGTGGGTGTCGTTGTTTTCCGCGTTGAGCGTCACGCCCATATAGGCGAGACTTTCCACGATCTCTTGGCGCAGCTGGCACTGGTTTTCACCGATACCGGCGGTGAACACGATGGCATCCACACCGCCGAGAGCAGTCACAAAGCCGCCGATATATTTAAGAATCTGATATTCGCGCATATCCCACGCGAGTTTCGCCATTTCGTGGCCTTCGGTCATCGCCTTGGTCACGTCGCGGTCATCGCTCGAAACGCCGGAAATGCCAAGCATACCAGATTTTTTGTTGAGAATTTCGTCCATCTCGGAGGGAGTCAGTCCCTCTTTTTCCATAATAAAGGTGATAGCCGACGGATCCACCGCACCCGAACGAGAGCCCATCATAAAGCCATCAAGCGGCGTAAGGCCCATTGTGGTGTCAATCACTTTACCGTCTTTCACCGCGGCGAGGGACGAACCGTTACCGATGTGGCAGGTGATGATTTTGGTGCCTTTCGCATCCGGTTTACCGAGCAGTTCCGCGCAGCGCTTGCTGACAAAGCGGTGGGACGTACCGTGGAAACCGTAGCGGCGCACGGCGTATTTCTCATAAAATTCATACGGCAGCGCCCACAGATACGCTTTCGGCGGCATGGTGGCATGGAACGAGGTGTCGAACACCACGACTTCCGGTACGTCTTTGCCGAACGTCTCGATAGCGGCGCGGATGCCCTGCACGTGCGCGGCGTTGTGGAGCGGCGCCAGCGGAATCAGCGACTCGATATCCTCGATTACTTTTTCGTCAACCAGCACGGATTTATCAAAAATCGCACCGCCTTGAACGATGCGGTGGCCGATGGCAGTAACCTCATCGAAACTGTCGATGACTTTGCCCTCGCCTTCGGTCAACGCTTTTTTGACCTCGGCAAACGCGGCGGTGTGGTCTTTCATCTGCACGTTGTAGTGCGTGTGATAGCCCTCGGCGGTTTTGTGATCAAAATAGCCGCCGTCAATACCGATACGACCGCACAGACCTTTGGCGAGCATTTTTTCGCCGTCCATATCAATAAGCTGATATTTGAGCGACGAACTACCCGCGTTGATAACTAAGATTTTCATAACATATTCTCCTCTTGTCATAACCTTATTTTTTTGGTATACTATGATTATACTCCACTATTTCCCATATTTCAACGATTATTTTATAAAAAAAGGTGAGGAATATGAAAGTTTGCGGCGTTATCGCGGAATTCAATCCACTCCATAACGGTCATGCCCATTTGCTCAGCGAATTAAAACGAACCGACGGCGTTGGCGCCAGCCACGTTGTCGCCGTGATAAGCGGCAACTACGTCCAGCGCGGTGAGCCGGCACTTTTGCCGAAATTCGAGCGCGCAAAAATGGCGCTCGCCTGCGGTGCGGACGTGGTCATTGAATTGCCCACACCGTACGCGCTCTCCTCTGCCGAAGGGTTCGCCGATGCCGGTGTAGCGCTTTTGGCGGCGCTCGGGTGTGTGGACGTGCTCGCGTTCGGCAGCGAATGTGGCGACATAACGGCGCTTAAAAAAGCCGCCGATGCCCTGCAAACGGAAAAATGTGAATCGCTTTTACGCTATCATTTGGAGGGCGGTATTTCCTTTGCCGAAGCGCGCCAAAAAGCGCTGACCGAAACGGCAGGCGCGGCGGCAGGCGACTTACTTTCCTCCCCCAACAACACCCTCGGTATCGAATATCTCCACGCACTTTCCGCGCGCGGCGCTTCCATGAACGCCGTCACCGTCAAACGTGTCGGCGCGGAACACGATGCCGCCGTTCCGCTCGGAAACGTGGCTTCCGCTTCCTATCTGCGCACGCTCATCACCGAAAATCGGCTGATGAACGCCCTGCCTTTTATGCCGAGCGCCTCCGGCAATCTCTTGACCGAGGCCGGAAGCAGCGGTCTTTGCCCTGCCAAAACGGAACACGCCGAATCCGCGTTGCTCTATCGCTTACGGCAGATGTCGCTCGCCGATTTTGCGGCGCTTCCCGGTGTGTCCGAAGGAATTGAAAACCGCCTCTATTCCGCATCGCGCGAAGCATCGAGCATCGAGGAATTTTTGTCGCTCGTCAAAACCCGTCGCTATCCCCTAACGCGGCTGAAACGCCTGCTGATGGCGGCGTATTTGGGACTTACCGCCGAAAACGTTCCCGAAACGCCGCCGTATATCCGCGTGCTCGGCGCGACCGAAACGGGCTACGACGTGCTGCGCGCCGCCAAAGCGGGCGGTTGCGCTCTGCCGCTGCTCACCCGCAAAGGCCAAGCAGACACGCTCGACGGCGCCGCCCGCGCACTGTGGGAATTTGAGTGCCGCGCGACCGACCTCTATGGGCTGTTTTTGCCGAAACTCCCACCCTGCGGCGGCGACCTCACCGCCGGATTTGTGAAAATGTAAAAACGCGAAAGCAGCAGGTGTTTTCACCTGCCGCTTTTTTCGCACCAGCCCACGCCAACGCACAAACGCAGTGTAGGGGACGGCGCTTCGACGTCCCTTTGTGGGATTTTGATAAAATGTGCGGCGGTTTTGTAGGGCAAGGCCTTGGTCTTGCCGCCATCGGTCGGTGCAAACATCCCCAAATGGGGCGATTCGTGAATCGCCCCTACACACAAAACTTTAATCCTTTCGTAGGGGACGTTGCCCACAACATCCCGTTGTGGATTTTTGCATTGACAA
>JAZLLJ010000083.1:0-35135 GCA_045598065.1 Acutalibacteraceae bacterium
CCGTGGTGCCTCCGATCGGAATCGAACCAATGACACGGGGATTTTCAGTCCCCTGCTCTACCAACTGAGCTACAGAGGCAAATATGGCGACCCGGAACGGGATCGAACCGTCGACCTCTAGCGTGACAGGCTAGCGTTCTAACCAGCTGAACTACCGGGCCATATTGCGAAAAGAAATGGTGGGAACAACAGGGCTCGAACCTGTGACCCCCTGCTTGTAAGGCAGGTGCTCTAACCAGCTGAGCTATGCTCCCTCATCGAGCCGCTTTCGTTCGCGACGGTGACTATCATACTATATCCCGCCGCAAATGTCAAGAGAATTTTCCGATTTTTTCAAAAATTATTTTTCCGCTTCATTCTCGGCGATTTTCGCGTTTACGGCCGCCGTCAACTCCGCCTCGGAAAACGAATACGTTGTGCCGCAAAAATCGCAGGTCACTTCCACCAGCCCCTGTTCGTTCGCCAAATCCTCACGGTCTTCTTTTGGCAACGTGGCGACCGCCGCCACCACACGCTCACGCGAGCAGGTGCAACGGTATTCCGGCTCATAGGTGTCCACGATATCGTATTCAAACCCGTCGAGAACACGGTCAATCATTGACTTTACGTCGCCGTCTTGCATCATTTCGGTGACTTGCGGCAGGTTTTGGATATTCTTTTCGATTTTATCTACCACGTCGTTCGGACAAAACGGCAACAACTGCAACAAAAAGCCGCCGGCGACTTTAACGGTCAAATCGGGGTTGACGAGCACACCGAGAGCGCACGCGGTCGGCACTTGCTCGGACATCGCATAGTAAGAGGTTACGTCCTCCGCCACTTCGCCGGAAACCAGCGGCACACAGCCCACGTAAGGCTCGCCGCCAAAACTCGACCGCGCCACTGACAGTTGACCGTTCACGCCGAGAGCACCGCTCACATCCAGTTTGCCGTTCGGTTTCAGCGGAATTTCCACCACCGGGTTGTCGATCATCCCTCGTACGTTGCCGCGACCGTCCGCCACCGCCGTTACACGGCCGGCAGGACCGCCGCCTTCAATACGCAGAGTGACAGTATCTTCGGTATTTTTGAGCATCACGCCCATCATAGCGGCGGCAGTCAGCGTTCTGCCGAGCGCCGCCGTTGTCACCGCCGAGGTTTTATGAAGTTGTTCCGCTTTCGCCACGATATCGGTAGAGTCCAGTCCCATCACCATCAACGTGGCATCGGTCGTTAAACAACGAATACATTTTCCCATCGGTCTCACTCCGTAAATTCATTTGCCGGACGGCAATTTTTTGCCACCAACATCCATCGCTCGCAGTCGGCGGCAGGCTCGTCAAACGTCCCATCCGCAAACACGGCGCACAGTTCAAAATCCGCTTTTTCGAGGATTTGCTTTATCGTTTTGAGCGTATATGCTCGCTCACGCACAAAATCCGACGTGCGAACATAGCATCCGTCCGCCTGTTCTTCAAAAAAATCCAGTTGCATATCCACCGTACCGGTTTTTTCGGTGTAAAGGTTTTGCCAATTACATACAAGACCGTCCGTTTCGAGCACAAAATCGTGATTTCCCAATATTTCCCGGTGTTTATACGGTGTGTTCATATCAAAAAGCGCCAATCCACCGGGCGCAACAAATAAACGCAAGCGGTCGAAAACCGCCTGTAAATCCGCGGTTTTCAGAAGGTGGTTGAGACTGTCTTGCAAGCAAACGGCGCCGTCCACCGTATCGCGTAAGTCGAGCGCGCGCATATCTTGTTTGAGAAGCAGCACTTCCGGTGTAAAGCCAGAAACCTTGTCAGCGACTTCAGCAAGCATTTCCTCCGAGCCGTCCACACCGGTCATATCAAACCCCCGTTTGGCGAGTGCTTTGGTTATTTCCCCCGTGCCGCACGCCAAATCAAGCACCGAATGCGGCGTGTTCCCAAAACGCGCAAACAGCGCGAGCAGATAGTCTGCCCGCGCTTCAAAGTCGGTTTGCGGCATCAGCCGGTCGTAATACGCCGAAAGCGTCTGATACTCGTTCATCGTTTACAACAGTGCCTTATGGAAGGTCTTTTTGCCTTTTTTGATCACCACGTAGCCTTTGTCGAACGCGGCTTTGGCGATCATCCCGTTCACGTCGGTAATTTTCTCGTCATCCACGGTCAAACCGCCTTGCTGAATGAGGCGGCGTGCTTCACCGCGAGACGGGGTAAGGCCGGTAGCCATCAGCAAGTCAATCGCACCGATGCCGTCCTCTCCCACCGCGTCGGCAGGCAACTGCGTAGACGGCATATTCTCGGACACGCCGCCGGCAGAGAACACCGCGCGTGCAGCCTCCAGCGCTTTATTCGCCTCATCGTCACCGTGCACGAGCGCGGTCACTTCGTTGGCGAGTTTTTCTTTCATCGCGTTGATGTTACAATCCGGCGCGTGCATCGCGGACTCAATCTCCTCCACCGGCAGGAACGTGAGCAGTTTTAAGCAGCGCTCCACGTCGGCATCGTTGATGTTGCGCCAATATTGGAAGAAATCGTACGGCGAAGTTTTCTCAGCATTCAGCCACACCGCTCCTTTTTCGGTTTTACCCATTTTTTTGCCTTCGGAGGTGGTGAGCAGCGTGAAGGTCATCGCCTGCACCTCATGGCCGAGTTTGCGGCGGCACAGTTCCACACCGGCAATCATATTCGACCACTGGTCATCGCCGCCCATTTCCATCGTGCAGTTGTAATCTTCGTGGAGCCGCAGGAAATCGTAGCCCTGCATCAGCATATAGTTGAATTCAAGGAAGCTCAAACCGCGCTCCATACGCGCTTTGAAACATTCGGCAGCGAGCATACGGTTGACGGTAAAATGTACGCCCACGTCGCGCAAAAACTCGATGTAGTTGAGGTTGCGCAGCCAGTCACCGTTGTTCACCATCAGCGCTTTTCCGTCGGAAAAATCGAGGAAACGGGACATTTGCTTTTTGAAGCAGTCCACGTGGTAGTTGATGGTATCCACCGTCATCATTTTGCGCATATCCGACTTGCCGCTCGGGTCACCCACCATCGCGGTGCCGCCGCCTAAAAGCGCAATTGGACGGTGGCCGGCGCGCTGCAAATGCGCCATGACCATCAGTTGCACAAAGTGACCGACGTGCAGGCTGTCTGCCGTGGGATCAAAGCCGATATAAAATGTCACGGGTTTGTCGCCGCCAAGCGCCTCACGAATCTTTTCTTCGTTGGTCGTTTGGGCAATCATACCGCGTGCTTTCAGTTCGTCATAAACATTTTTCATAACCGTTTGCCTCCAAATATTCATCTTTGACAGTAAACCACATTTTACGAATTTTGTCAAGCATTTTCCCCGTCCCTATTGCTTTTTCCGCGAAAATGATATATAGTAGAAACGTTCTGAATTTTTTATTTTAAGGAGTCGTAAGATGATGACCAAAACCCGAAGAATTTCTAAGACTGCCATCGCTGTTTTAACGGTGCTGTTTTTGCTTCTTTCGCTTATTCCGTTTTATATTTGCTCTGTCCCTGCCGCCGCCCAAACGTATGACGGCCGCGAACGGCGCGGTTGCTGGTGGTGGTATATGACGGACGCCTCCGACAAGGACACGCGCGAGGAATATTTGACGTTGATGGAGCAAACCGGCATCACAGAGGTATATCTCGAAGCCTACGATCGCCTGTGGGAGCCGGCTTATCACGATTCCATCCACACCTTTGTTGAAGCCGCCAAAGCCCACGGAATGCGTGTCTCGGTCATTATGGACGATCCGGATATGGTCAAAGATGCCGACAAATCCATGCGCTATATGATCAAATTGCGCGACGGCTTCAAAACGTATAAAGAATCCTATCCCGATGACGATCTCTACGGGATTCATTTTGACGTGGAGCCGGGCGGTTACAATACCGCGATGCTCCAAAAATACTGCGATAACCTGGTGGCAAACGCTTGGACGTATCTTATCGACGAAGGCATCTACGTGGAATTCGACGTCAACCCTGCATGGAGCGGTTGCGGCGGCGTAGTGTATAACGGTGAGACCGGGTTTTATAACGCAATTTGCAGTGTGATTGCCAACGGCAAAGGCACGTTGTCGCTTATGTCCTACCGTACAACCGTTGACAACATCCTGTACCGTGCCAACGAAGCCGGCGCGGTGGACGCTGCTATTGCCCACAACGCGGATTTTACCTACGGTATCGAAACGGGCGACTCCGGCGAGGGCGACAGCGTTGATATCCATAATAAGGACAAAGCCACGCTTTGCTCGCTTATTGACGGAGTTTCCGCCGATATTCAATCTCACAACTACGTGGTAGACGCCGGTATCGCCATTCACCACGCTCGCGCATTGGCAAAACTTTCCGGAACACTCCCCACCACCGTTACTTATAAAAATACCGGTGTTACGGTCACACGTCCGTCCTACACCACTTCCCCCACACAATCGACAGATGTTTCCGAACTCCTCGAAAAAACCACCCTGTTTCAATCGGAAGAATTCAAAACCGTTTCTATCAGCAATTACTACGGTGTGCTCAATGACACCGCCATTGACACGGCGATTCGCGACGATATCACCAAAAACGGTGTGATTGAAGGCGACGAATACTATGAGATTATCACCAACGCCTTTGTGACCGGAAAAAGCGGCTATTCTGTTGCCGGATTTTTCACCGACGGTTGCGAATTCTGGGGCAGTGACACTATCGCCGACTGTTCCGTTATCGGCACGGAAATGGATTTGACCGCCCAACGGTGCACCGCCAAAGCCACCGATAAAAAAGGTGTGTTGCTGGCGCCGCAAATGAACGCAACTTCCACACAACTGGCGTTTTTCAGCGATGCCAACGGTTACAGCGACCGCGTCAACATCAAAAGCATCGAAATCAACGTCTATCGCTATAAGGACGGTGTAACCCCGGCAATCGTAACAACGGTTGCGGCAACAACAGCACCGACCACCGCCGCGACCACGCTGTCTACAACCGCCGCAGAGGCAGTTACTACCACTGCCGAGGCAACCGAAGGCACCGAAAAAAAAGGGTTGTCGGATAAGCTGATTGACTGGTTCAAAAAGACGTTCAGTTGGATGAGCAAAGAACTGCTCGTCTTCCTCATCTCGATGGTTCCCATTCTTGAATGTCGCGGCGGATTACTTGCGGCGGCAGGATTGGGGGTAAACATCTTTACCGCCATTCCCCTATGCGTCATCGGCAACCTGATTCCTGTGCCGTTTATTTTGTGGTTTATTACTCCCATTTTCAACTGGATGAAGAAAACAAGACTGTTCCGCGGTCTTGTGGAAAAGATTGAAAAGAGAGCCGAGGGTAAAACCGACAAATTTGAAAAAGGTGCGTTTTGGGCACTCGTCTTGTTTGTGGGTATTCCGCTTCCCGGCACCGGCGCATGGACCGGCTCGCTCATCGCCTCGATGCTCAATATGAAATTCAAAAAAGCATTTCCTGCCGTTATCATCGGCGTGCTTTTAGCCACCGTGATTATGTCCGCACTCTCCTACGGCCTGTTCGGTGCGATTGCGGCGCTTTTTTAAGGAAAAGAGTGCAAAAACGCTTGTATTTTTGCACGAAAAATGGTAAAATATAGTGTAATAACAAATTACCCGAAAAGGAGGTCTGCTGTATGAGCAAACCTAAGTTTTATATCACCACCGCCATCGCCTATGCGTCGCGCAAACCCCACATCGGCAACGCCTACGACATCGTGCTTGCCGACTGGATTGCTCGGTATAAACGTCTGCGCGGCTACGACGTGCGCTTTTTGACCGGTTCGGACGAACACGGCCAGAAAATCCAACGCGAGGCGGAGGCCGCCGGCATCACACCACAAAAATATGTGGACGGTGTTGCTTCCCAAATCAAGGGCGTGTGGGATAGCCTCAACGTCACTTACGACCGCTTTATTCGCACCACCGACGAGGACCACGAAAAAGCGGTGCAAGGCATCTTTAAGAAACTCTATGACCAAGGCGACATCTATAAGAGCGAGTACGAGGGCAAATACTGTGTCGAGTGCGAGGCGTTCTTTACGAACTCCCAACTCGTGGACGGCAAATGTCCCGACTGCGGTCGTGACGTCCACGATGCGAAAGAAGAAGCCTACTTCCTCAAACTGTCCAAATATCAGGACAAACTGATGGAGTATTACGACCAAAACCCCGACTTTTTCCAGCCGGCTTCCCGCAAAGCGGAAATGGTCAACAACTTCCTGAAACCCGGACTGCAAGACCTCTGCGTGTCTCGCTCTACCTTTACGTGGGGCGTGCCGGTGCCGTTTGACGAGAAACACGTCACCTACGTATGGCTGGACGCGTTGTCCAACTACATCACCGGTTGCGGCTACAACCCGGACGGGAGCGATCCGCTGTTCGACAAATACT
Source organism: Acutalibacteraceae bacterium (assembly GCA_045598065.1). Classification (GTDB taxonomy): domain Bacteria; phylum Bacillota; class Clostridia; order Oscillospirales; family Acutalibacteraceae; genus RGIG426. The sequence goes on from JAZLLJ010000083.1 coordinate 6,368, forward strand.
GGCCGGCGGATTTGCACGTCATCGGCAAAGACATCGTCCGCTTCCACACCATCTACTGGCCCATCGAACTGATGGCGCTCGGGCTTCCGCTTCCGAAACAGGTGCTCGGTCACCCGTGGCTTCTGTTCGGCGAAGAAAAAATGAGCAAATCCCGCGGCAACGTGCTGTATGCCGACGATATGGTCAAACGCTTCGGCACGGATGCGGTGCGCTACTATATGCTCGCCGAAATCCCCTTTGCGCAAGACGGCTCTATCACCTATGACAGTTTTATCGAGCGCTACAATAACGACCTTGCGAACACTTTGGGCAACCTCGTCAACCGCACCATAGCGATGGCGAACAAGTATTTTGACGGCAAGGTAACAAAACCTGCCGCCGCGACCGATGCGACCGACAAAGACCTTGCGGCGTGTGCCGCCGCAACGGTGGAAAAATGCACCGCTTCGATGGAATCGTATCACAACGCGGATGCGGCGGCAACCGTGATGGAATTCGCTCGCCGCCTCAACAAATATATCGACGAGACCGCCCCGTGGGTGCTCGCTAAATCCGAAGGAACCAAAGCCCGCCTCAACGACGTGCTGTATAACCTGCTCGACGGCATTCGCCTTTTGGCCATTCTCCTCAAACCCTTTACGCCGGACACTTCCGCTTCTATCTTCGCCCAGTTGCAGGCGGACGAAGCGGCGCTCGGCGATTGGGACAAACTGACCTTTGCGCTGGCGGACGGTTACGCCGTCGGCGAGGGCAAACCGCTCTTTGCCCGCCTTGACGAGAAGAAAATCCTTGAAGAAGTCGCCGCCGAACGTGCCGCCAAAGCCGCCGCGGAAGCGAAACCGGAAGGTGTGGCATTTTTGCCGGAGATTACGATTGACGAATTCGCCAAAATCGACCTGCGCGTGGCGAAAATTACCGCGTGCGAGCCGGTGAAAAAGGCGAAAAAGCTCTTGAAACTGACGTTAGATGACGGCAGCGGCAAAGATCGCACCGTCGCGTCCGGTATTGCGCTTTGGTACAAACCGGAAGACCTCATCGGTCACAACATCGTTCTGGTCGCGAACCTCAAACCCGCTACGCTCTGCGGTGTCGAAAGCGCCGGTATGATTTTGGCAGCGGATGCAGGCGAAAACGACGTGCAGGTGCTGTTTGTGGACAACGTGAAGCCCGGCTCAAAGGTGCGCTGAGATGTCTATTTTTGACACGCACGCCCATTATGATGACCACGCCTTCGACGAGGATAGAAACGCTCTTTTGGCCGCTTTTCCGGCAAACGGCGTGTGCGGTGTTCTGAACGCCGCGGTAGACCTTGCCTCTTGCAAGACTTCCCTCTCCCTCGCCCACGCATTCCCGTTCATCTATGCCGCCGTCGGCGTTCATCCGAGCGAACTCGACGCACTTACCGATGCGGATTTAGAGCCGACGATGCAGCAACTCGCGCGGTTTTACGCGGACGAAAAAGCGGTTGCCATCGGTGAGATCGGGCTTGACTACCACTACGACACCACCCCCCGCGACATACAAAGAAAATGGTTTGCGAGACAAGTGGAATTGGCGGTGGCACTCGATGCGCCCGTTATCGTCCACGACCGTGAGGCGCACGAAGATACACTCAACATCCTAAAACGCTACAAGCCGAAAGGCGTGGTGCATTGCTTTTCCGGCAGTGTGGAAACGATGAAAGAAATCGTGTCCCTCGGAATGTATATCGGGCTCGGCGGCGCGACGACATTCAAGAACGCGGTAAAACCGCTGGAAGTCGCCAAAGCCGTCCCTGCCGACCGACTCCTCCTTGAAACGGATGCGCCGTATATGGCGCCCGTTCCCCTGCGCGGCAAGCGGTGCGATTCCACGATGATCGCCTATTCCGCGGCAGTTATTGCCGGTGTACGCGGTATCACGGTGGACGAACTGCTTTCAAAAACCGAACAAAACGCAAAAGCCGCGTTCCCGAAAATCCGATAAGACGTAAGAAAAAGCGCTGTATCAAACGATACAGCGCTTTTTTGTTGTGTTTTGTTGTAGTTTATCGATCTTCGCGGAAATACGAAAGACCGAGGCTTGCCGGCGGCTGGAATTCACGTTTTTTCCGCATACTGGTAATAATCAACACAATAATTGTCACTAAATACGGAAGCATTTTTATCAGTTCCGACTGAGCACTGGTAAAACCGGAAATCTTTGTGCTGATAATGAGCAATCCACCAAACAGGAAGCTGCTGAGAATTGCCGAACGGGGACGCCACAGTGCAAAGATAACGATAGCAATCGCCAACCATCCGCGATCACCGAAGCCGTCGTTCGTCCATCCGCCGCCGTAGTAGTCAATAAAATAGTACAAACCACCGAGGCCGGCAATCATACCGCCAATCGTCGTAGAAAGGTATTTATAGCGCGTAACGTTGATGCCGGCGGCATCCGCTGTGGCCGGGCTTTCACCCACCGCACGAAGATTCAAGCCGGAACGCGTTTTCGTTAAATACAACGAGGCGAGAATGGCAATAACAATGGACAAATACGTCATAAAGCCATAGGACAAAAACGTTTTTTCAACAAAATTGGGATTGTTGCCAAAAGAAATACAGGTTTTATAAATGCGGCTGGTTTGCGAAACGTTAATCGAGGCGGTCGTGCCAAGCATCTTCATAATCGATGCACCGAAGAAGTTACCGATACCCACACCGAACGTGGTCAACGCAAGACCGGTCACGTTTTGGTTTGCACGCAGTGTCACGGTCAAAAAGCAATAAATCAGCGACATTAGCGCGGAACCGATTAAGGCGGCGAAAAACGGAATGGCGATTGAAAGAAAGGCGCTGGGATTCGTGGTAGATTGTTCATAGAAAAGCGCACTGACAACACTGGAAATGCCTCCGACGTACATGATGCCGGGAATTCCGAGGTTTAAGTTACCGCTTTTTTCGGAAAGAATCTCGCCCGTTGCACCGTAAAGCAGCGGAACGCCCTGAACAATTGCCGCAATAAGTATTTCGGAAATCTTATCCATTACCATTATTTCTTCGCCTCCTCACCTTTATTGCAACGATTGATTTTATACTGAATAAAGAACTCACAGCCGATAATGAAGAACAAGATGATACCGGTTAAGACATCCGACAGGTTTTCATCCACTCTTTGGTTTGATTTCGTGGCAATTTCACTGGCGCCATGTTGCAAGAACGTAATCAAGAAAGAAGCAAGAACCATAAAAACGGGGTTAAATTTTGCCAACCACGATACCATAATGGCCGTAAAGCCCATTCCGTGTTCCGTTGTTTTAGAAACCGTATAGTCTTTACCTGACACCAAAAGGAAACCTACGATACCGCAAAGTGCACCGGACAGCAAAAGCGTCCGAATAATCACTTTTTTCACATTGATACCGATGTATCGTGCTGTATTCTCACTGCCGCCGACAACGGCAATTTCATATCCGTGTTTTGTATATTTCAGGTAGATGAACAGGAAAATGGTCATCACAAGAGCCACAACAACAGGAATAAAGTACTTCTGATTCATCACATACGGCAAATGGCCGAATCGGGATGTATCCAACGTGCCCGAACCGCTTTTCGCCCACACAGCAGTAAAAAAAGTAATAAGTTGAATCGCAATATAGTTCATCATCAACGTGAACAGTGACTCATTGGTATTCCAGTGCGCTTTGAAAAACGCAGGAATAAACGCCCAAAGCATACCGGCAAGGACAGCCGAAACCAACATCAAAGCTAACATAGCGGGCGTTGTGAGTTTTTGACCTAAATAGTGTGTGCAGGCTACAGCGGCCAGCGCACCCACAAGCACTTGTCCTTGCGCACCGAGGTTCCAGAATTTCATCTTAAACGCCGGTGTCACCGCAAGTGAAATAGCAAGCAACATAGAAAGGTCCATAAGCATTGTCCAAATTTTCCGTTTACTGCCGAAATTGCCTTTGACCATATTTTTCGAAACTTCCAAGGGATCAAATCCGGTCAACACGATAATAAGCACCGCACAAACGATAAGCGAAAGAAGAATAGCGGCTCCGCGAATCAACCACGCTTTCCACCACACAATCGTTTTCCGTCTGGAAATGTGAAACAGCGGCTCTTTAACAGGTTTTTTCTCGGCTTGTACCGTATCCTTATTTTCATCGAGATTCTCTACTTTTTCCAATTCTTTACTCACGCTCATCGCCTCCCTTCGGTTCGTCATTCGACTTCGTCATCATATAGCCGATTTCGTTTTTATCTGCGTTTCTTCCCTCTACAATGCCGGCAACCTTACCGGAACCGATAACCATAATACGATCGCAAAGTTCAATCAGCACGTCCAAATCTTCGCCTACGAAAATAACGGCCACGCCTTTTTTCTTTTGCTCGTTGAGCATATTGTAAATCATATAGGAAGAGTTGATATCCAAGCCGCGAACGGGATACGCCACCATCAACACCGTCGGAGAGGCGGCAATTTCACGGCCTACTAACACTTTTTGAACGTTACCGCCGGAAAGTTGTCTCACCGGCGTGGTCGCACTGGGAGTCACAACCTCCAAATCGGAAATAATGGTTTCTGCCAAATCACGGGGCTCATCGCGTTTTACAAAAGGATCCAATCCTTTTCGGTAACTACGGAGCATCATATTATCAATAATGTCCATTTCGCCGACAAGTCCCATACCGAGACGGTCTTCCGGAACAAAGGACAGTCGCACGCCCAACTGACGGATTTGCATCGGCGTTTTGTCGCGCAAATCTTCTTCCTCTCCGGTTTCGGGATCGATATACAATACTTTGCCGCGATTCACTTTTTGCAATCCGGCAATCGTTTCAAGAAGTTCACGCTGTCCGCTGCCGGCAATTCCCGCAATACCGAGAATTTCTCCGGAACGAGCGGTAAAGCAAACGTCATCCAGCACCTTAATGCCTTCTTTGTTGACAACGTCAATACTACCGACAACCAAGCGGTCAATCGGATCAACGGGTTCCGTGCGTTCGATATCCAAACTCACTTTTTTACCCACCATCATTTCCGTCAACTCTGCTTCGTTGGTTTCGGAGGTTTTGACCGTACCGATAAAGTGACCTTTTCGCAGTACTGACACACGGTCAGACAGCGCCAACACCTCATGGAGTTTGTGCGTAATGATAATAATCGCTTTGCCGTCCTCTTTCATGCGCCGCAAAATAGCAAACAGCTTTTGCGTCTCCTGAGGCGTTAAGACAGCGGTAGGTTCGTCCAAAATCAGAACATTGGCACCGCGATACAACACTTTAATAATTTCCACCGTTTGTTTTTCCGAAACGGACATTTCGTAAATCTTTTTGGTAGGATCAATCTCAAAACCGTACCGTTCGCTGATTTCCGCAACACGGGCACAGACTTTTTTCATATTGAACTTGCCCTCTTCTTTTAAGCCAAGAACAATATTTTCCGCTGCGGAAAATAAATCCACCAATTTGAAGTGTTGGTGAATCATACCGATATTGTGTTGAAAGGCATCTTTCGGGGAGCGAATGACCACTTCTTCGCCGTCAATAAAGATTTGACCTTCGTCCGGAAAATAAATACCGGAAATCATATTCATTAGAGTGGTTTTGCCGCTGCCGTTTTCTCCGAGCAACGACAAAATTTCGCCCTTCTGGACAGTCAAATTCACGTCTTTATTGGCTTGAATTGTGCCAAAACGTTTAGAAATGTTTCTCAATTCGATTGCTGCAGGTGCCATCATGTACCTCCAATATTTCCTAATCAGGGGATGAATAAAAACCGATAAGGCGGGGTGAAAATCACCCCGCCTTATATGTGATTGTCAGAAAAATCAAATCAAAGTAATACCGTCAATGATAACGTTGAAGTACGGAGCAGAACGCACCACAGATTCAGCGAATTCACCGTCTTTGATAACTTCGGTATCCGGAGCATAAGCTTCATCCGCCACCGCATCCGCGATGTAGGAAGTCAGGTGACCGTCGTCATCGGTTTTGTAGTAATCGGCAGTAACGAAGTTTTTCTCGTTGGTTTCGATGGTAGCCGGATCTTTCACAGTGAAGGTCGTAGTGTCAAACACTTTAATCTCACCGCTGATGAGTTTTTGTTTGACTTCTTCAATCTTCTCAGCAGTACCCGGAGCGGCCGCGGTCTCGTTGACCTCGGTCAGCTCGACAGAGCCGGTTTCGATAGAACCGCACCAGTCAGTCGCAAACTCTTTGCCGGCAGCAACCGATTTGATGGCCATCTGATAGTACGGAGACCAGTTGATTTTAGAAGCAATAATCGCCGTGTTCGGAGCGATGGAAGCGGTGCTGATGTTGTAGGAAACATCCGGCACGCCTTTCTCTTCGCAAGCTTTCGGAGCGCCTTCGGAGTCAGCGTGCTGGCTAATCAGGACGCAACCGGCGTTAATCAGTTTGAGGGCGCTCTCGCGTTCAAGAGCGATGTCAAACCAGGAGTTGGTATAAACGACTTTCATCGTCGCGCTCGGGCAAATGTAACGGGCGCCAAGATAGAAGGAGGTATAACCGGAGATAACCTCGGCATAGGGCCACGCACCAACGTAACCAATCACCGCTTCTTCAGCAGTGATTTTGCCGGACTCGATCATCTCGTTGAGTTTCATACCGGCAGCAACACCGGCGAGGAAACGGCCTTCATAGATGGAAGCGAAGGCGTTGTGATAGTTCGAAAGATTGACAACTTGAGAGTTAGTACCAGTCGCATGAGCAAACTGGACATCCGGATACTCTTCGGCAGCCTGGATGATGAACGGCTCATGACCGAAAGAGTCGGCAAAAATGAAGCTGCAGCCGTCATCCGCGAGCTCGGCGGCGGCATCATAGCACTCGGCGCCTTCCGGAATGTTGGTTTTGATGAGAACCTGGTCTTCGGAAAGGCCCAGCGTTTTCTGAGCATCTTTCATGGCCTGGATGAAGTTGTTGTCGTACGTGGAGTTCTCATCGTGCAGGCAAATCAGACCGATTTTCATACCGGAAAGATCGACGTCATCATCGATGCTGGCGAGAGAATTATCGACCGTGTTGGATTCGTCAATTGTGTTCGGTTTCGCATTGTTTTTTTCGTCCCCGTTGCTGTTGCAGCCCGAAAATGCCAAGCACATCAAGGCAATAGACGCAACGAGAACAATGCTAAGAAGTTTCTTCATGGTTGTTCCCTCCATATAAAGTGTAAAAAAATTTATGTAAATAAAATTTACATCGGATTAAGTTAGTCGCGGAACGTGAGGCTGTTGTCGCTCATACTTTCCACGATAGCGAGCGATTCCACGCGGATGCCGCGAGCACGAAGCGCATCGCCGCCGCCCTGGAAGCCCTTTTCCACGGCGCTGATGACACCGGCGACCTTTGCCCCGGCTTGTCCAACCATTTCCATAAGGCCCTCAATCGCGGTACCGGTAGCAAGAAAATCATCCGCGATAAGGACATTGTCGGTTTCGGAAAGGTAGTCTTTCGGGACAATCACATCGTAATCTTTCCCGTGGGTATACGAATGAATCACGGTGGTATACACGTCGCCAGAGACGTTGATGGTTTTGCTCTTTTTGGCGAAAACCGCCGGCACGTGGAGCGCCGCGCCCACCATCACGGCAAGCGCGATACCGGAAGCTTCGATGGTCAACACTTTTGTCACACCGGCATCTTTGAAAAGCCGAGCGCCCTCCTCGCCCATCTTTGCGAGCAAATCTGTGTCGATTTGCTGATTGAGAAACGAGCCGACTTTCAGCACTTCGCCGGGGAGGACTTTTCCCTCATTAAGGATTTTTTCTTCAAGTTCTTTCACGGTACGCCCTCCAAAATAAAAAAACAGACCGAAAACTCAGTCTGTTTGCCAACATAGCGCGGAAAACCTTAGGGACCAATAGTCATGAATTGCGGCTTCACGGTAGATACAATCAGGCCGTCGGGACTGTTCCCGAAATCTGATACTATATTGGCAAATCGATTCAATTTTGACACGATTATTCTACCATAATTCGACCGATTTTGTCAACAGTTTCCCCGCAATGTGTGGAAGTTTGTTTATCTTGCCGAAAAGAAGTGTTATACGTTAAATGTTTTGTTACTTTTGACGAAAACAAGGAGTTTTTTGTCCAAAATATTGTGTGGAGCGAACACATCGCCCCACACAATTCCACAATATTTAGTTTTTGACCGAATCAGTGATACAATCCGCCACATAAATGCCCATCGCGCCCGATTGGGACAGTCCGCGGCAAATACCGCTGCCGTCGCCGATGATATACACGCCACTCACCAGTTCAAAATGGTCATTCTGGAACACCGGACGAATGGAGTAATATTTACTCTCGCAACCGTACAAAAGCGTATCGTCGTTGGCGGTGCCCGGCGCCACTTTATCGAGTGCGTAAATGGTCTCGATAATATTGGTAAGGATGCGGTGCGGCAACACAAGCGAGATATCCCCTGCCGTGGCTTTCAGCGTCGGCGTGACGGTGTTTTGTTTCAAACGGTGTTCGTTGGTGCGACGACCGCGCACCAAATCACCGAATCGCTGAACAAGCACGTTGCCTTTGCCAATCATATTGGCAAGACGCGAGATGTTTTCGGCGTATTCCGTCGGCTGATTAAACGGCTCGGTAAAACGAATACTAGACAAAATGGCAAAGTTGCAGTTGTCCGTCTTTTTTTCCGCTTCCGCAAATGAGTGCCCGTTGGCGGTAATAATCCCGTGGTTGTTTTCCGCCGACACAAGCCCACCTTGGTTAAAGCAGAACATCCGGCAGCGGTCTTCAAACGTTTTGGTTTTATACAGAATTTTCGGCTCGTAGATTTTGTCCGAAAAATGTTTCCAAATCAGGTCTTTCATCTCCACACGCACACCGATGTCGATGTGGTTGGATTTCATCGGCACGTCAAAACTGCGGCAAAAATCCGCCACAAAGTTAGCACCGCCGCGGCCGGTAGCGATAATGACGTACGAAGCGGTCAGTTCTTCCCCGTTTGTGTAAATCAAGCGATAGCCGTCGCCCTCTTTTTCAACTTTCTCGCAATCATAAAAGGTATACAAATCCGTGCCGGATGCGGCAATTCCCTCAATAAGATTTTGCATCGTTTTGAAGTTATTATCCGTGCCGAGGTGTTTGACGTTCATATCGAGAAGACGGAGATTATTTTGGATGCACAGCAGTTTGAGTTCGTCGTTGCTGTGGTATACACGCGGCACACCGGAAGTGCAATACTCATTCAGCACTTCATCCACCTCGCGAATGTATGCGTTCGCCATGTCATCGCCAAGTTCTTCACCGAGCGTGCCGCCATAGGCCGTGCCGAGATTGAATTTGCCATCGGAAAATGCACCGGCTCCTGCAAAACCGCTCGTGATACTGCACGTTGTGCAGTGGGCACAGGTTTTGTTACCGCCTGCCGGACATACGCGCTTTTCAATCGAGTTGCCGCGCTCGGTAATGGCAAGTTTCAGTTCCGGTTGATTGCGGCGCAAACGGTAGGCTGCCATCAGCCCGCCGATACCGCCGCCGATAATTACCACGTCATAAGACTTGGACATTGTGTACACGTTCTTTCTTTTCCATAATTCCGCAAAAAAAGAGCCACTGCAAAGTTGCAGTGGCTCTTGTCCCCTTTGCTTATAGAGTATACAGCATTTTGAGGGTTTTGTCAAGCCTTTCCGTTAAAACGGAAGAGAAATCACACCCAAATCGGTGAGTAAAATCTTAAGGCCCAACAGCACAAGCACCGCGCCGCCGACAAGCGTAGCGGTCTTTTCGAATTTTTCGCCGATTTTGCTGCCGAATTTTACACCGATTGCGGAAAGCACAAACGTAGTCACGCCGATAATTCCTGCCGCAAGCCATACGTTCGTAGTCCCGTTGCTCATGGAATAGGACACACCCACCGCCAACGCATCAATACTGGTGGCAAGCGCCATAGACAGCATCACCGGCACAGCAAAAGAAGCGTCCATCGAGTCATCCTCATTCTTTTCGAAGAGAGCGGCGCGAATCATATTGAGACCGATAAGCGCCAACAGACCGAACGCCACCCAGTGATCGACTTTTTCCACCACGTCGGCAAATCCGGCGCCGATAAAGTAACCGATAACCGGCATCAAGAACTGGAAGCCGCCGAAATACAGTCCGCAAAGCAACAGATGTTTGGTTTGCACTTTTTTGACCGAAAGGCCTTTACACACCGACACAGAGAACGCGTCCATCGACAGCGCCAAACCGGTCACGATGATTTCCAGAATATTCATAGTCATCCCTCGTTTTTATTCTATGAAAGTGTAAACGTATCATACCACATTCACAGAAAAAAGTCAAACGAAAAAGCCCCACGTCGTGGGGCTTTCCTTTTATGTATCGCGTATTTTCGGAATATGGAACCATTTTCTTAAAAGACTCGCCGTAAAGCGTGAACTTTTCACCACAACGATGCGCATGCTTCCGCCCTCCTTTTTCAAAGCGGTCAACGACGGGAAGAACAGCCTAAAAGAATCAGCGCCGCTGCCAAGATAAACAGCGTTACTTTAATGGGAAATACCGTGGCAACCAGCAAACCCGCTCCGAAAGCGGCGGCTACCACGCCCATGCCCGTTTTACTGTTACACATATCCGCATCCCTCGCTTTCCGCTTTGTGTTACTATCAGCGTATGCAAAACGAGGAAAAGGGTGAAAAAGAACACAAAAATCGTTAAATAACGGTAATCATACCCTCTTTTCGGGGAGCAGGAGCCGGCTCTTCCCCGTCGGTGTAACCAAGGGCAATCGAGGCGATACCGGTCAAATGCTCCGTAAAGCCCCATTGTTTAAGAAGCTCCTTGCCCTCCGGCAATTCAAACATCCCACCGCAACGATGAATCCAGCAGGAACCGAGCCCCAGCGAATGGGCGGCGTTGAGCATATTCATACACACCGCCGCGCCGTCGAGTTCGGGCGTATAGGAATCGTCCGTCACCAACACAAGAATAATCGTCGGCGCGCCGTAATACGGGCGCAAATCGCCGCCGCGCACACGGCGGTTGAGTTCGTCCGCCGCCGCGACCGCTTCGGGATCTTGCAACGCAATAATCTTCACCGGCTGACGGCCGATGGCAGTGGGCGCAAAGCTACCTGCCTCCAAAATCGCATCCAGTTTTTCTTTTTCCACCTGTTTTTTCAGGAATTTTCGCACCGCGCGACGGGTTTTTAACACTTCCAATGTTTCGTTGGTCATCACAAACACTCCTTTATTCACACACGTCCGCCGCCGTAAACGGCAACACGCGCATTAAATCCTTCGTTTTCAGTTCCACCTGATAGCCCACTTTTCCGGCAGAGAAATAGACCGTTTCAAATTCCTCTACGCTCTTGTCGAAAAAGGTAGGAAACGCTTTTTTCATCCCGAGCGGCGAACAACCGCCGTGGACGTAGCCGGTCAGCGGCAACAGCGCCTTTTGCGGAATCATTTCCACGAACTTTTCCCCTGCCGCGCTCGCCGCTTTTTTGAGATTGAGCGACCTTGCCACCGGCACGGCAAACACGTAGTTTTTACCGCTTTTGCCGACGGTCACAAGCGTTTTAAACACCGCTGCCGGGTTTTCACCCAAAAGGGCGGCAATCTCCTCGCCCGTTTTCGTGGCATCTTGCTCGTAATGGTGTTCGGTATACGCAACGCCTGCCGCATCCAAAAGCCGCATCACGTTAGTTTTTTCGTCTTTCTTTCCCATAATCCATCCTTACGGCACAATGCGTTTTACAAGCGGAATCCTGCGCAGCACCCATGCGATGCCCATACACACGGCATACAATAGGAACGGCGTTAAGAGCCGATACCACAGACCGGCGGCGATGGTGAGGTTGTCGATCGCCTCGCATCCGAACAGATTCGTAAACCACTCCTTGTGGAACATATCGATGAACATCTCCATGAGATACCAGTGGATAAGATAGGTCGCAAACGTGTATTTTGCCATATGTTCGACCACAAATCGCACCGGTTTCCACCGCATCACGTCATCACTCATACGTTTTATCAACAAAAACACACCCGTTGCGTAGAGATACGACGGCAATTTATCGTACCGCCCACCTTTGAACATATAACGGTCGCCGGTTTCGATCGCATGGTAGTACGTACCCAACCATTGAAGCAAAAATGCCACAAGGGCCAATCCGTAAATCGTATACCGCATCCACGCAGGTGCTTCATACTCGCTGACAAGATAGCCGAGCACCGCGTACACAATGAAATCCAGAAAAATGCCGTTTTCTTGGAGCGGCCAGCCGATGAATTTCACGGGAGAATCGTATTGAATCAGGTCGACGACAAACGGAATCAGTTTGCACACGACCAACCACACAAGTACAAAATAGGTGAAGATTTTGCGGCGCTTGTCCTTTTCCACCGCGGCAAACAGCGGCAAAATCAAATACACCGCCAAAATCGACGGCAAGAACCAGTAAATACCGAGGAATTTACTATTGAACATTCCGTCAAAGAAATTGAGCGTTCCGGTCGGGTTTCCCAACGTATCCACATTCGAGATACCGTCTTTGAAAAGAAACGCGAATACAGTCGAATCTTTGGTGAGCGCCATCGTTTTCTTGTAGTAGATGTTGTAAAGAAGCGCCACGACGTTCCACACCACAAATGCCGGAATGATTTTCTTGATGCGGCGGACAAAATACTGTCCGAGCGTACAGCGGTCGCTGTAATCCATCAGCGTTGCGCCGGAAATCATGAAATATAAAGGCGCGGCAAAATAGAACACCGCTTCGATGGTGTTTGCTCCTGCCCAACGGTCATCGGTCATCGGATCCATCCACCAAAAACAGCCGTTCGTATGCAAAAAGATGACCGACATTGCCGCAATCACACCGGCAAGCGTGATAAAATCTTTTCTCACCGGTGCTTGTAGCGTGCGTATTGCGCCCCCGTTCGTCCTTTTTGCCGGATCCTTCTTTTTCTTATTTCCTTTGCTCAAAACAATCCCCCGTTTACACTTTTTCAATCAGCTTTTCTTTTTCCTTTATTTTTCCTACGCGTTTTACATGGTTTCCGATAATTTCCGATACGTCGCTGACTGCCACAAACGCCGATTCATCTACTTCGTCAATAATGGCTTTCAGCTCACGCACTTCAAAACGTGTCAACACACAGTACAGCACCACTTTTTTACCGCTGACCAGTCCCTCGCCTTCCATCAGCGTAACCGTACGTCCGAGGCGACTGAAAATCAGAGCGGCAATCTCTTCGGCATCGTTGGTGATGATCATGGCGGCTTTGGTTTGTTCAAAACCCGATTCGACCGCATCCAAAATGCGCGAGGTAATGAAATAAGTCAGCAAGCTGTACATCGCACGGTCAAAGCCAAACAGCACGCCTGCCACGGCGTAAATGATGATGTTGAATGCCAACACGACTTTCCCCACCGGCAATTTCCGGCGGCGGTTAAGCAAAATCGCCACCGTCTCCGTTCCGTCGAGACAGCCGCCGAAACGAATAACCAGTCCCACGCCGCAACCGAGTAAAAGGCCGCCGAAGCAAACTGCCAACAGCGGATCTTCCGTCACGTTTTCCAGCGGTTCGAACAAGGCGGCAAAAACCGAGAACAACACCATCGAGTAACCGGATTTCAGGATAAATCCCCGTCCGAGCCGCGAGGCGGCAAACAGCAAAAACGGTGCATTCAGTGCAATCGTCAGCACACTGAACGGAATCCCCGTTAAGGAGTTCACCATAATACCGATACCGATGACGCCGCCATCCAAAATGGTGCAGGGAACCAAAAACTCTTCAATGGCAAACGCGGCAATACACGCCCCCACCGTCATCATTAAATACTCCAAGCCAATTTCAAATACTCGTCTCTTATTCATAACGTTGCTCTCTGTTATCCTCCAAAAATATCAAACAGCTCTGTTTCGTCCACCCAACCGAGGTCGGATTTTGCACCCGAAATTTCTTTCTTACAATGAGGGCAAACCGGTTTCGGCTTGTCCGAAACGAAACCGCAACACGGGCAAACGTATTCGTCCGCCCCGAACAGATGGGATTTTCGCTCCCATTTCTTTTTATCGCCCATCGGTTACTCCTTAAAAAAAGCCATCAAGCGGTCTTTGTAGTCCGGTGCCTCGTCAAACACACTATGGCAGTAGCCTTCGTAAAGATAATACGCTCCGCCGACCGCTTCGGCGATCGTCTCGGAACATTCCGGCGGAAAAATACTGTCCAACTCCGCGGCAAGCACCAATGTCGGGCAGGCGATTTTCGGGAGTTCTGCTTCGGCATCCATTGCACAAACCGCATGGGATAATTCCACAAAACGGGCACATTCCGCATCCGTTCCGTCGTTTTCGAGAAAAGCGAACGCATCCGCCCATTTCGTGAGATAGTCTTTCGTATACAGTCGTGCCCACACCGCGCGGTTTAGCGCCGCCACATCGCGTTTTTCGGCGAGCGCCGCCCATTCGCGCATCGCGGTTTTTCCCACTTCCGGCGTTTTCGCGGTGGTCGAGCCGAGCATCAGTTTTCCGACCAAATCCGGGCGGTCGATAGCAAGCCACTGTGCCACCATTCCGCCGAGAGAGGCACCGAACACGCAGGCATTTTTTATGTCGAGCGCATCCAGCACCGCCGCGATATCCGCGGCAAATTCCCGCGGTGTCGCGTTTTCTCCCACCGGCTGACGGTAGTCGAACACCACGCAGGAGAACTCCTTTTTGTATGCGCGATACGCTCCCGCGATCGCGGATGCGGAGTTGGCAATCGGTTTTAAGCTCATTCCCGGTAAAATCACAAACGGTGTCGTTCCCTCGCCAAAGCGAAAATAAGGAATTTCCCGGCCGGAAACGGTCATTTTTTCAACTGTTGTCATCGTTGCTTAAAACACGCCGAACACGGCAATCGCCAAACCTGCAATAACAAGGATTGCCGGCACAAACGTCAACGCACCTTTTTCAACGCCAAACAATTTGCGTACAATCGCCAAACACGCCGCTATCAAGAACATAAAGCCGGCGGTAATTTTCATAACCGCGGCAAATTTATAATTTACGTCGATGTAGTAGAATTCACCAACAGGGTATTCTATCTTCTCAATTCCCTCTTTTTCCCAGGTTGCTTCCACTTCCGTCATCATTTGGTTGTATTTTCTTTCGATATCAACATCTAACCGTTTTTTAAGGCCGATAACGGTCAAAGGTTCGTCTTCGACCATACCGTCTTCGTTAAAATTTTTTTCCATCCAATTTTTTTTGGCGCGAATGCAGTAAAAATTCACTGCGTCGTTATTCGGCTCATAGCCGAGAAAATAGTGCTCTTTACCAATGGGAATAATCCCCATCGCCGAATGTTCCACATCAAAACACTCGTCGCCGGCAACCACTTCCACTCCCACTGTATTTTTTCCGGACAAATCCATAAAACCGGAAATCAGCAAATACCCAATCAGCACCGCCAACACAAAAATTATCAACCCTGTTCGCAATCCATTTTTCGCCTTATCTTTCATTGATCAAACCCTCCTAAATATTGTTGCGGTACGGGAAGCCCCATCGCTTTTAATTCCTGCGCATAGGCAGGATTTTTTAACCTTTCTTCCGATTCCGCCAGCATTTTTTGCATTTTTGCAACTTTCTTTCCGGACAGCACCGCATACAATTCATAGATGCCACCCACCGCAAAAATACCACCCGTCACAAGCAATAGTGTCGGCAGTACCTTTTGCATAAAATCCGGCGTTCCCAGTTGTTCCATTCCCCAAAGATGATTACCGCGATACATCAAAAACGCGCCGAGAAACATCAAAACGAAGGACGGCCATTTGGAAATCTCTTTTTTCGGGATTCCCTCAATCGCCATCTCGTGATAGCGCGTATCCAAATACTGCATTTTGCACTTTTTACAGGTGCGAATGGGACTGCCGTAAAACCGTTGTGCCGGTTCATAAACAAAGAATTTATGCCCACATTCGGGGCAGGCGCCTTGTGTCTGTTTCACCTTTCGCTCCCCCTTTTACCACAATCCGTAGAACGCAAAAGCGATGGCGACGAAGCAAGAAACCGCCGGTAAAAGTATCTTCCATTTTTTGCTTTTTTCCTTGAGAATACACCAAAAATACAAAGCAGCCGAGGCAACAAACAGCAACGCGGAAACGATTTTAAACAGCGCACCGGCTACGTAGTTATTATCCAAATAGTAAGCGGTGCCCAAAGGAAACGCTTTTAACTCTTCTTCGGAGAATTTGGAAGTAATCCGCTTTTGTATCCCTTTGCTCAGTCGTTTTTTGTACGCCGTCACCGTCTCCTTGCCGAAAAGCGCCTGACTGTTTCCGTCAAACTTCGTCTCTGTCCAGTTTCTGTCCGTACGCACCACATAGATTACTTTCTTGTTGACGTCGTAGGAATATCCGTAATAATACTGGTCCGCCGCCGGTGGAAAGATACTCTTTTTCTCGTTGACCGTTTTGGCGGCGTAGCAATCCACCGTCACGCGGTTGCTTTTTCCGACCAGTTCCACAATACCTGCGATTGTCAAAAAGGCAAAAAGAGCCAAAGCGACAACCGCAACGGCAATGTTGATGATTTTTTCTTTCATAAGTTATCTCCCTCCGCACGGCATTTTTGCCAATACCGCATCAATCTCTTTTTTATGGGCAAGTCCCACCGAAAAAGCGGTGGCACTTCCGGCGGCAACGCCGGCAATCACCGCATCATCCAGGCGTTCGCCGCGCTCTATTGCCGCCAAAAAGCCTGCCAAAAGCGCATCTCCTGCACCAACGGTGCTCTGTACCGTTCCCGGCGGAGCAGCAAAATCAAAGCCGCTTCCGTCCTCACACAATAACAAGGCTCCGTTTTTTCCGCGTGAACAAAGAACGTTTTGCGCTCCCCGTTCCTGCGCTTTTTTCGCAAGAAAGAACACCTCTCCCACACCGCACAATTCACGAAGCTCCGCTTCATTGGGCTTCACAAGCCACGGTCGTGCCGAAAGCACGGCTTTAAGCGGTGCTCCCGACGTGTCCGCCACCACCCGTACACCGGGTTTGCAAGCCGCGGCAAGGCGCGCATACGCATCGGGTGAAAGCCCCGGAGAGAGTGAACCGGACAAAACGAGCACGTCACCGCTGTCAAGCGTTTTTACTTTACACAGCAATTTTTGGAAATCCGCTTCCGAAACAGTCGGCCCAACGCCGTTTACTTCCGTTTCTTCCCCGTTATCCGTGGAAATCTTGGTGTTTACCCGTGTTTCTCCCACCGTGCGAACGAAATCGGTTGTAATGCCTTTTGCCTTTACACCATTTTCCAGCATCTCGCCGGTAAAACCGGCAACAAATCCCAACGCCACTGACGGAACATCGAGTTCTTTCAGCACAAGCGATACGTTTACGCCTTTGCCGCCGAAACAAAATGTCTCGGAACAAGCGCGGTTAAGCGTTCCTGCTGAAAACGTCGGCAATGACACGATATGGTCAATGGCCGGGTTTAAGGTAACGGTATATATCAAAGAAATCCCCTCTTTATGCGTGGAGTTCGTAATCTTTGTCTTCGTCGATGATTTCCAGCATCAACGCCGCGATTTGCGGATCAAACTGGGTGCCGGCACCTTTTTCGATTTCGGCGCGCACGTCCGCTTGGGGACGCACGCCGGAATACGTCCGTACCGACGTCATCGCATCGTAACAGTCCGCCACCGCCACAATGCGCGCGGCCAGCGGAATCCCCTCCCCTTTTAAGCCGTCAGGATAGCCGGAACCGTCGTAACGTTCATGGTGCGAACGGGCGGCGACGGCAATAGACGGAATGGACATCAACCTACCTAAAATTTGATCGCCGTAAACCGTATGGTTACGGATGGTATCATACTCTTCTTTGGTCAACCGCGTGGGTTTATTTAATATTTCGTTGGGGATACCGATTTTTCCGATATCGTGAAGCAACGCGGTGTAATAAAGGTCCTTTTGTTGCTCATTGGAAATCCCCATTTTTTTCGCCAGCATACGCGTGTAATCGGCGACACGTTCGGAGTGGCCGTTGGTATAGGGATCTTTGGCGTCAACCGTTCCTGCCAGCGCCCAACACATTTCAAGAACCGCGCGTTCGTAAGTTTTGACATTTTTGTCTAAAACCGCTATCTGCGCTTTCAATTCTTCGTTTTCCCTTGTCAATTCTTCGTTTGTCAAGGTAATGGCTCCTCTCTCTTTACATTCTTATAGAAGCAGCGTACCGCCGCCAAATAGCATCCTGCCGCCCACGCCGCGTAAAGTACGAAAAACAAGATTTGCGCTGGCGCGCGGAAATACGGTCGGTGGACGTTATAGGAAACATCCATCGTAAGGTCGCCCACATAGCCGCCTTTTCCGTCAACGGTCAATTCTCCGCGATAGGTATCAATATAATAACTTTTTTTCGAACAGAATTCAATCGTTCCTTTTTCCGTGTCCGTTTTTTCAAGGCGTACGCGATAGTGTCCGCCGGAGAAAACGTTATTAAATAACACGTTAACGCAAGCGGTTCCATCCTCGTATTCCCGAAGTTTCACAAAGGTTTCATCCGAAAGCAAACAGCCGTCCACGGTGTTGCCGTTTTCATCCAACACAGAAATCGTGTAATTGGAAAGCGCATCCTTGTTCAACTCTTTCAGAGGAAAGCGAAAATAGTTGAATTCTTTTTCGCTGTAAAAATCTTGTTCAATAGTATGATTGACAGAAGTGATGGGCGTGTGATTGGCATCCACAATTCCCAGAACACGCCCAAAATCCAACACAGCGTACTCGCCGAGAACAAGTGTTGTTATCAGGCCAACCGTCATTGCCGCAACGGCATATCCTCCGCTTACGGCATAGCGGATTTTTTTCTTTTCAAGTAGTTTTGTAAAGAGCGACGTGTCGTTTATCTCGTCGAATCCAAGCATCGCCAAAGTGAATATAACCGGCAAGAACTGTGCCGAGTAAATATTTTTCGACTCCCAAAACGCATAAAACACAAGCGCTCCGAAGAAAGTGAGGATAAAAGCAAAAACGGATTCTTGTACGGTTTTCCGTCGAATAACGCGGACCAACAGCACCATAATCATAAAGAGCGTTAACACGCGAAAAGCATCTGCATAGATTTTGAACAAATTATGTTGCGGTTTGCAAAAGAAATAAAAGAAATCGCTCTTCACTTCGCCGCTGGACAGTCGTGAATGTATGGAAGAATAGCCGTCCGAAAACGTCACAATGTTTTTATAGCCCCACAGACGAAGCGTTTCCCATATTCCGTTTTCCTTGTAATACCGAATGGCCAAATCATTACAGAATTTGCTCCGTTCAGCAGGATCTTCAATGTTATAGGCATTTTTAATGTCATCACCGACAACGTTCATCGAACCGTCGCCATGGGCCCCCATCGCCAGCCAGTTTCCAATCGGAAGATTGCGCTTTTTCGTTTCGCTGAACACACGGTCGATTGCCGGCGTAAGACAGAGCCACAAAGCGGTAAACGCCGCCAAGAACGCCACGCCGGAAATAAGCGCTTTGCGATAGATTTTTTTCTTGAAAACCAGGAAAACAGCCATCACCAAAGCGGCACAAAGCGGAAACAAACTGGTAACGCGGATAAAATACCCCAACACCGTTAAAAGCCCCAAAATGCCGCCGAAAACAAGTTCTCCCACAAGCGATTTCGCTTTGTACGCGCGAATGAGGCAGTAAAGGATGCCGGAAAAAATCGGCAACGCCAACGTCATGGAATAAACCCACTCCACAATGCCGTAAAACACCGGATTCAACACCAACAGAAGCAGCGTTTTGTTGGCCTTAACGATGCCAAAACACTCTTTCACCGACAGCCAAGTCAGCCACGCGCAAAGGAGAATACACACTGCGTTGATGATAAACATGGGGAGTAAATAATCCCCGATACCTACCGCGGAAAGCAGTTGAAACAACCATGAAAACATCAAAGTCATCAAATAGTTGTTCTTAAACAATTCCATGTGCGGATAACTCATATGCTCAGGTATGAGTTTCCCGTTTTTCCACAAAATCATCGCCGTTTCCACGTCATCGAAACTATCCGTTGCAGGAATATACCGTATGGTAGCAATCACCACACCGAGGCCGGCCGCCATTAGCAAAAGCATCACCGCGGCAATAACGGAGGAATTCCTATGCGATTTTTCATCTGCCCGTTCAAAAAAGCGATACATCCATTTGATGAAGCAATACAGTTGGAGCACCAAAAGAATCCAGAAAAACACCAGCAACACCGTGTGAAAATTTGCGCCCAGTTTTACCTGCGAAGCGGTAAACCACGATCCCACAAAAAGAACGGAAACAAAAAGGATCATTAAAGCCACCACGGCTTTTTTGAATACGTCGTAGGTTTTGGTTAGAAGTGACATTTGAATACGCTCCCAATAATTTATAGTACGTTAGGGATTTTCCTTAACCCTTTTCTTGGATATACCGCGCATAAGGTAATACGCCCCGACCGCAAACACCGCACCGAGCACCGCGCCGAACAGCACGTCCGTCGGGAAATGCATAAACAGATACAGCCGCGAAAACCCGATAACCGCCGCCACGACGAACAACCCGATGCCCCACTTTTTAAAATGCAAAAACACCGACGTTGCCGCCGCGAACGCCCACGCCGTGTGGGTGGACGGGCAGGAATAACTCGTTTTGCGCGCAACAATCAGTTCCACCGTTTGGTCAAGCACACACGGACGATCACGTGCAATCAAATCTTTCAACACGTACTGTCCGCCGAGGAACACGAGCGCATAAGAAATAAGCACCACAACACCGCATTTGCGAGTTTTCTTAAAAAAGAGCATCACTGCGCCGACAATCGCCCACAGTTGTCCATAATCGCCGACAAGCCACGTCAGCCCCAAAATGAACGAATCCAAAAACGGACACCGCAGATTTTGGATGGCATACAAAATATCAAAATCCATTTTACTCGCCTCACACGTCAATCATATTGGAATACACGCTGTTTTCCGGACCGCCGTTCGGGATGAACGTCGCGCCGACGGTTTTCTTATAAAACTCCGCCGCATCCGTCACCCAACCGATAATCGCGTAGGCGTAACCGTACTCGCGCATGGCATTGAGCGTGCGTAAAAGCAGCGCCGTGCCGATATTACCGCCGCGGCAGGACTCGTCCACACCAATCGGGCCGAAGAAACTCTTAGCGGACGAATCAAAGCAGGAAAACCCGATGATTTTTCCGTCTTTCACCGCAACAAAGCATTTCGGAACATCCTGCACAATCGCCTGTTCTGCTTCGTTCACCCAGTTTTCGGAAAAATGCTCCCGAATAAAGGCGAGAATTTTGGTCTTATCCGCCGGAAACGCCCGTTTTATCTTAACGTCCCCCACGTTCGGCATCTTTGGCAGATGATATACACTCACAATCATATCGCCACCCGGCAACATATCGCTCACTCCTTTTTTGTATTACGGCCGAAGCATCGAACCGCACCGATAGATAGACCGACAGACCACGCCGCAAACACCGCTACTATCAGCAAGCGCGGCAACAACGCAAAATACGGTTTATAGACGCGATACGACACGTTCATCGTTAAATCACCGGCAAATCCGCCTTTTCCGTCCACCGTGCGTTCTCCGCGATAGCTCCCGATATAGTAGCAATTTTTCGCACAAAAACCGATAGAACCTTTTTCCGGATTGAGTTTGTCCAAACGAACGCGGTAATGGCCGCCGGAAAAAGAATTATCAAACAAAACGTCAATGGTTATCTCTTGTCCCGGTTTATTGGAAACTTCAATACGGTTTTCATCCGAAAGCAAGCAAGAATCCAACACCGTGTTTTGTTCATCCAAAACCGATATTTTATAATTCGCAAGCGCGCTTTCATCCAGTTTTTTTAACGGAAAACAAAAATGGTTAAACGGTTTTTCACAGTAAAAATCCTGTTCAATGGTTTTCTCGGCCGTAATCGGAACGTGCTTGGTATCGCCTCTTCCGAAAATCCGTCCATAGTCCATATCCCCAAGGCGGCCGAACGCCACCAGCAGCATCGTGCATACGGCAATGCAAAACACGCTGTAAAATCCGCAGGCCGCAAAACGCCGTTTCGGTTTCTCCCACAGTTTTGTGAAGAGGGCGTTGTCGTTGATCTTCGACAAACCAAGCGCGGCCAAAACGGACATCGCCGGCAAAAATTGTGCGGAATAGATTCCTTTGGATTCCCAAAATGCATAAAACACCTGTGCGCCGAAGAACGTTAAAATCAGCAAAAACACAGACTCCGACAACGCCGTTTTGCGCCGGACGATTTGAATCAGCAACACCAAAATGCCGAACAGCAAAAGCACTCTATGTACGTCGGCAAAAGTCTCCACCAAGGAGCGTTGCGGCATGCTGAACAGATAGAAGAAATCGCTATTTATTTCGCCGCAGGAAAGGCGACCGTGTATCGTGGAATACCCGTCGGAAAATGTCACCACGTTTTTTACCGTCCACAAAGCAATGGTCTTTGCTACGCCGTTTTGTTTATAGTAATCCACCGTTTGCCGTGTACAAAACGCACTTCTCTCGGCAGGATCCTCAATTTGATTGGCGGCCGCCAAATCTTTTCCTGCGTTGTTAAACGTTCCGTCGTCGTGAGCGCCGAAAGACAGCCAATACGACACCGGCAAATTGCGGTCTTTCAGTTCACCGAACACCCCGTCGATGACCGGTGTCAGGCAACACCAAAGCGCGGCAAACGCCGCCAAAAACGCCACGCCGGAAACAAGCGCTTTGCGATAGATTTTTTTCTTGGAAACCAGAAATACGATCATCACCAAGGCAGCACAAAGCGGAAACAAACTGGTAACGCGGATAAAATACCCCAGCACCGTCAAAAGCCCCAAAATGCCGCCGAAAACAAGTTCTCCCACAAGCGATTTCGCTTTGTACGCGCGAATGAGGCAGTAAAGGATGCCGGAAAAAATCGGCAGCGCCAACGTCATGGAATAAACCCACTCCACAATGCCGTAAAACACCGGATTCAGCACCAAAAGAAGCAGCGTTTTGTTGGCATTGACCGCGCCGAAGCACTCTTTCACCGAAAGCCAAGTCAGCCACGCACAAAGGAGAATACACAGCGCGTTGATAATAAACATGGGAAGCAATATATCGTGGATTCCCACCGCGAAAAACAGACGAAACAGCCACGAAAACAGAATCACCAACAGATAGTTGTTCTTAAACCACCCCATACAGGTGTAACTCATGTGATTCGGATCGAGCTTTCCCTTATCCAAAAGGAGCAACGCCGTCTCCACATCGTCAAAACTGTCCGTTGCAGGAATGTAGCGTATGGCGGCAATCACTAAGCCAAGTCCGACCGCCATTGCCAAAAGCATTACCGCGGCAATTCGGTTTTGACTTTTCGGTGATTTTTTTGCCGCACGGTCAAAGTAACGATAGAGTATTTTGATAATCCAATACAGTTGAAGCGCGAACAGCACCCAAAAGAAAATAAGGATAACCGTATCAAATTCGTAATCAAACCGCAAAGAAGATGTCATAATTACCGCGCCCACAAACAAGGTGGCGACAAAAAGGACCATCAACACCAAAACGGTTTTTTTGAAAACGTCATACGATTTTGTGAGAAAAGACATACGCGCTTTCTCCTTGGTCAGTCATTTTTCGCGAGGGAAGTCAACGCCTCGCCCGTTATGCGATACACCGTCCAGTCGTTCATCGGCTGTGCGCCGAGCGACAAATAAAAGTCGATGCTCGGGCGATTCCAGTCGAGGCACCACCATTCGAGCCGCCCGCAACCGCGCTCTTTCGCAATCGCGGCAAGCCGCTTAATCAGTGCTTTGCCGAAGCCGCGACCGCGATATTCCGGCTTTACGTATAAATCTTCAAGATAGATTCCGGCGCGACCGAGGAATGTGGAAAAGTTATGGAAAAACAGCGCAAAGCCGACTTCTTCCCCGTCTTCCACAGCGAAAATCACTTCCGCTTTCTGCTTGTCGAAAATCCACTCACAAAGCAGTTCTTCGGTCGCCACGACCTCATTTTCCATTTTCTCATACGCGGCGAGTTCTTTAATAAACGCAAGGATTTTTCCCACGTCCTCCCGCGTTGCAAACCGAATATCCATCGCTTGCTCCTTTACTCCATCGGCGTGCCGACTTCGATTAAATTGCCGTCTAAATCATAAAACCGCACAACGGTTTGTCCCCAACTGTGGGTCATTTTGCGGTTGACAAACTCCGTTTCGGGATACAGCCGCAACAATTTTTCCACAAAGCCGTCCAAATCGGCTTCTTCAAAATACAGTTCGCAGGCGTTGTGATTCGGCGTTATCTCGCGCCCCAAAAACTTGCGCCAAATCGCCTCGTCTTGCAGCGCCAAGCCGTCGGTTAAAAGCAGGTTGCCGTCGTTGTCCTGCAATACGGAAAAGCCGAATACGTCACAGTAAAACCGTTTCGCTTTTTCCACGTTTTTGACCACAAGCAGGGTGTTTTTCAGTTGCATATTTCTCCCCTCCACACAAAGCGTGGGCCTTCTTCGCCCACCGTGCCGGTAGGCTCAAAGCCGGCTTTTTGAAGCACACGGATAGATGCCGCGTTCTCCGGCGCAGTCTCCGCTTCCACGCGCGTCACTCCCGGTTGCGCCGCCGCCCACGCCGAAGCGGCGGTCACCGCCTCGGTCATATAGCCGCGCCCCTCAAACCCGGGATTCGTGCCGTAACCGAGTTCCACCACGCCGTTTGTCGGCGCACCGTGAAAGCAGAGGTTTCCCACCACCGTGTCCGGCGTGTCGGTCAGTTCAATATTCCAAAGCACGTACCATACACGCTTTTCGGGATGCGCGTTTGCGCCCGCAAGCATCTCGCCGTAAGCGGCTTTGAGTTCCGGCACGGGCGCTTCTTCTATCTGCCGCAGCATCTCCGCATCGCTCGCAGGAACAAGCCGCAGTCGTTTTGTTTGTATCATAGTGTTTTCCTCATTCTAAAACGCTTTTTCGTGGATGTCTTCCCACCGCTGCCGCTCACACCAATAGACCTTGCGCTCGGTCACGTCGTACACCATCGACACCACCGTGGGACACACCGTTTGGGACACCGCTTTGAGAATCGAAAAGCAGTCGGCAACGTCAAAATCGTCCGCCGCGTTTTTGAGCATCTCGGTCGCGGTTTGATAGCGATCCCACCCCATCCACGGGTGGGTTTCCGTATCCATTTTGAACGGCGAAAAGTTCGTCAGCACCTGATAGGTCGGCTTTTCGTAATACTTTATCCCTTGCCCGGGAACGATGTGCAACACGTTGCCGTCGCGGTCGGACAGCGCCGACATAAACGTAACACCCGGCACGCTGAATACCGGCTTCGTTTCGGCAATTTCCTTTATCTGCGAAAACGTCTTTTTCTGTGTCAGCAGGTCGATATCGAGCAGTATCACATTTTCGCCCTCGCCGCTTTGGTTGCTTCGCTCGTCAAACGGCCAGCAGGTGGGCATTCCCACAAAATCCCCTCGGCTGTTGGCGCCGAACAGCGGCATCCACCCCTCGGTCTCATCAAAGATCTCGATAAACACACCGCTGTCCGTCACCGTCACGCGGTGTTCCATGTCTAAAATATCCAAATTCCATCCGACAATCGTTTTCTTGCGGTTGGAAATCAAACTCGTACACATAAAATTCTTTCCTTAAAAGAACAACTTGTCCTCGTTTTGCAAAAACCGTGCGGCGAGAAGTTCTTTGTCGTGCGCGGAAAGCTCCGTTGAAACCGCTTCGTCCGCGTGCTCGACCGCCAGCGAAAAACTCTCGAAATTGCCGGGCGGATCGAGCACGTCCGCCCCGACGGACAACGCATACCGCATCGCGGCGACGATCAAGTCCTTGTCTTCCGGATAAAAGGGTTTGCACCACGATTTGGGATACCGCGAAGAAAAACGCTCCTCGCGGCTCAACCACGCGCGGTCGATCATAAATTTCATCCCGAGAAGTCCGATGCCTTTCTCTTTGGCAACCGCCGAAAGCCGCGAGCCCATGCCGGTTTTCATATGCATAAGCCAGTTTATGGGAAACAACACCGTCTCGAATGGATAGCGGCGGAGCATTTCGAGCGCCGCGTCCTCGTTATGCGCCGTAAAGCCGATATGACGCGCGATTCCGGCGCGTTTCATCTCGTCGAGCAGTTCCATCACGCCGCCTTTGGCGAACGCCTGCTCCACGTCGTCCATACCGTTGATGGCGTGGAGCTGATAGGTATCGAAATAGTCGGTTTTTAGGAGTTTGCGGCTGGTTTTCATCTCTTCCTCGGCGCTTTTGCGGTCGCGGCAGAGGGTTTTGCACGCGAGATACACGTCGTTTCGGTGTCCCTCGAGCGAACGCCCGAGCTGTTCCTCGGCATTGCCGTAAGAGGGCGCAACGTCGAAGTAGTTGACACCGTGTTCCAGCGCATACGCGACAAAGCGGTCGGAGGCGGCTTGATCCACGTCTTTGCACACGATCGTGTCAATCTCGCCGGCAGACACAATACCGCCGTACACAACACGCGACACGTTCATCCCGGTATTCCCGAGTTGTTTGTATTGCATAGAAAGCCCCTCCTTTGTTGCTTATCCTCAACAAGTTCCGTTTTCGTCCACCTTGCAATCCACAATGTCAACCCACTCTAAACGCGGCATACGTTTTATAAACTCGTCGGTAGTCATCCGCAACGGTTTTTCGTTGTAAGCCGCTTGGTATTGGCAAATTCCAAGCACTTTCAAATTTTGCAACGCGGCAAGGCAGGAATAATCACCAATTTGTTTTGTGTTTCCCAATATCAGCACTTCTAACTGCTTCAAATCGGCAAGCGGAGAGATGTCGTGTATTCTCGCGCCGCTTTCGATAAACAGTTTTTTGAGTTTCGTCAGTTTGACAATTTCGGAAATGTCCGTTCCGTTAAAACATTTGATGCGCAACGATTCCAAGTTGTTTTGATGACATATTGCATCAAACACGTTTTGGTTTACAAGCGTGCACACGTGCATTTCCGTTATCGGATGCACCTCGTTTGAGAGAAACTGTGCAAACTTGTCCGTCAGTTTCTTTTGCTGATAGGCGGACACCGACGGATGTTGCGAGGGACACAGTTTGATAACCGCTTCGCCCGCATAGTCCTCGACGTTTCTAATAAACGGATAGCTTTCGTCGTTTCTTAAATCACGCACAAAATCCTCATAAATTCTCGCGTGGTCTTCACAAGGTTGTTTGTATTGCATCCTAAAACCTCCGTTTACTATTCCATTTCCTTTCCCGCGCGAATAAACTGCCCCTCCTGAACAGAATTGCCGAATCCTTTGTATTAACGACAAATCGTAGACAGCATAACATTTTTCCCTTTGGCATATTCCAAAATCTCGGAAGAGGAGTGTCTTAACGCCATATCTTCCGGAATGGGAATTCGTTCAATTTCATTTTTTGTTTCACATCCGGACCGCACACAATACGAATGTACGATCACCTGACGAAAAGCACTGTAATAAACCGCATCTGTACCGGCGTGACCATCCACCAAAGAAATACTATTATATCCAAGCACTATATTTCCTTCATCATACCGATGTTCCTCTAAAATCTGTTTTTAATCGAATTTTGTGTCATTTTCTGTTTTTATTCTCACATTCTTGATTTTAAGCCACGACATAACGCTTTCCCTCATATTGTTTTAATTCATACAACCGATGGTTCTCCCATCGATTTCGCAAGACAGCGGATTTATTTCGTCTCTATTATGGCATTAAACTTTTCTTCATCCGCAACCCAAAAGGTATTTTTCGTGTTGATGCAAAACTCATCATTCAAACCGGAATATTTCTTAGCGCCGCTGATGCCGTATTCCGCTTTGCTTTTCTGACCGTCTTCCGCATAAGGATGATAGGTGAATCTTCCATCATAAGAGAAGGTGATTTCCGACTCACTCTCCTCCGGCCAAACCTTGGAGGGATACACATAGGCGTTCGGAACGCCATCCTTGTCAACACGGATATAGAAAACCACAAAATTGTCTTTTTTATAGAAAACGTCTTTCCGAATAAACGAATAATTGCCCTCTTTCACCGTCTTGACCTGAACCAGCAATTTGCGGCCATCCTTGTTTGCAGCAACCAAATCAATTCCATGCGTATCCACAAACGGATGGTACACGGTGTAGCCCATCGACTCCAACAAGCATTGCGCGTACAATTCGCCGCATTTCCCCAGCTTAAGAGGATCCGACAAGATGGCTTTCCAATTCAAAATGTCATGCTCCGGCTGCACAAGCGGTTTTTCGCTTTCACACAAAACTTCATTGCTTTTTTCATTGAAGCAGATGAATTCATCCGGATTATTCTGAACCAACAGCAAAAGCTTTTTCGCAGTCAAGCTCCACAACGAATCCAAAAACTCACCAAACGTCCCCTCTTCGGACAGCTTGTCGGCTTCCTGCTCCGAAATCATCGCGGCATCAAAGACGCCCTCTTCACATCGAAAACATTGTTTTCCGGTCAAGTCCTCATCGGTAAAGACGATTTTGTGGCATTTTTTGCAGTAATACATCATGTTCATCATTTTTTCCTCCATTTAAACTAATATTATTCTTTGGTAATTCCAATTATAGACTTTTATATGTACCATTTTTGGGGCAACGATCAATAGAATGTTATTTCATTTCTTTCCCCGCGCGGATAACCTGCCCTTCCTGCACCGCGGCAACCGTTGCCACGCCGCAGGTCAGGAGTATCAGTATCGCTACCGGCAATCGCGGCAGCCAGCCGATACAAAGCGGTATTACAAACAAAAGCACGCCGCACAGTTTGT
>JAZLLJ010000084.1:0-23958 GCA_045598065.1 Acutalibacteraceae bacterium
GACAGCAAACCGGCGACCGGCAGCTATCGTGACTTCATCATGGGTGAGGCGCGTTACAGCTCGCTGACTCGTTCCTTCCCGGAGCGTGCGGAAGAGTTGTTCAGCCAGGCGGAAGAGAACGCCAAAGCGCGTTACGACCACCTGCAAAAACTCATCGCTCTCTACGGCGAATAAGAGACACACAAAAATCCCCTGCAACCTCGGTTGCAGGGGATTTTTTATAATGCCTACGAATACGCTGCGAAAAATTTTTCCTTTTTATATCCTTTATATTACCCCGAACACCGCGGCGTCGCCGAGGGCGCGTTCGATGAGCAAAAGGCGGTTGTATTTTGCCACGCGTTCGCCGCGACAAGGAGCACCTGCCTTGATTTGTCCGGCGTTTAATGCGACGGCGAGATCGGCGATAAACGGATCTTCCGTTTCGCCCGAGCGGTGAGACACCACCGTTTTATAGCCGGCGGTACGCGCGAGCCGCATCGTATCGAGTGTTTCGGTGAGCGTGCCGACTTGGTTGGGTTTTATCAGTACGGCGTTACACGCTTTTGCCAAAATGCCTTGTTTTAGACGAGTGGTTTTGGTAACGAACAAATCGTCGCCGACAAGTTGGATGCGCTCGCCGAGCCGCGCCGTGAGACGGGAAAAGCCGTCGAAGTCCTCTTCGCCAAGCCCGTCTTCAAGCGAAAACAGCGGATAATCGCGAGAAAGTTTATCCCAGTAAGTGATAAGGTCGTCGGACGTCAACGTATAGCCGCGTTTCGGTAAAAGATAGGTGTCGTCATCCTGTGCCCATTCGGAGGCGGCGGCATCCAGTGCGATACGCACTTCACCGCGTTTGAATCCTGCCGTTTCGATGGCGGTACAAATCAAATCGAGTGCCGCCTCGTCCGACGGCAGGTCGGGCGCGAAGCCGCCCTCGTCGCCGACCGCTGTGGAAAGGCCACGAGCGTGGAGCAACGCTTTCAGTTCTCTTGTCACGGCGCATGCCCATTCGATTGCCTCCGCAAACGAGGAGGCACCGATGGGAGCGAGCATAAATTCTTGGATATCTACGTTGTTGTCGGCGTGACGGCCGCCGTTTAGGACGTTGAGCAGGGGGCAGGGAAGCCGTACAGCGCTTTGTCCGCCGATGTCGCGGTAAAGCGGAATACCGTAAAATGCCGCGCGTGCCCGAGCAACGGCGAGAGAGACGGCGAGGGTGGCGTTCGCGCCGAGGTTACTTTTGTTTTCGGTGCCGTCGAGAGCACAAAGTACGCGGTCAACGGCGGCTTGGTCGGCGGCGGAGCAACCACGCAGCGCCGGAGCAACGGTTTCTTCAACGGCATTGACAGCACGGCTTACACCGCGGCCGTCAAAGCGATGGCGGTCGACGTCGCGCTGTTCAACGGATTCATATTTTCCCGTAGAGGCGCCGCTGGGGACGGAGGCGACGCCGACAACGCCGGTTTGCAAAAATACTTCGGCGCGAACGGTGGGATTTCCACGGGAATCTAAAATTTCCTGTCCTTGAATACGGGTAATTACAGGTTCACACATAAAAGGTCCTCACTTCCACATAAAGTTAAAATTAGTATTATTTTTTGACAGTCTTTTATGCAAAAAATAAGGGAAAAGTGAAAGAATACTTGCGAAACGTAAAAAAAGGTGATATACTGTCTATGTATGTACGCAACCGGACATTGGGAGGACTACGTGAAATGGACAAAAAACGTTTTTGGAAAAACGGATTTGCTGTTATTACAGCGTTAAAAGTCGTCTGTGTGTCAATTTTGGGAATTGTGGGTACCGGACTCGTTGTTGCCGCCGGTGTGACGGTGGTGGGTTCGGACGTTCTTCTCAGCAAACCGACCTACGATACCAATCCGGGTAATTCGGTACCGCCTACGTTCAGCGAATCGTATAAGGTGGAACAACCGGATGTTTCGGTCAACCTGGCCAACTTGGAAGTGCGCGGCGATACGGAAACCATCCACAACTATTTTCTGCTTGGTGTGGATTCCCGTGCCAACGATCTTTACGGCCGCTCGGATACGATGATGATTGCCTCCGTCAACGATACGACCAAAACCATCAAATTGATTTCGCTTTTGCGTGATACGTGGGCGACCATCCCTGGTATGGACTGGGACGGCGACGGCGAGGATGACTATGCAAAACTGAATGCTGCTTATGCTTCCGGCGGTTTCGATTTGCTTAACCAAACCGTTCGCCAGAATTTCTGCTTGGATATCGACAAATACGTAGCGGTCAACTTCAGCGGCTTTGCCGCGGCGGTGGATGCGCTCGGTGGCGTGGAAGTGGAAGTAGACGACCGCGCGGTGACGTGGATTCCTTTAGATGATCCCGGCGATCCGGATAAATTTGCCTGTGATGAATCCGGCTACCAACTGCGCGAGCCGATTGGGTACGTGGGCGGCACATATTCGCTCAGCGGCTATCAGGCGCTGGCATTCTGCCGCGTGCGCAAATGCTATCCGGCTTCGGACTTCGTTCGCCAGCAAAACCAACGTAACGTGGTGAGTGCGCTGATTTCCAAAGCGAAATCGTCCAGCCCGGCGACGTTGTATAAAGTGGCTTCCGACGTGCTTCCGGCGGTGACGACAAATATGACGCGCAACGAGATTGAAAGTTATATCGTCAACGTGCTGAAATACGCCGGTTACAAAATCGAAACGGAATATCATCTGCCGCAACCGGGCGAGTACGACGATATGATGTTGTCCGGCTCGGCAGGTCTTTGGGTTTTGGATCCGGAGGCGACGGTGCGCGCCCTTCACGAGTATATTTACGGTTAGATCAAAAAACACCCTGCCGAAGGCGGGGTGTTTTTGGGTAAGGAGAAAAGAATGAAACAGTCTGTTAAACGATCGTTGGCACTGATTGTGTGTGTCGGAATTTTGTTTTGCACGGTGTTTTCCGTCTTGTGCTTTGCAGAGGAGACCGCGGGCGATGCCAACGTTGACCAAAGCGTAAATATGAAAGACGTGTTGGTGCTTCGGCAGTATTTGGCAGGAATGACGGAACTTACGTCTGTCCAACACGCAGATGCCAACGTGGACGGCGAAGTGAATATGAAAGACGTGCTGTTCCTTCGCAAATATTTGGCAGGAATGGAAGAGACGCTTTCGACCTTTACGACCACACCGCAACTCACCGCATTGAAGGGAACGGGCCGTTCGCTCGGCGTGTGGTGGTGGAGTTGGTCGGACGGCAGAAAAGAGGAAACGCGCGAGATGTATCTCGATTTCTTCGAGAAAAACGGTGTGACCGAGATTTACTACTACTGCGGCAGTATTCTGAATACGGAATATAATCGCACCATCGTCCACGATTTTGTAGAGGCGGCAATAGCGCACGGGATGCGCGTGGCGTATTTGTTCGACGTGCAGGAAGTGGTGGATGCCTCGAACCAAAGCTTTGAAAAAGCGGTGAAAAACTTCAACGCCTACAACAGTGAGCATCCCGATGCGCCGCTGTACGGTATTCATTGCGATATCGAGCCGAAATGGGATCGGATGCAGGATTATGTGGACAACTTTATTATCGGCGACGTGTCGGTGGCGCGCGCGGCCGGCGTTTGCGTAGAGTTGGATATCAATATGAACTGGGATCGGGCGAAATTCGAGTATATCGGTTCGGCAACGCATATGTTTACCGGCACGGAATTGCCGATTTATGAGATTTTGGCGTACAACTGCGACTGTATGTGTATGATGTCTTACCGCACGTCCGCAACGCGACTGGTGAACGGCACAAAGTATAGCCGTGAGGCGGCGCAAAAGGCCGGTACGAAGATTGTTTACGGCATGGAAGTCGGCGACTCCACCGAGGGACCGAACGTGGACTTCCACCTGCACGGCAAGGAATACGTCTATGACTTTGTGGCGGAGCTTGACCACCAAATGCAATTCGAATTGCAACCGGATACCGGATGGGGTTACGCGATTCATCACCACCGTACGTGGTATGCATTACGAGATTTTGAATAAGTAAAAAAATTTCTTTACAAATGAAAACAAGTGGTGTATAATTATCGCTTGTGGTGAGAATATTCTCATTTTTATTTGCTATAAAAACTCAAATGAGGTGTTATATATGAGCAGAATGGTAGGAACGGTTTCCCGTGGCGTGCGCGCTCCCATCATCCGTGACGGCGACAATCTCGTCGACATCGTGGTGGAGTCGGTTCTCGCGGCGGCGAACGACAAAGAAGACGGGTTTGAGGTGCGCAACCGCGACATTATCGCCGTGACCGAAGCGGTGGTCGCCCGTGCCCAAAACAACTATGCGACGGTGGATGATATCGCCGCCGACGTCAAAGCTAAATTCGGCGGCAACACGGTGGGTGTGATTTTCCCGATTCTCAGCCGCAACCGCTTTGCGATTTGCTTGCGCGGTATCGCCAAAGGCGCCAAAAAAATCGTATTGATGCTCAGCTATCCGTCGGACGAAGTGGGTAACCATCTCGTCTCTCTCGACCAGCTGGACGAAAAAGGTGTCGATCCCTACAAAGACGTGCTGACCAAAGAAAAATACCGTGAACTGTTCGGCGAGAACAAACACCCGTTCACCGGTGTGGACTACGTGTCTTATTATGAAGAGTTGATTAAAGAATGCGGCGCCGAGGTGGAGATTATCCTCGCCAACGATCCGCGCGCGATTCTTGATTATACCGACAATGTGCTCGCGTGCGATATCCATACCGCGCCGCGCACCAAACGCTTGCTTAAAGCCGCCGGCGCGAAAAAAGTGCTTGGTCTCGACGAAATCCTCAATGCTCCGGTCAACGGCAGCGGCTACAACGAAGAATACGGCCTGCTCGGTTCGAACAAAGCTACCGAGGACAAAGTGAAATTGTTCCCTCGCAACTGCGAACCGTTTGTCACCGCGGTGCAGGATAAAATCCTTGCCGCGACCGGCAAATGTGTGGAAGTGATGGTTTACGGTGACGGCGCGTTCAAAGATCCGGTCGGAATGATTTGGGAATTCGCCGATCCGGTTGTTTCTCCGGCGCATACCAAAGGCCTTATCGGTAAACCCAACGAGGTGAAACTGAAATACCTTGCGGACAACGATTTCAAAGATCTTGACGGTGCAGAGCTGAAAGCCGCCATTGAAGACTATATCCGCCATAAAGACGAAGACCTCGTCGGCAGTATGGCGTCCCAGGGCACCACGCCTCGCCGCCTGACCGACCTTATTGGTTCGTTGTGCGACTTAACTTCCGGCAGCGGCGACAAAGGTACGCCGATCGTCTATATCCAAGGTTACTTCGACAACTACACCGCGGAATAATTTGTGTAAAAATCCCGCCCGTGAGGGTGGGATTTTTTCATTTCTTCGGCTTGACACCGGCGGAAAAGGGCGTATAATTTAGGATATTGACGATTATTGTAAGAAGGGATTTTTATGGCGATAACGGTTACTCGCGAGCGGCGCGAAGATATGACCAACGGGCCGTTATTTTTCAAAATGTTATGGTTTGCCGTGCCGCTGATGCTGTCCGGTATGCTCCAACTGCTGTTCAGCGCCATGGATATGGTGGTGATCGGCCAGTACGTCGGTGGCGATTCGGTGGCATCCATCGGTACGACCTATTCGATGACGAATCTGCTTGTCAACTTATTTGTGGGCCTGTCGGTCGGTACCAGTGTGTCGGTGGCGCAGAGTCTTGGTGCCAAAAACGCGGAGGAAACGCAGCGTATTGTCCACACGTCGGTCACGGTGAGCGTGCTCGGCGGCATTGTGCTTGGTATCATCGGCTTTTATGCGGCCGAACCGCTTTTGGACCTTATGTCTACGCCGGAAGACCTGCTCGCTCAAGCCGCGTTGTATATGAAAATCTATTTCCTCGGGATGCCGGTGACGGCGCTGTATAACTTCGCATCGGCGGTGCTTCGCTCGGCCGGCGATACCCGTCGTCCGCTCTATTTTCTTACGATTGCAGGTGTGCTGAACGTGGGGCTCAACCTCTTTTTCGTGTTGGTGTGTCATATGCGCGTAGAGGGTGTTGCCCTCGCCACGATTTTGTCCCAAGCGGTGTCCGCAGGACTGGTCGTATGGTGGCTGTGCCGCTTAAAAACCGAAATACATCTGGATTTGAAAAAATTGAAAATTCACAAGCGTTCTCTTGCCAAAATCATCAAAATCGGGTTGCCTGCAGGTGTACAGGGCACGCTGTTTGCGCTGTCTAACGTGCTGATTCAGTCGTCGGTCAACTCGTTTGGCGCGGTGGCGATGGCAGGCAACGCCGCTTCCGCGAGTATTGAGGGATTTGAGTACGTGGCGCTGGATGCGCCACAACACGCGGCACTCACTTTTACGGGACAAAACGTGGGTGCGCGCAAGCCGGAACGGATTCGGCGTATTCTTTGGATTTGTATGTTGCTCGAAACCATTTTCGGTGTGGTATTCGGGTTGGTATTTTGGGCGTTTGGCAAGCCGCTCATCGGACTGTATATCCCGAACGAACCGGATTCGATGAAATATGCACTGACGAGGCTGATGGTGTTTGCGATTACTTATGCCTTGTGTGGGTATATGAACGTGCTTGTCGGCTCGTTGCGCGGTATGGGTGCCTCGCTTTTACCGACGTTTGTCACGCTGACAGGTGTGTGCGGATTTCGGATTGTGTGGATTTATACCTTTTTCCAACTGCCTGAATTCCACAGCCTTCTGTGGCTCTATTTATCCTACCCGATTTCGTGGGTGCTTACCGCGGCGGCACACGCGGTTTGTTACGTGTTTGTCAGCCGAAAACTCAAACGCCGATGGGCGGCAATAACGACTTGACAAATTGTGCGGTTTGTGGTATGGTACGAAATGGATTTTCTGTAAAATATTAAAGAAGGGGTTTTACAAAATGAAAAAGTTTTTTGCGGAGTTCAAAGAGTTTGCTATGAAAGGCAATATCATCGATATGGCCGTCGGCGTTGTCATCGGCGGTGCGTTCGGTAAAATCGTTACGGCGTTTGTGGACAACATTGTGTCTCCGCTGCTTGGTCTTTTGGGCAACGGTGCCGATTTCGCGGCGCTGTCCGCTACCTTGCGTGAAGAGCAGTTGGATGCCGCCGGCAACGTTGTGAAAGAAGCTGTTGTTTTGCCTTATGGTGCGTTTATCCAAGCGGTGATTGACTTTTTGATCATTGCGTTGGCCATTTTCATTGTGCTGAAAGCGATTATGAAAGCCAAATCCGTGTTCGAGAAAAAAGAGGAAGAAGTCGCGGAGGAAGCTCCTGCCGAGACCGCCGAGGATATCCTCAAAGACATCCGTGCCGCCCTTACCGGCAAAGCGGACGAAGAATAATAAGTTGCAACAAAAAATCCCTTGCCGCGGGGCAAGGGATTTTTTATTTCTCTTGTGTGAGTGCGCTGAACGGAGTTATCACAGAATTCGCTCGCAACGAGTGGATTATTTGTTTACCAATTTCTTTAACTGCGGTCCGGCTTTGAGCAGCAGCGGGGTGAGGATAATCAGTTCCACCACAATGAAGAAAGCCGCTTCCGGCACGCGAGTGAGCATCAAGGCGAAGAAACCTTTGCTTTTGATAAAGAACAGCTTGAGCCATAGCGTATTGAGCAAAAGTGTGCCCACCGTGCGCTCGAATATCACCGGAATAACGATTTTCGGAACGGTGACTTTGTGCATAAAGAAAAACCCGAAGCAAAGTCCCACCAGCACGTTGGACAGCGTAAACAGGGGGTTGTAGCCGCCAACGGGAAAGAGCAGTGTGCCGATGATATCGCCGAGACCGTAGCAGAGAGCGCCGCCGACGGGACCGTAAAGATAGGCGGCGACGGTAACTGCGACAAATGCGAAGTTGATTTTAATGGTCAGGACGTTGACTCCGAGCAAGCGCTCCAAAACCACTTCCGCGGCGATGAGCATCCCCATTATGCAGACGAAGATGGTATCAAATTTGATTTTCGGCGGAATGAGGAACGCAAAGCGCTCTTTGAACGAGCACCGCGGCGATTTTTTCACCACCGGAGTTTTGCCCATAGCCACGCGCTGTGCGTTTAGTTTGCGCTGGCGGTCGCGGCGTTTTTTGTTGGATTTTTTGACGGAACCCGTCTTTTTTGACATAAAAATACCTCCTCTTTTTCCGTTTGCGGACATAAGAGAAGGTTCTCACTATGCCACAGCGGGATGCGAACCGCGCACCGCAAGAAAACTTTTCGTCCACTCGACAACTCCCCGTTCGAGCGGCACTTAACGCGCACGATTCTACTCTGTTTTTCGTCGGTTTTTGCCGACGGTTGCATTATACAACGGCATTTACGATTTGTAAAGAGGTTTTTTCAGAAAACTTGACTTTATCAGAATAGTGTGGTAAACTTTTCCCGTAAGTTTGCCCGGAAGGGCAGGAAATTTAAAAAATGAGGGATGTAAAATGAAAAAACTGCTTTGCCTTTTGTGTGCTGTACTGATGCTGGTGCTGTGCTTTGCCGGTTGCAACAAAAAAGAAACGGCTTCCGTTACGGATGCCTTGAAGAATCCGGAAGGGGTATCGGGTAAAACGATTACGTTTACCGTTGGCTTTGATGCGGAGTTCCCACCCTACGGTTATCTGGATGAAAAAACGAACGAGTACACCGGTTTTGACTTGGTGCTGGCCGAAGAAGTGTGCAAACGCAACGGTTGGGAACTGGAAAAGAAACCTATCAACTGGGATGCGAAAGATATGGAACTGGAATCCGGCTCCATCGACTGCATCTGGAACGGCTTTACGATGAACGGACGCGAGGACGACTATACCTTCTCTAAACCCTACGTGGATAACAGCCAAGTGGTCGTGGTGCGCAAGGGCGATATCACGGATTTGGCCGGACTGGCAGGGAAAAACATAGAGGTGCAAAAAGAATCCTCTGCGGAAGCGGCGTTTACCGGAGACGAGGTTAGTGAAGAGAACAAAGCGCTCGCTGACAGTTTCAACAAATTAACGTCTGTGGCGGATTATAACACCGCGTTGATGGATTTGGAATCCGGTATCTGCGATGCGGTGGCGATGGACATCGGCGTTGCGAACTATAAAGTGGCCGAAAACGACAAACTGGTGATGCTCGATACTCCGGTTGCGACCGAGCAGTATGCCATCGGTTTCAAAAAAGGCAACACCGAACTGTGCGACAAAGTGCAGGCCACCTTGGAAGAGATGGTGAAAGACGGCACCTTTGCGAAGATTGCCGAGGAGTGGGGACTTTCCGATTCCGTGTGCCTTGAATAATCGCTTGAACACCACAAAACAGGCGAGCGCCCGGCGTTCGCCTGTTTTTTTCACGGGAGGGATCGCTTTTGGATGGCGTGATTGCATTTTTGAATAAACTGTGGGATTTGATTGTGTTGCTTGCCCCCAGTATGGTGACAACGTTGGAAGTTTTCCTTTTGACGTTGTTGTTTTCCCTGCCGCTGGGAATGCTTGTGGCGGTTTGCCGGATGTCGAAATTCAAACCGCTTTCGTGGCTGACGCGGATTTACATTTCCGTTATGCGCGGTACGCCGCTGATGCTGCAATTGTTTGTGGTATGCTACGGCCCGTATTATATGTTTGAAATTACGACCGGCCCGTCGTGGCCGTTTATCGCGGCGATCATTGCGTTTGCTGTCAACTACGCCGCCTATTTTGCCGAAATCTATCGCGGCGGTATCGAGGCGACTCCTCTCGGTCAATATGAGGCGGCGCAGGTGCTTGGCTATTCCAAAGGGCAGACGTTTTTCCGCATCGTGTTGCCGCAGGTGATAAAGCGCATCATTCCTGCCACCACCAATGAGGTGATAACTCTTGTGAAAGACACCTCGCTCGTGTATGCACTGTCCATTGTTGAGATGTTTACCAAGGCCAAGATGATTGCGGCAGACGAAACTTCGATGCTCCCGTATTTGGCGGCAGGTATTTTCTACTACGTGTTCAACTACTTTATCGCGTTTTTGATGGAAAAAGCGGAAAAGAAACTCAACTATTATCAGGTGAAGTAAGGAGGAGTGCAGATGTCAAAACAAAAAACACTTGTGGAAATCCGCAATCTGCGCAAATCCTTTAACAGCGTGCCGGTGCTTCGCGATATTTCGCTGACTGTGAACGAGGGACAGACCGTGTCGGTTATCGGCCCTTCCGGCGGCGGCAAATCCACGTTGCTTCGCTGTGCCACCATGCTCGAAAAAGTGGACGGCGGCTCGATTGCCTATGACGGCAGAATGTTGGTGGAGACCGGAGAAGACGGCGTGCCCGTTTATGCGCCGAAAAAAGAGCTGAAAGAAATTTGTTCCACGTTTGGACTGGTGTTCCAAAACTTTAATTTGTTTCCGCATTTTTCCGTCTTGCACAACCTGACCGATGCGCCTATCCACGTGCTGAAAATGCCGCGCGAAGAGGCGGAAGAACGGGCGATGGAACTACTCGATAAGATGGGGCTTGCCAATCGGGCAAACGCCTATCCCTACGAGCTGTCCGGCGGTCAGCAACAGCGAGTGTCGATTGCCCGCGCGTTGGCGCTGCGGCCGAAAGTGCTGTTTTTTGACGAGCCGACGTCGGCGCTCGATCCGGAGCTGACCGGCGAGATTCTCAAAGTCATCAAACAACTCGCCGCGGAGAAGATGACTATGGTGGTTATCACCCACGAAATGGCGTTTGCACGGGACGTGTCCGACCATCTCATTTTTATGGACGGTGGCGTTATCGTGGAGGAGGGAAATCCCGTTTCCATTATCGAAAACCCCCAACACGAGCGAACGAAAGAATTTTTGACACGGGTGCAGTCTACCATTTGACAAACGCAGAAAATATGGTATACTAATAGAATGTATCTAAGGCTTTTTGCGTTAGGAGTGCTTGTTATGAAAAAACGAATTTTAACCCTGTTTGTAGCGCTGATGATGATGGCGGCGATGTGCCTGCCGCTGACCGCTGTGGCGGAGGATACCGCCATATCAGCGGATACGATGGTTGTGACAATTGGTTCGCTTTCGGCAAAAACCGGCGACGAGATCGTGGTGCCGGTGACCATCAACAAAAACCCCGGCATTTGGGGATTTAACTGGGAACTGGATTACGACAGTCAGGTGCTGCGCTTTGACTCGATTGATTTTGATCCGAACGGCGATTTTTCTGAACTCGATTTTTTGGACACCACCGAGAAAAAATATCCCGTTGTGATACAGGGCGAGGGTAACGACCATACAAAGAACGTGACGGCGACCGGTTTGGTGGCCAACATTCACTTTAAAGTGCTTGTGGATGCTGACCTCGGCGAAACGACGATTACTCTGCGTTTGGACGATCCCGGCAACAACATTGACGTGGATGAGAACAAGGTTCCGCTGGTGTCGAACGCCGCGGTCGTCGACGTTGCCAAAGGCGTGACCAGCTCGAGCAATACGGTGGACTATAAACCGGATAAATCGTTGCAAGATTTGCCGCAACAACTGGAAGAGGTTACGGTTGCTTCGTCGTCGCCCGAGGAAGTGTCCGAAGATAAAAGCGACAAAAAAGATGCGGAAAAAAAGGACAGTCGAAACCGTGACCACAAGAAAACCGCGGAAACGACCGATGACAACACGGTTTTTTGGATTGTCATCGGTGTGCTCGGCGTGGCGGTTATCGCGCTGATTTCTGTGATTATTGCAAATTCCGTAAGGAGGAATAGATGGTGAAAAAACGTATTTTAACTCTGTTTGTAGCACTGATGATGGTGGCGACGTTGTGCTTGCCGCTGACCGTTTCGGCGGAGGAAGATAGCGCGGCAGAAGAAGTCAGCGTGGCGGAGGAAGACAGCGCGGCGGAGGAAGACAGCGCCGCGGAAGAAGACAGCGCCGCGGAAGAAGTCAGTGTGCCGGCGAACGCGATGGGCGTGACGATTGGCTCGCTTTCGGCAAAAACCGGCGACGAGATCGTGGTGCCGGTGACGATTGACCAAAACCCCAGTATTTGGGGCCTCAACTGGAAACTGGATTATGACAGCCTGGTGCTGCGTTTTGACTCGATTGACCTCGATCCGAACGGCGATTTTGCGGAAATGGGCTTTTTGGACACCAACGAGAAAAAATATCCCGTTGTGATACAGGGTGAGGGTAACGACCTTACAAAGAACGTGAAATCGACCGGTTTGGTGGCCAACATTCACTTTAAAGTGTTTGTGGATGCTGACCTCGGAGAAACGACGATTACTCTGCGTTTGGACGATCCCGGCAACAACATTGACGTGGATGCGAACGAGGTTCCGCTGGTGTCGACCGCCGCGGTCATCGACGTTGCCGAAGGTGTGACCAGTTCGGACGATAAGGCGGATTATAAACCGGATAAACCGTTGCAAGATTTGCCGCAACAGTTGCAAAATGTGGAGCCTCAAGGACAGAGCGACACGAATCCGGATGAAAAGGGCCACAAATGGATTTTCATCATCATCGGTGTGGTGGTGCTGATTGGCGTGGTCGTGGTTATTTGGTTGTTCTCCGGCAGCGACGACGATGAGGCGGAGGACGAGGCGGAGAAGGAGTCCGAGGAGGAGTCCGAGCCGACGATTCCGTTGGATGAAGAAGCCGAACCGAAAGAAGACGACCTTTCCGAGGATGAAGAAGCTTCCTCTGAGGACGAAGAATAAACAAATTTCCCACAGTCGAACCATTCGACTGTGGGATTTTTTTGTAAAAAGTCAAAGTTTCCCGTTTGACGGCAGGCGAAAAAGGTGGTATACTGTCCATATATGCCAAAAAAGGGGGAAGGAAGATGCAATCACCCATGAAACGGATGCTGGCCATGCTGTGCGTGGCGCTGCTTCTTTCGGTATGCGCGTTTCCTTTCTCTTCGTTGGCAGGCGACGTACCGCAGCGCCTGTCGCCTATAACGCCACCTTGGGAACCGGGGCAGGCGACGATGGAGCAACTGCACGATTTCTTCCCCCACGGAATGTTTTGGAATCACGTGGTCGGCGACAAGGACGAGGCGTACAGCGTGACGGACACGGCGTGTTCGCCCTATATGGACGCGGAAGACCTCCACGATAAAGAAGCCGGCGTGACCTGCAACTTCTTTGAAGTGCCGGGGAAAGTGTGGGGCGGCTGGCAATGCTGTGGCTATACGCGCTTGCTCACTTACGCCTATTACGGCTCGTCTTTTGAAAATTGGGAAACGGAAACCACGCTTCAAAACGTGAAAGTGGGCGACGTTTTGTATCTTTGGAATTACGGGCCGCACTATATTTGGATTTTGTCGCTGAAACCGACCGATGAAGGCACAGTTTCAATTACGTATGCCGATTGTAACGGTACCGGAAAGCGCAGTCACTGCCAAATTCAGTGGGATGCGTTGGGTGTGTTGGATGTGCAAAAAAATGTGATGAAAAGTCCGCTTTTGGGAGACTGGGAACTGCAAAAACTGTACTCCTCTCCCGAGAAACCGGAACCCACTATCGCCACCACGACCACCACGGCTGCGCCTACCACAACCACCACGGCTGCGCCGAAACTTTCGGTGCGGTATAACCTTTCCGGCGGTGAAGCAGGGAATAAACAGTATGCGGTTTCCGATGCCGGCGAGTTGCTCTTGTGGGAGACGGGCACGCCGATTGTTGAAGAATGGGACACGGGCACGATATCCAATCTCTCGTTTCTTTCGGCGGAGACCGTCGGAATTTGTAAAGAGGGATATGCGTTTGCCGGTTGGAGCGTTCGCAAAGAAGACGTGACCGCGGCACGGAATCAGGCAGAGTATTATCCGCTGACGGCGGAAAAAGCGGCTCTTTGGTTGCAGGAAAAAACCGTTGCCGCCGCCGTGCAGGATGTGAAAGCCGCGTTTTCGAGCGGCACGCACGACGTAACCTTGCATGCCCTTTGGGTGAAGAAATAAGGAGTGACAGTCATGAAAGTACTGGTGACCGGCGCTGCCGGACAGTTGGGACAAGACGTGATAACCGCGCTGGGGGCGAAAGGCCACGAAGCGGTGGGCATTGACAGAGCCGAAGCCGATATCACCGACAAGGCCCAAGTAACGGCGGTCATTACGGCGGCACATCCGGATGCCGTTATCCACTGCGCGGCATATACCGCGGTGGACAAAGCGGAAGAAGACAAAGAACTTTGCACGCGCATCAACGTGGACGGTACACGGTTTATCGCCGAAGCCGCCGCGGAATGTGGCGCAAAACTGATCTATATCAGCACCGATTACGTGTTTAACGGGCAGGGCGAAAAGCCCTTTTTGCCGACGGACGAAAAGGCGCCGCTCAACCATTATGGGTTGACGAAATCGCTGGGTGAAGACGCGGCGCTTAAAGCGTGCCGTAAGACGTTTGTGGTGCGTACTTCGTGGGTGTTCGGTGCCCACGGCAACAACTTTATCAAAACGATGCGCCGCCTCGGAACGGAACGGAACGAGGTGTCGGTGGTGTGCGATGAAACGGGAGCGCCGACGTATACTCCCGATTTGGCGGCGCTTCTTTGCGAGATGATTGAGAGCGACCGTTACGGAGTGTATCACGCGACCAACGAGGGTGTGTGCAACCGCGACGATTTGGCGCGAGCGGTGATGGACGTGTTTGGGCTTTCCTGCCGCGTGAAGTCCATTACCGGCGACCAATACCCGACACTTGCGACGAGACCGCACAATTCGCGGCTGTCCAAAGATTGCCTTACGGAAAACGGATTTTCCCGTCTTCCGGACTGGAAAGATGCACTGGCGCGGTATGCAAAAGAAGTGGGTTGAACCGCGTTTTTGCAAAAGGAGTAGGGTATGAAAGAAAATTTTCAAAAGGTGATGGAAGACCTCATCGCCCGTCTGCCGCAAGAGGGAGAAAAACCGCGGCTGCTTCTTCACAGTTGTTGTGGGCCGTGTTCTTCCTACGTGCTCGAATGTCTTTGCGCACATTTTTGCGTGACAATTGACTACTATAACCCCAACATCTATCCTGCGGAAGAATTCGACAAACGCTTGGAGGAGCAAACACGACTGCTTACACAAATGCCGCTTCCCACCGCGGTGGAATTGCTCCCGAAAACCTACGATGAGCAGGAATTTTTGGAGGTAGTCAAAGGGTTGGAAGACGAGCCGGAAGGCGGCGGCCGCTGTGCGGTTTGCTACCGTTTGCGGTTAGAGCATACGGCAAAATTGGCCGCCGAACAGGGGTTTGATTATTTTACCACGACGCTGACCGTTAGTCCCTATAAACACGCTGACGTGCTCAATAGCATTGGCGGAGAATTGGCTGAAAAATACGGCGTGCCGTACCTTTTTTCGGATTTTAAGAAAAAAGACGGCTACAAACGCTCCTGTACGTTGGCGGCGGAATACGGACTGTATCGCCAAGACTACTGCGGATGCCGCTTTTCGCTGAGAGAACACGAACAAAACGATGAAAGAGAAACAGTATGAAAGAAACAGAGCAAGAGGGAATCATTAAAGCGACGGCGGAAGAGATTGAAGCCGCGCTTTTGGAGGAACACGCGACCGACGGCAACCTGACGGAAACGAAAGTGAAAAAACGCGGAAAACTGCCGAAATCGGCGGTGAGAGTCGTTGTGGGATGTTTGGCGCTCAACGTGCTGATGATGGCCACGATATGCGTGTTGGTTTATTTGTGTTTGTCCGACAAAAAAGCGGAAGAAGCCACAACTTCGGTGGCGGATAGACCGGAACCGGCGGACGGGAGCAAATCGGAAGATGAACACGAGGGTATGTTTCTTGTAGAAGATAACACACTCAAAGAGGTATGGCTTCCGATTAGTGAGAATCTTCAAAAAAGTCAACTGGACGAGCAAAAATTCCACAAAAACAACGGGATCCTTACATACGCCGGCGCGGCGCTCGGCATAGACGTGTCGGAATTTCAGACCGTTACCGACTGGAACGCGGTGAAAAATGCCGGTGTGGAGTTTGTGATGGTGCGTGTCGGTCGGCGCGGATACGAATCCGGCCTTATCGTGGAAGATACGGCCTATCGGCAGCATATTGAAGGCGCACAAAAAGTCGGTTTGGACGTGGGCGTCTACTTCTTTTCCCAGGCGGTGACTACGAACGAGGCGCGAGAGGAAGCGCGGTTTGTGTTGGACTGCATTAAGGATTACAACATCACTTATCCCGTGGTGTTCGACTGGGAATCGGTGACGAAGAACACAGCGCGGACGTATGAAATGAAGAACGACCAACTTAACGCGATCGCTCGCGCGTTTTTGGACACGATTGCGGATGCAGGCTATCGCCCGATGCTGTATTTCTATAAATACCTCGGCTACAAGCAATA
This sequence comes from Acutalibacteraceae bacterium, assembly GCA_045598065.1. Lineage (GTDB taxonomy): Bacteria > Bacillota > Clostridia > Oscillospirales > Acutalibacteraceae > RGIG426. The sequence continues at coordinate 16,231 of JAZLLJ010000084.1, forward strand.
CGCGTTAGACGATTTTGCCGACTGCGATTTTTGGCTGTCCGAACCGGGCGACCGTCCCACATTTTACTATGAAACGGCGATGTGGCAGTATGATGTAGAAGGAAAACTCCCCGGTGTGGAAGGCACGGTGGATTTGGATATTTGTTTTAAACCGTATAACTGAACAAAAGAAAAAGCCCGACCGGTGGTCGGGTTTTTTTATGTTTTTATTCGTTTCGCAGGGCGTCGATGGCCGCCATATCTTCGGGAGAGATGACAAAATCGATGCGCGCGTTATCCACGATGCGTTCCGGCTTTTGCGAGCGCGGAATGGTGGGGATGGCTTGCTGGAACAGATAGCGGATGCACAGTTGTGCGACCGAAACACCGTATTTTTCGGCGAGCGGCGGAAGTGCCGGGTTTTTGAATACACGGCCGGTGCCGAGCGGCGCATACGCCATCACTTGAATACCCTCTTTTTCGCACAATTCCACCGCATCGCGCTCCCAATAGCCGGCGTAGTGGCACAGTTGGTTGACAGCGGGGCGCAAGGAACAGCGTTCGAGGAGCGGACGGATGTCGCGCGCGGCAAAATTGCTGATACCGGCGGCGCGGATGTGGCCGTCTTTTACGAGCTCTTCCATAGCAGAAAACGCCTCGACGTTCTCGTCGGCGCAGTCTTTGCCGACTTCTTCCCACGGCCACGGCGCGTGGATAAGATAGAGGTCAACGGCGCCGAGTCCGAGGCGCTCTTTCGAGCCGAAAAAGGATTCTTTGACGGCTTCATACTGTTTGATTTCGGCAGGAAGTTTGGTAACGACAAAAATCTCGTCGCGTGGCACACCGCTGTCGCGAATGGCACGGCCGACACTCTCTTCGTTGCCGTAACCGCAGGCGGTGTCGATCATCCGATAGCCGGCGGCAAGCGCGGCGCGCACGGAATTATAGGTAGGTTCGCCGTTTGGCAGTTGCCACGTGCCAAGCCCTAAAAGCGGCATTTTTAAGCCGTTATTCAGTGTGATGGTTTGCGAAAAAACGTTCATTTTTCTCACCTCGTGTCCATTGTAGCACAACCGCCTTCATCCGTCAACGGCGGAAAAGACAAAATAACTGCCGTATATTTCGGCATAGAACGGTTGACACCTCGCGCGCGAATATTATATAATAAACGCAGTTTGGATATTTTTTATCTTTCAAAGAAGGAGGTTTCAATCATGAACTTTGCGTTGTTGACGGCTGTTGCCGAATACAGCAATCTGTTCGTCGTGCTGATGGGCCTCGGCACCGTGTTTGTGGGCTTGATTTGCATCATCGTGCTGTGCACCATTTCCGGTGCGGTTATCCAGGCGGTGGAGGGCAAAAAAAAAAGTAAGCAGCCCCAAGACGATGTAAAAGCCCCGGTTGCCGCTCCCGTGGTGGCTGCACCGGTTGTCGCTGCTCCGGCCAGAACGGTCATCCCCTGCGACAACATTCCGAATCGCGGCGCTTTTGTGGCGGCGGTTTCCGCGGCACTGGCGGAAGATTTGGGAACGGACGTATCGTCTATCCGCATACTGTCCATCGGTAAGGAGATTACTCCCGATACCCCGATCGGCGACACCATCAAAAATCGCGGCGAATTTGTGGCCGCTGTGTCTGCCGCTTTGGCAGAGGAAATCGGAACGGACGTTTCGAAAATCCGCATCCAGTCCATTCGACTGGCGTAAACCATTTGTCTGTCAATAATTTGAAAATAAAAGAAAGAGGTTATGAAAAATGAAAAAGTATCGTGTGAACGTCAATGGTACCAACTATGAGATTCTGCTCGAGGCTCTGGGTGAGACCGGCACTCCGGTCGCCGCTACCGCTTCCGCTCCTGTGGCTGTGGCTGCTCCGGCTCCGGTTGCTGCTCCGGCTCCGGCTCCGGTTGTTGCCGGTAACGGTCAAAAAGTCGAAGCTCCGATGCCCGGCACCATTCTGAAAGTTAACGTCACTGCCGGCCAGGCGGTGAAAGCCGGCGATGTGCTGATGATTCTCGAAGCCATGAAAATGGAAAACGAAATCATGTGCCCGGCGGACGGCAAAATCGGCGCTGTTGCGGTGTCTCAAGGCCAGTCGGTCGATACCGGTGCTCTGCTTTGCACCATTGAATAATCCACGGAGGTAACAAATCCATGGATGCTGTATTGAATTTCTTGCAGCAGACCGGTTTCTATATGATCGCGCAGGACTGGAAGCAACTGATTATGATTGCGGTTGCGTTGTTCCTCTCCTATCTCGCGATTGTCAAAGGTTTTGAGCCGTTGTTGCTCTTGCCGATTTCCTTCGGTATGCTGCTTACGAACCTTCCCGGTGCAGAGATGTACCACGAGGTGTTGTTTGCCTGTGGTCACGCTCAATGGGGCTTGATTGGCGGACAGGCCATGACACCCGATCTAATCGCCGAGTTTAAGGCAAACGGTGCCAGTGAAGCGGTGCTCACGTATATGAACAACCACTTGAATGAAACCGTTTCCGCCGGTCTTCTCGACTACTTGTATCTCGGCGTGAAACTCGGCATTTATCCCTGCCTCATCTTCTTCGGCGTGGGTGCTATGACCGACTTCGGCCCGTTGATTGCCAACCCGAAGAGCCTGCTGCTCGGCGCCGCCGCTCAGCTCGGTATCTTCTTGACCTACATCGGTTCGTCCTACCTCGGCTTTACGCCGACGGAGGCTTCCTCCATCGGTATCATCGGTGGTGCGGACGGCCCGACGGCCATCTACGTCACTTCCAAATTGGCGCCGCACTTGCTTGGCCCGATCGCTGTCGCCGCGTACTCGTACATGGCGCTCGTTCCGGTTATCCAACCGCCGATTATGAAAGCGTTAACCACCGACAAAGAGCGTAAGATCGTGATGACCGCGCTTCGTCCGGTGTCCAAAACCGAAAAAATCATTTTCCCGTTCATCGTCACTATCTTCGTGACCTTCCTCGTTCCGTCTGCGGGACCGCTGGTCGGTTCGTTGATGCTCGGTAACTTGTTCCGCGAGAGCGGCGTGACCGAGCGTTTGTCCAAGACGGTGCAGAACGAACTCATGAACATCGTCACCATCTTCCTCGGTGTCACCGTCGGTGCCACCGCGACGGCGGCGACCTTCCTCAGCTTGCAGACCATCAAAATCGTTGTCATGGGCGTCGTGGCGTTCGGCTGCGGTACCGCGGGCGGCGTGCTGCTGGCGAAGTTCATGAACCTGTTCCTCAAACGCAAGATCAACCCGCTTATCGGTTCTGCCGGCGTGTCTGCCGTACCGATGGCGGCGCGTGTGTCCCAGAAAGTCGGCCAGAAATACAACCCTGCCAACTTCCTGTTGATGCACGCTATGGGCCCGAACGTTGCCGGTGTTATCGGTTCGGCTATCGCCGCCGGTACGCTCATCGCGTTGTTCGGTTAAGACCATCCTTAGGAGGTATGAATTATGGCTAAAAATCCGGTTTTAATCACCGATACCATTCTCCGTGACGCTCACCAGTCCCAAGCGGCGACTCGTATGCGTCTCGAAGATATGCTCCCGGCTTGCAAAACCCTGGATTCCATCGGCTACTGGTCGTTGGAGTGCTGGGGCGGCGCCACGTTTGATGCCTGCATGCGTTTCCTCAACGAGGATCCGTGGGAGCGTCTGCGCGTTCTGCGCAAAGAGATGCCCAACACCAAACTGCAAATGTTGCTTCGCGGCCAGAACCTTCTCGGCTACAAGCACTACGCGGATGACGTTGTCGATGCGTTCGTGAAAAAATCCATTGAAAACGGTATCGACGTTGTGCGTGTGTTCGATGCGCTCAACGATCCTCGCAACCTGGAGCGCGCCTGCAAAGCCGTTAAAGAATACGGCGGCACTTGCGAGGCGGCCATCAGCTTCACGAAGAGCCCGGTGCACAACGAAGATTACTTCGTGCGCCTTGCCGCTCAGCTCGAGGAGAACGGTGCGGACGTCATCTGCATCAAAGATATGGCGAACCTTCTGCTTCCGGAGGATGCGTATTCTCTGGTGAAAGCGCTGAAATCCAACTGCTCCGCTAAAATCCACCTGCACACCCACAACACCACCGGCACCGGCGCGATGACCTATCTCCGCGCCATCCAGGCCGGCGTGGATATCATTGATACCGCGCTGTCTCCGCTTGCCGGCGGTACGTCTCAGCCTGCCACCGAGTCGATGGTCGCCGCCCTCCAGGGCACCGATCGCGACACCGGTTTGGACCTCAAACAACTCAGCGAAGCTGCCGCCCACTTCCGTGTGGTTGCCGCTCGCTTGAAAGAGGCCGGCGTGCTCAACCCGAAAGTGCTGAACACCGACCCGAACACCCTGCTTTATCAGGTGCCGGGCGGTATGCTTTCCAACCTCATTAACCAGCTCAAAGAAGCTCACGCCGAGGATCGCTACTACGACGTGCTCGAAGAAGTGCCGCGCGTGCGTAAAGACTTTGGCTATCCGCCGCTCGTTACTCCGACCAGCCAGATTGTCGGTACCCAGGCGGTGCTGAACGTGTTGCAAGGTGAGCGCTACAAAATGGTCAGCAAAGAGTCCAAAGCGTTGCTTCGCGGTGAATACGGCAAACTGCCGGGCGAAGTGAATACGGAGGTCTGCAAAAAGGCTATCGGCAACGACGAGGTCATCACTTGCCGTCCTGCTGACTTGATTCAGCCGGAACTCGAGAAATATCGCGAGGAGACCAAAGACATCGCCACTTGCGAAGAGGACGTGCTGAGCTACGCCCTGTTCCCGCAGGTTGCGCCGAAGTTCTTTGCGGCGCGCAAAGAGATGCAGAACGCCACGGAAGTGCGCGAACTGGTCGTTGAAGACTGCGCGAAATAAGGTTTTTAGTGAAAATCCCGTTGCAACTACGGTTGCAACGGGATTTTTTTGCGCTTTCGGCGGAATTTGTTTTGACATTACGGGAAAAATAGGGTATGATATAGACGTATAACTATGACTATGCCCCAACGGGCGAAAAAGGAGGCGCTTCTGCGTGTTTATCGACAAAGCAACCATTCATATTAAAGCCGGCAACGGCGGCGACGGCGCAGTGGCGTTCCATCGAGAAAAATTTGTGGCATCCGGCGGCCCGGACGGTGGCGACGGCGGTCGCGGCGGCAACGTCGTGTTCGTGGTGGACGAGGGAATGAATACCCTTTCCGACTACCGCCACAAACGGAAATACCACGCCGAAAACGGGCTTCCCGGCGGCGGCAAACGGTGCAGCGGCAAAGCCGGTGCGGACGTGGTGCTGAAAGTGCCGCGCGGCACACTTGTGTACGACGAGGAGACCGGCAGGCTTATGGCGGATTTATCCGACAAAGAGCCGGTGGTAATTGCAAAAGGCGGCAACGGCGGTTGGGGCAACAGCCATTTTGCAACGCCCACCCGTCAAACGCCGCGATTTGCCAAACCCGGCATCCCCGGCGAAGAATTTACCGTGCGGCTTGAACTGAAGCTGCTTGCCGACGTGGGTTTGGTGGGTTTTCCGAACGTGGGAAAATCCACGCTCGTATCGGTGGTGTCTGAGGCAAAGCCGCAAATCGCCAACTACCATTTTACCACCATCACGCCGGTGCTCGGCGTGGTACGGGTGCACGAGGCATCGTTCGTGATGGCGGACATTCCCGGCCTTATTGAGGGCGCAGGTGAGGGCGCAGGGCTCGGCCACGAGTTTTTGCGTCACGTGGAGCGGTGCCGCCTTTTGGTGCATATCGTGGACGTAGCCGGAAGCGAAGGCCGCGATCCGATCGAGGATTTCGACACCATCAACCGCGAACTGAAAACGTTTAATCCTGCGTTGGCGGAATTGCCGATGCTGGTCGCCGGCAACAAATGTGATTTGGCAACGGATGAGCAACTCGAAACCTTTGCCGCCGAAATGGAAAAGCGTGGCTGCCGCTATTTCCCCATGATGGCGCCCATTTCCCACGGTACGGACGAACTCATCAACGCCTGCGCCGCCACGCTTGCGACTCTGCCGCCGATTCGTGCGTTTGAGCCGGAAGCACCGGCCGCGGCGGATGCGGACAGTTTCAAAGATCGTGCGGTGACGGTGACGAAAATCGACGACGTGTTTGTCGTGGAGGGCAAGTGGCTCTTAACTGTGATGCGCGGCATCAATTTCGACGATTACGAGGCGCTCCAATATTTTGAGCGCGTGCTCAAAGCCGCCGGTGTGATTGATGCGCTGCGTGAGGCCGGTGTCAACGAAGGGGACACCGTGTCCATCTATGATTTTGAATTTGAATTTGTGAATTAAGGAAGAAACGCTATGCGACTGTATCCCGAAGAACTGGATACCCGTGGGTTAAGCCCCATTACGTTGGCCTTTGTCGGCGACGGAGTGTTTGAACTAATGGTGCGGGAACATTTGGCGGCATCTGCTAACCGCCCGGCAAACGCGTTACATAGACAGGCGGTTTCGATGGTTTGCGCTCCGGCGCAGGCGGCGGCACTTGACAAACTGATGCCGTATTTGACCGAAAAGGAACTCGCCGTCTATAAGCGTGGGCGCAACGCCCATACCGCGCGGAAGGGTGACGATTATCACAAAGCAACGGGACTGGAAACGCTGTTCGGATATTTATATTTGAACGACGAAACCGACCGGTTGCACGAGCTGTTTGCCCTCATCGCGGAATAAGCGACGGGGAGCGATTGTTATTAAGCAACGGCAAAAGAATGTTGCGGATTTTTTGTGCTATGCGGTGGGAAGCGTGTGTTTGGCGCTGGCGGTGACGGTGTTTTCGTCCCCCAACGACATTGCGCCCGGCGGCGTGCTGGGACTTTCTACAATTGTGCACGCGATAATGCCGGGCGTTTCTATCGGCACGTTGGTTTTGTGCTTTAATCTGCCGCTTTTAGCGGTGGCGTGCTTCAAATTGGGGCGCGGATTTACCGCCCGTACGGCGCTTGTAACGGTGGGTTCGTCACTTCTTTTAGACGGCGCCGAAACATTGCCGTGGCTTACACCGTATACCGACGATCCGCTGTTGGCAGCGGTGTTCGGTGGGGTACTGATGGGATTTGGTATCGGGCTTGTGCTGTGGCGTGGAGCAACGACCGGCGGCAGCGAGATTATGGCGCGCCTTTTGGAACGAAAATTTCCCCATTTGCCTATCGGCCGTCTGCTTTTGTTGGTGGATGCGGCGGTGGTGGCGCTTTCGGTTGCTGTGTTCGGAAAACTGCAAAGCGGTCTGTATGCTCTGGTGCTGATTTTTGTCAGTTCGCGCGTGACCGATGCGGTGATTTACGGCCGTGACCACGGACGGATGCTTCTTATTGTCACCAAGCAAGAACAAGCGGTGGCAGACGTGATTCTGAAAGAACTGGGCCGCGGCGTAACGCTTCTTTTTGCCAAAGGCGGCTACACAAACGAGCCGCGCAACGCGCTGCTTTGCGCGCTTCGCCCGTCGGAGGTGCATCCGCTTCGCGCCCGTATTCGTGCGCTCGATCCCGATGCGTTTACGATTGTACTCACAACCGAACAGACCTTCGGTAACGGATTTATGAAAAACGAAAACCATTGAGGAGGAATCATCATGGACAAATTATTGACGATTTTGAACGACAACGCGCGCCTTTCCAACGCGCAGATTGCCGCCATGCTCGGTACGACCGAGGACGACGTTGCGGCAAAAATCGCCAAATTGGAGGCGGACGGTGTACTGCGCGGCTATAAAGCCGTGGTGGATTGGGACCGCACCGATCGCGACTACGTGACCGCGATTATCGAACTGCGCGTGACCCC
>JAZLLJ010000085.1:0-73951 GCA_045598065.1 Acutalibacteraceae bacterium
TCGCCGTCCAGCACTTTGTAGTACGGAGAAGCGATCATTCCCATGCGCGCATACAGTTTGAAATACGCATCGCCGTATTTGGAATAGCGGTCACAAATCTCGTTACATTCCCGTAATTTCGCAATATCCGCTTCCAACGCGGCTTTTTCTTCTTTTTCCTCCAACGTCAAGTTGGCTTTGCCGTTGTATTTCTCCACTTTGGCGGTCAATTGCTCCAACCCGATGCCGCGACTTTTTAAGTCTTGCAGGAAATTGGACGTTTGAGTCGCCATAGCACTGACAAAGTGGATTTGCTCGTAGTTGTCCACAATTTCCTCATCGGTCACTTCATGATCAAGGAAAGACAACGGATCGGCAGCCTCCCATTTGCGGAACATTTTCAGATAACAGTCGATGGCCTCACTGCGGTGAGCAGACATATTGGTCATCACTTCATAAATGCGCTCATTTTCCGCCTGCACGGTTTTGTTATACGCCTCGATATCGGGAGTCATTTCCGCTCCCTCTTTGGGGAAGGCGTACGTGCCCATCATAATGTCTTCCACGTACCGCAAACCGGTAGAAGGCACTTTTCCGGAATATTGACGATCCGCCAAACGGCTGAACAACACCTCGCGAGCGCGATCGGTCAACGCCTTGCGCTTTGCCTGCTCTGCTTCGGGGATTTTCTGGAACTCGCCGAATTGGCGGTCCTCCGGAATTTGGCGCACAAATTCCTCATAAATCTCCTCGGTAGTGGACGGCACGTCCTGCCACTTTGCGCGCATCGCTTTCATATACTCGTTGCGCGTCGGATATTTTTTTCTCCAATACTCCGAAACATAATAAGCAAACAATTGTTGATAGTTCATAAAATCCCTTCTTCCGCTTTTTTCGATAGTTGCGTTCACCCATAATACCCCGAAACTCCGTAAAAAATTACATCGGATTTCGGTTTTTCTTATATATGGCTTTATTGTAATATATTTCTGCGGTTTTTGCAACAAAAAAAGAGGGCGACCGCCCTCTTTCTCGTTGCCGGTTACAGTTTTTGTTTCAAAAGTCCGTGCTTTGTGCAGTAGGTATACAAAATCCCGTGTCCTCGCCGCGGAAACCGTGCCTGTGCCGCGCCTTCGGGATACCATTTAACAAGCGTTACTCGCTCGCTTTGCACCAACGCCGCAAATGACAAAAAATGACCTTTTTCCATCGGATGTGCGCTCTCCGAAAACCACTCGTCTTCCACCGGTATCACCGAAAGGCGATGCTCCTCGTCCGCCTCTTTTGCCACGAGCGGCGGCAACGTTATTCCGCAACAAGACACGGCGATTTCCCCCACGCTATGCACAATATTGCCGCAAACGGGACAAACGTAAAATTTGGTTTTCATCATATTGGCGGCGCGATTGCTATTTTTTACCGTCTCACCGGAAAACAACTCCGTTACCGAAAGCGACAACGCCGCCGCCAGCGGCTCAAAAAGCGATACGTCGGGGAGTCCGGCGCCCGTCTCCCATTTGGAGACCGCTTTGGCGGTCACACCGACTGTTTCCGCCAACTGCGCTTGTGTCAACCCTTTTTCTTCTCGCTTTTTGCGAATGATTTCGCCGATTTCGTTATGCATACCGTTTCCTCGTTTCTTCGGTCGTTACGTCCAGTATACCTGTAAACCCCACCGCCGTCAATCCACGAAACGTAGATTTTTAACGCTCTTGTGTAAGCGAGAAGCCACAAGTCGTCACAGAATTTGCTCGCCGGAGATTAAAAAACCGTTGATTATTTTCTCTTTGTGTGCTATACTGAATGTCGCCCACTTTTTTACTTCTTCACTATTCACTCTTATTTCTTACTTCAAGTTTCGGGGTGTAGCGCAGTTGGTAGCGCGCTTGCTTTGGGAGCAAGATGCCGCGAGTTCGAGTCTCGCCACTCCGACCAAACATCCCACCTTTCGGTGGGATGTTTTTTATTGACGGAAACCGAGCGGTGCGATATAATGGAAAAAGTTCGGGGAGGTGGCAACGTGCAAATTTTTGTTCCGTCTTATTACCAAAATTTCCGCTGTATCGCCGGCAACTGCCTCCACACCTGCTGTGTCGGGTGGGAAATCGACGTAGACGAAGAGAGTTTGCCCCGTTTCGCCGCCGATCCGCTCGTGTCGCCACATCTCGAAACCGGCAATCCGCCGCACATTCGTCTTCTTCCCGGTGAGCGGTGTCCGTTTTTGCGAAGCGATGGGCTGTGCGAAATGATTTTGCAAAACGGCGAACAAAGCCTTTGTCAAATTTGCCGCGACCATCCGCGCTTTCGTAATTATTGGTCAACGCGCGTAGAAATCGGTCTCGGCCTTGTATGCGAAGAGGCGGCACGGCTGATTTTAAGCGAAACCGAGCCGATGGCGCTTGTCCCTCTCGGCAACGATAAAAACAAGGAAACCCAACCGGACGATGCCGAGCGGTGGCTGTTTGATTTGCGGAGCGACCTGCTTTCCGGCATCACCGAAACCGGACCGCGAGCACGGCTTTTGGAATATCTGATTTTTCGCCATTTGGGAAACGCCCTCTACGATGACCGTGTTGAAGAGCGCCTCGCGTTTATTGAAACCGCCTTTGCCGAAATCACCGCCCAATGGGACAAAACCGACGGCTCTCTCGCGGCGATTGCCGAGGTGGCGCGCGCGTGGTCCTATGACGTGGAATACGATGACGAGGCACTGGAAATGCGGCTGAAAGGATGATTTCTCACCGCAAATCAAAGATTTTTCCTTTTTTTGTTGATTTTTCTGTAGAATCGGCGTATAATAGAGACAATCTATCGGCAGACCGGTGTCTGCCCACACGAAATGGAGGCATACGAATGATTTGTAACAACTGTGGTAAAACCCTCCCGGACGGTTCCGCTTTCTGTGACGGTTGCGGTGCATCTCTTGCAAACGGCATCCCGGCGCAGCCGCCGGTACAACCCAACTACCAGCCGTATCCGCCGGCACAACCCAACTATCCGCCCTATCCGCCCCAGCAGATGTATTATGCTCCGCCGGATCCCACGTTTTCCAACTTCTTTACGACGTTGAAAGGCATTTTCTCCCGTAATGCAGTTGTTGCCGTGGCGAACAGCGCAAAGAGCACCACGAACGAGTGGATTCTTTCTTTGATTGCGTTTGTTCTGCTGTTCGGTTTAAGCCCCATGCTGTTCCTTATGGAAGAAGTGAACGGCGCTTTGGGCGGCCTCTTGAAAGTGGATGCCAACGGCAAAGTGTTCTTGTTTGCCGCTTTGTTGGGCCTTTTGGCAGTTACCGCCTCGGTCCTCACCATTTACGGTTTCGTGAAAGGTGTGTATCGCAAAGCCATTTCTCCCATCCAAGTGCTGAATATGGTAGGCGCTTCCACAATGCCCCTCTCCCTGGCGCTTATCTTCAATATGATCAACGGCTTGTTCGGCGGCTTCGGTCTCGGTTTGGCCATTGTCCTTCTCGCCATCGCCACCATGATGTGCGCGCTGCTCGCGTATGAGGGCATGCAAAGCTTTGAGCCGCTCGGCTTCAAACCGCTGTTTGCGTTTATCGGCTCCTGCTCCACGGTAACGATTATTATCGTGCTGTTCGGCTGGCTGTTCACGAAAGCCCTCTGATACTTCCGCAAATTCTTCGCATTTCCGTTGTCCCTTACAGCGTTGCGCTGTGAAAATAAAGAGAAAAGAGGAACAAGAAAATGGGCAAATTTGTTATCAAAGAAGCCAAAACCGGCTTCAAATTCGACCTGAAAGCCGGCAACGGCGAAGTTATCGCCAGTTCGCAGGTGTACGCGTCCGAGGCTTCCTGCAAAAACGGTATTGAGAGCGTTCGCGCCAACTGCGCCGCCGCCGTGGAAGACCAGACCGTCGAAGGTTTCGAGACTCTTAAACACCCGAAATACGAACTGTATACCGACAAAGGCGGCGAATTCCGCTTCCGTTTGAAAGCCAAAAACGGCGAGATCATCGCCACTTCCGAAGGCTACAAAACCAAAGCCTCCTGCCAAAACGGTATCGCCAGCGTGGGCAAAAACGCTCCCGATGCCGACGTGGTGAAAGAGTAAGTTTTAACACACAAAAAGACCGGTACGACGTACCGGTCTTTTTTGTTTACAAGAAAAGGGCCGGCGACCGGTGTTGTCGGCGGCCCTTTTTTGAGGCAGGTATTCGCCAAATTTTCCGCAGATTATTCGGCTTTGTCCGCTTTCTTAGAAAGAACCAAGTTCGCGATGATGCCAAGGATAAGCGAGCAGGCAACCGCCGTCAGCGTGACTTTGCCGAAGGTGAGGGCCAGGCCGCCCACGCCGCAGATGAGGATGATGGACACCACAAACAGGTTGCGGTTGTCATCGAGGTCCACTTTCTGAATCATTTTAAGACCGGACACGGCGATGAAACCGTACAGCGTGATACGCACGGCGTTATAGTAGGATCAGAAAAAACGCCTCGCCGACCTTGCAGGATCGAAACTAAAGGTTTTTTTACTGTCTCCATTCTACCATATCCTTTTCATTCTATAAAGACTCTTTTTCGATGTTTTTTGGCTCTTTTTGATTTTTGCCGTCTTCACGAAACCATATTTACAATTACTCACAACTGTGATAAAATGAACAGAAAAAGGGGGAATGAACATGGAAAAAGCACAATCCAAATTCCGCTTAAAACCGTATTTGCTCCTTTGGCTCTCAACGTTTGCCGTCGGTGCTCTTGTTTATGTTCCTTTATACACCACTTCGCTGACCAACGATTATGACGGCTTATGGAAATCGTCTCTCTTTTTTGCAGATCGATGGGAAGTGTCTATCGGCCGCTGGTTTTGGCCCGTATTAGACACTCTTCGCCAGGGATACGCCGGCAGCCTTTTCAACTCTCTTTTGATGCTGGTACTGATTGCCTGCGGCGCGGTGGTACTTTTTGACTGCTTCGGCTTTGTCGGCAAACGCCGCACCTATTTGTATGCCGCCCTCGTCCCCGTCAGTGTTACGGTCTGCGCTCAGCTTTCTTACCGCCACATGGCACCCACATTCGGATTGGGATTTTTTCTTTCCGTCTTGGCCGTTTGGTTGTTGACAAGCGAAGACACTCCACGAGTATTCAGCAAAAACAAGCTGTTTTCCGTTCTCGCTCTCACCCTTTCTCTCGGACTGTATCAGGCCTTTCTCGGTGTGTATTGCGTCGTTTTGCTCATCGTATTTCTCTGCCGTGTATGCTCTTTTGAAAAGCCGTCGCCGCCGTGGGTGTTTCTTTTGGGCGGAGGCGCTTGCCTCGTTGTTGCCTGTTGTGTTTATAAACTTCTGTGGAGCGCCGCATTGTTTTTTACCGGCATCCCCTCTTCGGACTATATGGCTGCAAGTTCGGTGTCTTTCGTTTCCATCTTTTTAGCCTTACCTCAACGATTCATCGACACCTATCGTATCTTCTTTGATTATTTTTTCAACAACGCGATACATCACAATCTGCTTCAAGGGGAAATCCTTTATTTCGTTCTTCTGGGGCTGCTGTTTTCGTTACCGCTTTTTTGTGCCCTCTCCTTTTTTGCAAAGAAAAAGCACACAGCAGGTCTTTCTATGTTGCTGTTTGCTCTTCTCCCTCCTGCCGTGTGCGCAGAACTATTACTGGCGTCCAAAGCAGGGCTGTCGGTGCAAATGACTTCCTCGCTCTCCCTTATCATTCCTCTCCTGTTGGTTTTTGCCGATGTTTTCTTAACAAACCAAAAAGCAGAAACAATACGGGTTAAACAAGTTTTACGCTTTTTTGCTCCCATAATAGCCGCCGTCGTGCTGTTCGGCAATACCTATATGGTGGGAATTGATTTGGAAGTTATGTCTGCAGGCCGCGATGCCACCGAAACGTTGCTAACTTCTGCATATCAAACGCTTATTCAATCGGATCCCACTTTGGAAAACGACTATGTGTTTATGGGCGTCCTTTCCGAAAATCCTCTGTTTGCAAAAAGTCCCTTGTGGGAACGCGCAAACAAGTATGCGCGGTACGGCCATTGGTGGTGCGATTGTGGGCATAATTGCCGCCTTTCCTATAACGGCGTCTTTCGAAATATGGGCGTTGCCCTTGAAATTCCTCCGGAAAGCGACACTTTCTATGAAGAAGTTCTCTTCTCCGATACCATAGAAAATATGCCCGTCTATCCTGCGGACGGATCCATTCAAAAAATCGGCGACTATACCGTTGTAAAGATGTCCGACACACTGTATTCTCCCTTTGAATAAACAAAACCCCGGTCAGCCGACCGGGGTTTTGTTTTGTTGTTTTAGTTTTTAAGACTTTGCAAGGGCGCAGGGATGCGGCCGCCGCGACCAATGAATTTCGCCGGGGAGGCGGTGTTGACTTTCATCACCGGACCGGCGCCGAGCAAGCCGCCGAACGACAACTCCTCGCCCACCGTTTTTCCGATAGCCGGAATCAGGCGCACCGCGGTCGTTTTGCTGTTCACCATACCGATAGCGGCTTCATCCGCAATAATGCCGGAAAGCACTTCTGCCGGCGTATCGCCGGGGACGTTGATCATATCAAGCCCGACCGAGCAAACAGCGGTCATCGCTTCCAATTTTTCAATCGTCAGCGTACCGGCGCGTGCGGCATCGATCATACCGGCATCTTCCGTCACCGGAATAAACGCGCCGGAAAGGCCGCCCACGTGGGATGACGCCATCACACCGCCTTTTTTTACTGCATCGTTAAGAAGCGCGAGCGCCGCTGTGGTGCCGCAGGCACCGCACTGTTCAAGGCCCATTTCTTCGAGAATATGCGCCACCGAGTCGCCCACCGCCGGTGTCGGTGCGAGCGACAAATCGACAATGCCGAACGGCACGTCAAGGCGTTTGGAGGCTTCACTGGCAATCAGTTGTCCCATACGGGTGATCTTGAACGCGGTGCGCTTGACCATATCCGCCACCGCGGTCAAATCGCCGCCATCCATTTTGGCAAGCGCCGCGCGCACCACACCCGGGCCGGAAACACCGACGTTAATGACGGTATCCGGTTCACCCGGACCGTGGAATGCACCTGCCATAAACGGGTTGTCCTCCGGCGCGTTACAGAACACCACAAGTTTCGCCGCACCAATGCAGTTGCGGTCGGCGGTCAGCTCCGCTGTCTCGCGAATGACGCGGCCCATCCGCGCCACGGCATCCATATTAATGCCGGTTTTGGTGGAGCCGATGTTGACCGACGAACAAACGAAATCCGTCTCGGCAAGCGCCTGCGGAATGGCATCGATGAGTTCCGAGTCACCCGGGCCGAAACCTTTATGCACGAGTGCGGAAAACCCGCCTAAAAAGTTGACACCGCAGGTTTTCGCCGCGCGATCCAGCGTTTTGGCAAGTGCGAGCGGATCG
Organism: Acutalibacteraceae bacterium; assembly: GCA_045598065.1. Taxonomy (GTDB): domain Bacteria; phylum Bacillota; class Clostridia; order Oscillospirales; family Acutalibacteraceae; genus RGIG426. The sequence goes on from JAZLLJ010000085.1 coordinate 7,344, forward strand.
CGGTTTTCGCACGCAGCAAGCACCATCGCCGCCGGCGTGATAGAAATGCGTTTGTTGATAATCGGAATCCCGTATTCCCGTTCCAATTTTTCGCCGGTCGCCACCAAATGCTCTGCTTTGCGCGTAATTTTGTCGTACACGCGCTGCATCATTTTCTCGGACGAACTGTCACAGCAGTCAAGCAGCGAAATGCCCATCGTAATGGTACGAATATCCAGGTTTTCGTCCTGGATCATCGTAATCGTTTCAAGAATATCCTTTGTGTTAATCGTATGCATAGTCGTTCCCTCAAATCGTGTGCATCGCGTTGAACAGATCCTCGTGCATCACGTGGATGGCGAGGCCCATTTCTTTGCCGATGCCGTCCAGCACGTCGGCAAATTCATCCATAGGCGCGGTCGCCTCGGACAAATCCACCAACATGATCATGGCAAACATATCTTGCAAAACCGACTGGGTGACATCCATCACATTGATGCCGCGGGCGGCACACTCCGCCGTAACCTTTGCCAAAATGCCTACTTTATCGTGACCGATAACGCTGATAATTGCGCGCATACAATCTCCGCCTTTCATTTTCTGTTATCTTTTATTGTACCACGGCTTCCCCCAAAAGAAAAGCCATTTTTCAGCGAATTCGGTCGTTTTTGTTTTACAATTCGTATATTTTCGCAAAAAAATCCACATTGTCGTGTGTTTGGGGTTGAAATTGCGAAAAGGAGCGTGGTATACTGGGAATGTTAAAACGGAGGAATGACTATGGCAACCTTTGATTTTCATATGCACACCGACTCGTCGCCGGACGGCAATGCCTCGGCGCTTGAAATGTGCGAAGCGGCCATCGCAAAAGGCATCACCCACATCGCGATTACCGACCACCTCGATTTTCCCGATTACGAAACCGATCATTACGCCGAGCGCACCGAGCGTTCGTGGGCGGAACAAACGGCGGCCAAAGCGGCGGTGGACGGGCGGTTGCGCGTGGAGCGCGGCATCGAGATCGGCTCGCCGCTTCTCGACGTGGAACTGACCGAGAAAACCCTCGCGGCGCATTCTTACGACTTCGTGCTTGCCTCGCTGCATCAACTCGGGCGGCATCCGGATTTTTATTTCCTCGATTTTTCCCAAATCGACATCCTCAAAACGATTGACGACTATTTCGAGGGAATTTACGACATCGTAAAATGGGGCAAATTCTCTTCGCTCGCCCACCTGACCTATCCGTTTCGCTATATCCCGGATGACTTGCGCCCGAAAAACTATGCGCGGTGGGACGACCATATCACAACCATCTTAAAAGCCCTTGCCGAAAGCGGCCACGCAATGGAAATCAACACGTCGGGACTGCGCAAAAAAATCGGCGTCACCTCGCCGGATTTTTCGCTCATCAAACGCTATTTCGACTGCGGCGGCGAACTCGTTACCGTCGGCTCGGATGCCCACTATACGCAGGACGTGGGCGCGAACATCGACGACGGTGTGGCGCTCGCCAAAAAAGCGGGTTTCCGGTATATTACCGTGTTTGAGGGCGGCCGACCGAAGCCGCTTCCGATCGAGGAGATCTTAAAATGAACGACAGAAATAAAATCTGTGCCGTTCTCTACTATTTATCGGCGGCGTTCTGTTATATCTCTTGCGTGCTTAACCTATTCTTTTCTGAAAGCGGAAAAGACACCTCGATGGGTATACTGTGGCTGTGCATCGGCTCAACGTTCCTTTGCCTCGGCTCTGCAAATATGAAAATTTGGAAAGACAAGCAAAACGACACGCCCGACGAAGAAAACAAAGACAAAAAATCCAAAGAAGAAACCGAAGAATAAGCAAAACCGACCGTCCTGCGACGGTCGGTTTTTTGTTTTATAACACCCACGGCGACGTTGTAGGGCAGGGCCTTGGTCCTGCCGCCGTTGATGAGTGCGGCAATCTAAAACGGCAAGAGCAAGCCCTTGCCCTACGGTATCATTTGAGTTTTTTGTAAGGCGGACGTCTCCGACAAAATCAAATAAAGCAAGCACAAAAATCCGTCCGCGCAAGCGGACACCTTACCTCTTCACTATTCACTATTATTTCTTACTTTCCAAAAACCGACACCCGTATTTAGTGAAAAGTGAAGAGTGAAAAAGTAAAAACCGACAAACCTCTTACGAGATTTGTCGGTTTTTGGTGGACGTTAACGGACAGCGACTCGCTTCGCTCGCGTGCATAAGTTCCGCCGACCAATCGCGCTTCGCGCTCTCGGGGCGGAAACGAATCGAACCTGCGGTTCTCGTCCGTTTTTTCATCGAAAAAAGGGAACCACCCCGTTTGGGGTGGTTCCCTTTTTGGTGGACGTTAACGGACTCGAACCGCTGACCCTTCGCACGTCAAGCGAATGCTCTACCAGCTGAGCTAAACGTCCAAATCTTGACAACGTGTCTATTATAGCGAATGAAAAACCCGTTGTCAAGTACTTTTTTATTTTTTTAGATGCTACCGAGGGAATACTTTTTGGCAAAGGCGGTGTATTCCGTTATAAAGTTCTCGTTGTCCTCGGATTTCACTTGGTGCAAATATTCGTGGGTATCAAGGGCGTGCGCTTCGAGCTGAATGAGGCAGGCAGCGATATTCGAGCAGTGGTCGGAAATACGCTCGAAATCGGTCAACAGGTCAGACAGCACAAATCCGAGTTGCAACGTGCATTTGCCTGCTTGCAAGCGGCGGATATGGCGCAATTTCGCCTCGTCAATCAAGCCGTCAATCACCTGTTCCAGCGGCTCGATTTTTTGGGCGAGTTCGGTGTCGTTCTTCACAAACGACTCTACCGCCAATCCCACAATCTCGCGGATAGCCTCGGAAAGCACAGCAACATCCTGCTTGGCTTCGGCGGTAAACGATTCTTCTTTGTCAAACAATTCCGTCGCCACGCCGAGCACGTTGATCGCGTGGTCGCCGATACGCTCAAAGTCACCGATGGAGTGGAGAAGACGGGACACCTCGCGGCTGTCGCGACCGGACAAGGCCTTCGCAGACACTTTCACAAGATAGGTGCCGAGGCGGTCTTCGCGCAGGTCCACTTCCTCTTCCACAGCGTTGATATCGTCCACGCCGCCGGCATCGTAGGTTTTAAGCATATCCATCGAGGCAAACAGGTTGTCCCTGGCGGCAATCGCCATATCCACCGTCATGCTGCGGCATTGCTGTACCGCAACGGTGGGCGTATTGAGCAAACGCTCGTCCAAAAGGAACTCCTCGTTTTTGGCCTCTTTGTCCGGCACGATTTTTTCCGCCAGCTTCACCAGTTGCTTGCTGAACGGCATCAAAAGCACGGTGTTTAAGAGGTTAAACACCGTATGCACCAACGCGATGGTCACTTCGTTCATCATCGCGTTGGTAAGTCCAAAGTGGAACAGCGAATCCAACCCGAAGTAGCCAAACAGGAAGATGATCGCGCCCACGATTTTAATGGAAACGTGGACCACCGCCACACGCTTGCCGTCTTTCCCCACGCCGAAACAGGAGAGAATGGCGGTCATACACGTACCGATGTTCATACCGAGGATGAGCGGGAACGCCACAAAGAACGGCAACTCCACACCGACGCTGACAACCGCCAACAACATACCGAGTGCGGCGGCGGAACTTTGGATAATACCGGTAAACAACGTCGCCACCAAAAACGCGCCCGCGATTACGACAAACGACGGCGTTTGCATCGTGCTGATTAAATCTTTAAATCCCGGTTGGTCGGTCAGCGGCTTCATGGAATCGCTCATCGCCATCATACCGTACATCAAAACGGCAAAACCAACGAGGATAACGCCGATATCTTTTTGCTTTTGTTTCTTACACGCCATCATCATCAACACACCGGCAAGTGCCACCAGCGGCGTAAACGTAGACGGTTTAAGAAGCAACACAAAGAAGTTGCTGTCGCCGTCAATGCCGAGCAACGTCAAAATCCACACCGTGAGCGTGGTGCCGATGTCCGCGCCGAAAATCACGCCAACCGTTTGGAACAATTCCATCACGCCGGAGTTGACAAGGCCAACCAGCATCACCGTCACTGCGGACGATGACTGCACCGCCACGGTGATACCGGCGCCGAGCAACAGCCCTTTAAACGGGTTGGACGTGGCTTTGCGCAAGCCTTTGGTGAGTTTTCCTCCCGACCGTTTTTCGAGCGAGTTGGACATCACGTTCATGCCGTACAAGAACAGGGCAAGACCGCCGAACAGCTCGAAAATCGAAAGCAATACTTTCATTTTCTTTCCTCCTTTTTACAACAGGGGGTTATGGGTTTCCTTTACGGATGGTTTTGTGTGGGACCGAAAAGTTTTCCGTAATAATCTTTATCCAGAATCAATGTCGACACGGTGAATTTTTTAGACACCACGGCGTTGACACTATCCACGTAGCCATCCGGCACGGTCACGCCCTCGTTCGGGGTGAATTTGCCCGTAACGGAATTATACCGCCCGACATCGGAAATCCACGAGCGGTTGACGAACACCACAAGGCCCGGCGAATCGGACAAAATATCCGAGCCGATAAGCAGACGGGAGTCGTATTCCTCGCCCATCAGGTTGAGCACGGTGGGCAAAATATCCACCGCATAGCAGGGCTTTTCAATCTCCACGTGCGTGAAGGTGGGGTTGTAAATCATCAAGGTGTTGTGATACAGTTCGAAATTCTTGTCGTAGCCATTGCCCAGCATTTCGTTGAGCGAGTTTTCCGAAAGTGCATAGGGATAATGGTCAGCGGCCAAAACGATGAGTGTGTCGTCCAATTTTCCTGCTTCTTCCAGACGTTTAAGAAGCAGTTCCATCGCGCGGTCCAACTCAATTTCCGCCGCCAGATAGCCTTTTACTTCGTCGGAATACGGCAAATCCTTGACCAAGTCTTTGTTTTTTGTGGCCATCGAACTGCCGCCGAACGTGTGCGGTGCGTGGCCACTGATGGTCAGATAGTAGATAGAGAACGGATCGTCCGAGTTAAGGTAATCCGCGGTGGTCGCGTCAATCATTTCCACGTCCGAGTTGGGCCAGGTATCGTGCGGCAGTTCCAATCCGGAGTTGACGGCAATCCATTTATCGTATCCCAAATTAAAGTGAGACTCGTTGCGGTCATAGTAATCGTAGGTGCCGTTGTGGTAAGCGATGGTCTTATACCCTGCCCGTTTCGCCACGTTGCCGAGAGTGAAATAGAGGTTGTTTGACCGTGCACGCCACAGACTCCACACACCGGATTTCGGAATGGTGCCCAAAAGGTTGACGTACTCGCCGTCCAACGTAGACACGCCCCACACCGGCGTATAGTAATTTTTGAATTCCAAGCCGTCGTGCGCCATTTTATACAGCGTAGGCGTTAAATCCTTGTCCACCGCAAACGAGTAGAACGACTCGGCGGTAATCATAATCACGTTTTTGCCTTTGAACAACCCGGTGTACAGGTTGGTTTTCGAGGGATTCAGCGAGCCGAAATATTCGTGAAGCATCTTCACGTCGGCATCGCTCTCGTTTTTGGCAAGCGCATCAAAATCCAAATCCATCACTTGCTCTTTCGGCTCAAAAACCGGCTCGCTCGGTTGCTCTTCATCGCCGGTTCCCGTGGGTTTAGTGACTACGCCGCCGGAAGGAATCACCGGCGAATTTGAGGCAGACGAAAGCGTCGGGATGTTGGTGTCTCCCTCGGTAACGTCGGCGGCTTTGCTGCCGAAAATTTGGTATTTGATATCCAGCCGCATCGCGTTGATTGCGCCGAACTGTTGGATGGCAGCATCGTCGTTAAACACGTTCCAATACAAGTTCCACGGCGACATATCTCCTCGCGGCAACAGGGCGATTACCAGAACAAAAACACCGTAAAGCGCCGCGCCGGCCGCCGCAAGAAAGCCGGTTTCCCGTTTTTCGGCGGGATTGTGTTTCATTATACGCCAGGCAAAAATACACCACAGCACAAACGGCGCCGCCTGTAAGAGAAGAAATCCCGATCGACTGAAAATATTGTCCCACATAACGTCTTTATAGTCGCCGAAACCCTGCGTTTTCAAAACACGGACGGATTCCAACGTAAAAAACTCGCCGAAGATTTTATAGTATACCGTGTGCACCATACAAACAATCGAGCCCAGTCCCAGGATGCCCGTCAGCACGCCGAAGCGCCATTTTTTCGGCAGGAACAACGACAACGCGTAAATCACGGTATAAATGGAAACGATTAAAAGCGGCATCACCAGCAGTCCGATTTTGAAAAACGGTCGCGTCTCGCCGGAAAAAGAAACGCGTAACCACATTTCCTGCCACACGGGAACAGCCATAAACCACAAGCCGAGGAGCAGGGTTTCACGCCGGATTCCACAAAACGATTTTTCGGTTTTTTCGGCGTTGTTTGCCATTTGATACACCGTCTTTCCTTTTTTCGATAAAAAATCCGAAATTAAAATCAGTATACAATATAATAATAAAAAAAACAACCCCTAATTTGTATGTTTTTGCACACAAATCCGGGGTTTGTCGAAAATTTTTTCTTCTTAAAAACTGTATAGCACCGCGCCCAACAATGCCGAACACCCAATCAACGGAATAGCCGGCATCTTTTTTTGTTTCCGTTTTTTCCAAAACCACATCGCCGCAAGCAACAACGCGGCAATCAACAGCGCTTTCCAGTCGGGTGCAAAACGAACAACCGAGCCGGAAAACACAAGTGTTTGCGCCGAAAGCCACACACCGGCGGACAAAATCATTCCGAGCGCGGCAGGGCGAATACCCGAAAGCGCCGCCGACAGTCCGCGACTTTTTTGGAACCGGGCAAACACCGTGCCGAGAAGCAACATAATACAAAACGCCGGTAAAATCACGCCGAGTGTCGCCACAAGCGCGCCGAAAAAACCACCTTGCGTACTGCCGATAAACGTAGCCATATTTACCGCCAGCACACCCGGCGTCGATTCGCATACGCCGATAAATTGCATAAAGAATTCATCGGTCATCCAGCCGTTTTGGATGACCATATCCCGCATCGGCGCGATCATGGCATAACCGCCGCCGAACGACAATGCACCGATTTTAAGAAATTCCCAAAACAGTTTCAGATACATTACGGCTCACCCTCCTTTTCGGAGGATTTTTGCACCGCAAGCGTCACCAAGCCTGCCGCCGCGCCGATGAGAATACACCACAGTGACGAGAAATTCCACGCGAACACGTTGATACAAAGCAGTCCCACGGTCACTGCGCCTGCAAAAATCAACGGCATAGGTTTTTTGGGGAGTCCTTTCAAAAGCGACCATCCGGCGCGCAAAATAAGCAACCCCACCGCTACTTGGATGCCGCGAAACGCGGCTTTGACCACGGCGATTTTAAGAAACGCATCAAACACAAGCGAGATGAGGAACAAAATCACAAACGACGGAAGTACCACGCCGCTCGTCGCGGCACAGGCGCCTCTCCACCCACGCAAACGGCAACCGAGATAGGTCGCGCTGTTGATGGCCACCGGTCCGGGTGTAGATTCTGCGAGCGCCACCATATCGAGGAGTTCCTCTTTGGTCATCCAGCCGCGCTTGCCCACACATTCTTCTTCAATCAGCGACAGCATCGCGTAACCGCCGCCGAACGTAAACAAGCCGATTTTGAAAAAAGTGAAAAACAGCGTTTTCATCCGAACGTTCTCCATGCCGTCGCCTCCTTTCGCAAGTATTGTACCACGGCAAAACGGAAATTACAAGAAAAAACGGAGCAAGGTTTCCCTTGCTCCGTTTTGGGGGTGGTTCGTTTATTCCGCGTCTTTAACGATACCCCACGCGCCGTCTTCGTAGGTGTAGACGTTCTGGCCGGCAAAATAATTCTGGTGCACGGTCAGTTTGTTGCCCTCAATGGTGATGTTCGCCCACGAGGAGGCTTTGCCTGCACCGTACGCATAGCAGTAAGCGCTGTCCACTTCGGTGCCGGACGGGGCTTTGCCGTCTTTACCGCCGGTGGCGGAGGTCATAAACAGCACACCCTGCGGATTTTGATAATAGGAAATGCCGTCTTCTTCCACCGTCGCGGAATCGCTGAGGATGGTGCCCTCGCCGTCAATCGGGTGCGAGCGCAGGAACACGTGCTCGTGCGCCTGCATTACGAGGTCCACGCCGCTCTCGTTGAACACACCGATCAATTGCTCAAAGCTCGGCGACTGCTCCGATGCGCGCACGCTGATGAGCGGACGGTGAAGCTGGACGATCTTCCACGTTTTGTTAGTTGTCGCCAAGTCTTTTTTCAGCCATTCGAGCTGCACGTCGTCGATAATGCCGTCACTCGATTTCATCGAATCGGTGTTCAGAACCACAAAATGGGCATCGCCGTAATCGTAAGAGTAGAAGAAGCCGTAGTTAAGCACCGTGTTCACGTCCTGCGGATAGTCCACACAGAAGTGTTTCGTAATCTCGTAGCTCAAATACTCGCTGTACGCCGCATCGTGGTTGCCGGTGACCGGCATCATCACGTTGTTCATAAGGAACTGTTTGTTGCCGTTCAGCACGTTGCGCCACTGGTGCAGATACTGACCGTATTGCACGATGTCGCCGCCGTCCACGATAAACGCAGCGTTCGGATCGTCCTTAAACGCGCCGGTCAAGGCGTTTTGCAGATACAGATACTGGGTGGTCTCACGAGAGGTGGATACCTGCGTGTCGCTCGTATAGATGAACGAGAACGCATCCACGGTTTCCGGACGGGTGGTAAAGCGGCCGACCTCGCTCCACACGCCGATGGACGGATCGCCCACGCGATAGGCATACGCGGTATCAAACGCCAAGTCCGCCATCACCGCTTGATGACTGTAATCGGGGAGATTGTCCTCGAAGTTACCGTATTCAAAGGTATTTTCCACCGGATCGTACGGCATCGAACGGGACAGATATTTGGTGGTGGTGGCTTTCACGGTAGTTGCTTTGGAAAAATCGGGCGTTTCGCCGGCGGCACACGCCACAAACTGCACCACGGGATTTTCGCACTCTTTATAGGTGTGCCACGTCACTGCGTGGTCCACCGAGTCCGCACCGAAGAAAGTGAGAGTAATCTGGTCGGGAACAAGATCCAAATCCGTCACCGGATCCACGTCCGGATCGGTAATCACCGTTTCTTTCGGATCGGGAAGCGTCGCCATATCCGCGAGGAATTTGCGAAGAAGCAGCACGTCTTTCATGTTGACGTCGCCGTCTTTGGTCACGTCGGCAGCCTCTTCCACCAGTTCAACGTCCATACCGGCCAGGTATTTGCGAAGAAGCAGCACGTCTTTCATGTTGACCGTGCCGTCACCGTTGGCATCGCCGTAGTACAGCGTTTCAATCCGCGTGGTGCCGGTGGACGGCTCGGAAGTCGGCTCGGTGGTCGGTTCGGTCGCACTGCTCGCGTTACGGAACACGCTGACTTTGATATACGACCAGTTAATGGTGTGGCCGTAATCACCGTGGTCGGCAACGTACAGCTGGCCTTCGATGCCGAAAAGTTGTTGCCGGATTTGGGTGACAACGGTGGATTCGGTGGTCGTAAACACACCGGATGCCGTGCCGTGGTATTCTTCCCACGAGTTGTTTTCGGCAATATACAGTTCTGCTTCGCCCATATCCACCGAAGCGGTAACCGTCACTTCGTAATACTCGCCGGCATCGGGATCAATGGCGCCGTTCGCATCCACGTCATCCTTGATGGCGGCAATTTGCTTGAAATACGCATCGGTTTTGTCGGTCTTGACCGTCTTGCTTCCGGCTTTGCTGTTCTCATACAGCACCGTTTCGACCAGTCCGTCGTCCGCCGTCGCCGGCATAAGCGCCAACGCGCCGCCGAACACCATCGACAACACAAGCACGAGCGACAAAAGGGTGTTGATACTCTTCTTCATCTTGCTCTTCCTTTCTGTTTTTAAGCCGCTGTGCGGCTTTTTCCAACCTTACAACAGGGTTTTGCGCAATTCCTCGCCGGATTTTGCGCTCAAATAGGCCGGCGGAATGTCGAGGACGGTCACACAACCGGTTTTGCCCTCGCTGTGAAGCCGCACCACCGCGCGCGCCACCGAAACGAGCACACTGGACGTAAATTCCGGGTTGGAGTCCAGTTTCAGTGAGAATTCCACCACGTGTTTGTTGCCGCCGGCGGTCCTGCCGCTGCGAATCACCGAACCGCCGTGAGGAATACCGGCGTGGTCGCGTTTCAGTTCTTCCATCGAGATAAAATTCACCGTCGTATCGTAGTCGGCGAAGTAGTTGGGCATCTCTTTGATTTCGCGCTCAATTCGAGCAAGGTCCGCGCCTTCTTCTGCCACCACGTAGCACTCACGGGTGTGTTTTTGACGGGTGGAAAGCGTCGGATTTTCTCCTGCGCGCACCGCCGCCACGGCGCTTTCGACCGGAACGGTGTACTGCCGCGCATCCAGCACGCCGTCAATACGGCGAATGGCATCCGAGTGGCCTTGGCTTACGCCGCGCCCCCAAAACGTATAGTCCGCGCCGTCCGGCAAGATGGCGCCGCCGTAGGCTCTCGCCAGCGAAAACAGACCGGGATCCCAGCCCACCGAAATGGCGCCGAGCGTGCCGGCTTTTTTTGCAGCTTCGTCCACCGCGGCGAAGTGCGCCGGGATATTGGCGTGGGTATCAAAACTGTCCACCACGCAAAAATCCGCGGCAAGCGCAGGGGTTTGTTTCGGCAGGTCAGTCGCACTGCCGCCGCACACAATCATTACGTCGATATCGTTTTTGTGCGCCGTCACGTCGGCAAGCGCGAACACCGGCGCACCGGTCACGGTTTTGACCGTAGACGGATCGCGACGGGTGAACACGCCGACGAGCGACATATCCGGATTTTGGCTCACGGCGTATTCCACGCCGCGGCCTAAGTTGCCGTAACCGGCAATGGCAAGTCGAATCATAGTTGATGCCTCCAAACAAAAAAGACTTTACGCCCTTATTATATAGCGTAAAGTCTTCTTTTTCAAGAAAAATTTCAGTTTTTCTGTTCCTCTTTTTCCCACGGGATAGCGCAAAGCGCTTCTGCGACCGGTTCGCGCATCCACAGTTCCGGAGTAATACGAAGAGCGAAGCCGCAGCCGCTGTCGGCCGCCCACTCGCGCATTTCCATTCGCGGCAGACCATAGGCCGCCAAAATCATCATCTGCACACCGCCGGGCAAACACAACACGTTTTCCGTTTCGCCGCTTTTGAGAATCTCTTTCACCAGCGCCTCAAAGCCTTGCATCACGCGCGTTTGGAACGCCGTTGCCGTCTCACCGTTCGGAATTTCGTTCGTCTCGCCGGTAGCCCATCGACGGAACGCTTCGTCCGAACGAAGCTGTGCGGCGCTTTTTCCCTCAAAATCGCCGAAATCGCACTCCGAAAGGCCGGGCGCATCGATCACCTCACAGCCGGAATACAGCACTTCCAGCGTCTGGCGGCAACGGATTTGGGGCGCGGCATAAAATTTCCGCGCGGACGGATAGTCAAAAGTTTCCCGCATCTGCAAAAGATGGGAAAGACCGCTCGGAGACAAGGGCAAATCTTGTTTCCCGATATACAAGCCCTTGTCGTTTGCCTCGGTCATTCCGTGGCGAATCAGATAAATTTTATAAGTTTTCACAAAAATCGCCTGCCCTTTTTTACATTTCTCACAATTTACAAATCGTATAATTTGGCGTATAATAGTCGTTACTCGCCTGTTGCGAACAATCTACGAAAGGAGGAGTTTTGATGGTCACATCGTTTCCGCGGTTGTTGACACTTTTGCGCAAAGAACGTGGCATCAGCCAAAAAGAAGCCGCTGCCGAACTGCAAGTGTCGCAAGCGCTTTTGTCCCACTATGAAAAAGGTATTCGCCAATGCGGACTGGATTTTGTCGTGCGCGCCGCCGATTTTTACGGTGTGTCCTGCGACTACCTCCTCGGACGGACGGCAGACAAATCCGGCGCTATGATCGCGGTGGACGAGATCCCCGATTCGGAACACGCCGGCGGCGATCAAAAACTCCGCGGCAGTGTCCTCCCCGTTCTCAACAAAAAATTGCTGTTCAACTCCATCAACGTGCTGTTCGATTTGCTGCAGCGCTGCAACAACAAAGAACTGACCGCCGAGGTCTCCGATTATCTCACCCTGGCGGTGTACGTAATGTTCCGCAAACTCTATTCCGCCAATCCCAAAAACCCGGCAGCACTGTTCTCCGCACCCGAATACCTCTACCGTGCGGATTCCAATGGCAAAATGGTGCGGTTGGCGGCACAGGTGGAGCACCTCTCCAAAGGCGGCAAAGTGGGCGGCGAAGAGGGGCTTTCCCCCGAAAACGCTCCGCTGATTTTGCCGGACGCTCTCCAAAAAGAGTATCCGATGTTCGCCTCGTCTTTGCTCAACCTTTTGCGCAAAGCAGAAGGACTTTTGGAAGACGAATAACGGCAACAACCAAAACCTGCCCCCGTTTTCCAAAATCTACCCCTAAATTTTATTCGCTTGCTTCTTCTACGGTTTCCGGCGTTTCGTCGGAAACCGTTTTTTGTTGCAACACACCGCGGATGGCCACTGCCGGAATAGCAAAAGACACCGTCAACAATCCTAAAACGAGCATCAGTTCCAAAACAATGCCGAACGCACCTTCGAAAAGGAAATCGGTGACAACCGCCACAAATTTGTTTGCCAGCGTCCCAAAACCGTACAAAACCAGCGAAACAAGCAAATGAAACACGCCCATCCACGCCGGTCTTGAGGCATCACGCTTGGAGCAATTGGCCACCATTGCCTGCGACGGGAACGTCATAATGCAAAGCGAAACAATTTGAACAAGCGCGTTAAAGAGTATTTCGGCGCAGGTTTCCAGCACGTCTTCTTCCGCAACGTTCTCGTTGGCGTTGACCACGAACACCACCGCATATATCACGTATGCCAGTAACAACCACCGCAAGACGGCCGCAACGGTCCACAGTGTTTTCGTAAAAACACGGGGTAGTTTTCGGTCGTAAAATAATGCGCCGCAAAACGCCGACGCACCGAGCACCGCCAAGGTGATTGTCTCCCACAAAACCAGGTTGAAGGGGACTATCGCACAAAACGAAACCACCCACAACACGATTGACCAAATCAGCAAAGAACGGTTACAACCTGCGGTTTTCATAGGCATTCTCCTTTACATTTCGTATATTATAAAAGTGAATTTACATATTGTAGAATTTTCGTGGCAACATCCACGCCGGTGGCGGCGGAAATTCCTTTAAGCTGTGCTCCGGAATTGACCTCGCACACCAGTGGGCCGCGGTTGCTGTCCAGCAGATCGACTCCACCAAAATGTACCCCCAAACACCGACAACTTTTCAGCGCCAGAGCCGTTTCCTCTTCGGTAGGTGTATAGGCTTCGCCTTCGCCGCCGAGACCGATGTTGGCACGAAAATCGCTTTTTGACCGACGGCACATCGCCGCCACCACGCGATTTCCCACCACATACAGCCGTTTGTCGTGACCAGCGGATTCGGCGATATATTCTTGCAACAAAAACGGGCGATGGTGCATTTTTTTGGCAAGAGCGTTCAGCTCTTCCCGATTTTTTGCCAAGTATACCTGCTCACCGAGCGAGCCGAAACACTCTTTGACGACCACAGGAAACCCCAGTTCCCGTTCGCCGAAATCCAAAAATCCGTCGCCGGAAGCGGTATACTCTACGTAAGTCATCGGTGCCACGAACGTTTTGGGCATCGGAATGCCTTTTTGCGCCAACACGCTGTGCGTTTTGGCCTTATCGTCGCACAAAATCACCGCTTCGGCCGAGTTAAACACCCGTGCTCCGGCGGCTTCCATCGCGGTAAGCAGCCGGGTGTCCTTATCAAAACAGAACACCACGTCACCAGGCACAATATCCGGGGCACCGATTCCGCGTACCGTCGCCCCTTGCTCACTCCACACGGCGGCGAACGAGGTGTTTTTGCGTGGAATCAGCGTATATCCAAGCGCCGCCCCCGCGTTACACAAGCGCAAAACGGTATCCGGCACGGTTTCGGCGTTCCAAAACCCATTATAGAGCACGTAGCCGTTCATAGGGCGGCACCTCCTTTTTCAAAATCATTCTTCCTGCCAAGCGCAGGAAACAAAACAGGCTCGTGATTTTGCTCACGAGCCTGTCTGTTCGCAGTATCAGTCGATTTCCACAGAGACCTTTACGCTTTGACGCGCAGCAGCAGCATGCATGACGGTTCGGAGAGCTTTTGCAATTCGTCCCTGTTTGCCGATCACGCGCCCCATATCGCCTTCCGCGACGTGCAGATGGAATACGATGACGCCTTCTTCGTTCGGCTCGTCCTCCACCACCTCAACGGCGGACGGATCATCGACTAAACCTTGAGCGATCAACTTCAACAGTTCCTTCATTGCCCTTAACCTCCTTTACTGCGATTTAAACTATGCCTACAAATTAGATGCCCGCTTTTTTCAGCAGGACTTTGACGGTATCGGTCGGCTGAGCGCCGTTCGCGATCCATTTTTGCGCTTTCTCGGTATCCACACGAAGATCCGCCGGATCTTCCATGGGGTTGTAATAGCCGATCTCCTCGATGAAGCGGCCATCACGCGGGAAGCGCGAATCCGCCACAACGATACGATAGAACGGAGCGCCTTTCGCACCCATGCGACGAAGTCTGATTTTCACTGCCATGTTTCCTTACCTCCAACCTGGTTTTGATGAAATTTGTGTAATACATTTATTCAACCTTGTTATGGGTTTGAATACGGTTTTCATTGCACGATGGGAGTGAAACAAGAATTTTCGTTTCTTCCTCTCCTCACATTTGGGCTCGATTCGTGCATTTTCGCCTCTCTCCGAGGCTCAATTCGTGCGTTTAGAAGCCGAACGGATTTTGGCCACCGGGCATTCCGGGCATTCCGCCCATCATCCCACCGAGACCGCCGAATCCACGGCGACCTTTTTTGCCTTTTTTTCCTTTGTTCGGATTCTTGAAGCGTTTCATAATCTGCATGGTCTGGTCGTACTGCTTGAGCAGACGGTTGACGTCTTCCACCTTAAGCCCACACCCTGCGGCGATACGCCGTTTACGGGAGGGGTTAATCAGCGTGGGTTTGTGACGTTCCGCAGGAGTCATCGAAAGGATGATGGATTCCACGCGGAGAATCTGTCTATCGTCAATTTCCAGGTCTTTCACTTGTTTGGAAAGGCCAGGGACCATACCGAGCATTTCTTTTAGGTTGCCCATTTTGCGAATTTGGCGGAACTGGTCGAGCATATCTTCGAGATCGAAGGTCTCTTCCTGCAACTTCTTAGCAAGCTCTTCCGCCTCTTTTTCGTCCGCCTGCGCCTCCACCTTTTCGATGAGAGACATCACGTCGCCCATTCCGAGGATACGGGAGGCCATCCGCGACGGGTGGAACACTTCGAGATCATCCATCTTTTCGCCGGTGCCGGCGAATTTGATAGGCTTACCGGTAACGGAACGCACCGAAAGCGCCGCACCGCCACGGGTATCGCCGTCCAACTTCGTGAGGATGACACCGGTGATGCCCAGTGTATCGTCAAAGGATTTGGCGACGTTGACCGCATCCTGACCGGTCATGGCATCCACGACCAGCAACTGTTCGTGGGGTTCGACGGTTTTTTTGATGTTTTGCAGCTCTTGCATGAGCTGTTCGTCAATATGCAAACGACCGGCCGTATCCAAAATCACATAGTCGTTGCCGTGGTCGCGCGCGTGTTTCACCGCGGCCTCAGCAATTTTTACGGGATTTTCGGTGCCCATCTCGAACACCGGAACGCCCACGCGCTCGCCCACGACCTGCAACTGTTTGATAGCGGCAGGGCGGTACACGTCGCACGCCACAAGAAGCGGCCGGCGACCTTGGCTTTTCAGCATTTTAGCGAGTTTCGCGCTGTGGGTGGTTTTACCGGAACCTTGCAAGCCGCACATCATAATGATGCAAGGCGGATGGTTAGTCGTAGCGAGCCGCTCCGCCTGACCGCCCATCAGTGCCGTCAACTCTTCGTTGACGATTTTAACCACCATTTGGCCGGGGGTGAGGCTCTCCATCACGTCCGCACCAACGGCGCGAGCGGTGACGTTGTTTGTAAACTCTTTGGCGACTTTGTAGTTGACGTCCGCTTCCAGAAGGGCAAGGCGCACCTCGCGCATCGCTTCTTTTACGTCCGCTTCATTCAGTTTTCCTCTGCCGCGCAGACGCTTGAACGTGGCGGCAAGTTTTTCGGAAAGTCCTTCAAATGCCACGGGAAATCTCCTTTACAAGTCGGGGTGGAAAATCATTCCTCCGCCAGCGCGGAAGCGATTTCCTCGATACGGGCGGCCCTCTCCTCAATTTCGCGAGAACGGGAAAGGTAGTTGTTTTGTTCACGAATTTCTTTGGCCGCGTTCTCCACAATGCTCATCTGCTCGCGCAGTTCGCGGAAACGGCGCGCCAAACCAAGGCGTTCCTCCATTTCCACCAGCTGGGACTCGGCCCGTTTGATGGAATCGCGGACACCCTGACGGGTAATACCGGCGTTTTCGGCGATTTCGGACAACGAGAGGTCGTCGTTGTAGTACAACTCCATCACGTCGCGCTGTTTATCGGTAAGCATATCTCCGTAGAAGTCGCAGAGAAATGCCATCTCCATATTTTTTGCCATAGGAAACACACCACATTTCACTAATTTTCGCGCCTTCGTAAAGGCAAAAAACTTTACATACAAGTTTATTATACACCTTTTTTCCCATTTGTCAAGTGATTTTTTTAATTTGGGGGTAATTTTTTGGTTATCCCTTGCAATTCCCGGCTTCATTGCATATAATAAAGGAGTAATCCAACAAGAAAGGTGTCGCGCTGTATGAACACGGGACTGAAAGAACAACTGAAAAACAAACTCATCCATCGCTTTTCGGTGCAACCGCAAGATGCGACGGACGAGAATTTTTATGATGCGCTGGTGCTGATTCTGCGCGAACGGATGCACAGTGACCGTGTGGCGTATATGGACCGCGCGTACGTGCAAAACTCCAAACAAGTCTACTACTTGTGTATGGAATTTTTGATGGGCCGCTCGCTGAAAAACAACTTAGAAAATCTCGGCCTTGCCGAAGAAGCGGAAGAGGCTTGCCGCGAACTCGGCACAAAACTGGAGGCTTTGTATGAATTGGAGCCGGATGCCGGCCTCGGCAACGGCGGCCTCGGGCGGTTGGCGGCGTGTTTCTTGGACGGGCTTGCCAACGCGAAAATCCCTGCCACCGGCTACTCGCTTTTGTATGAATACGGTATTTTTCGCCAAAAATTGGTGGACGGTTGGCAAACGGAGTTGCCGGATTTTTGGCTTCCCGGCGGCGGCCAGTGGCTGCTGCCCCGACCGGAACTGACCAAAGAAGTACTGTTCGGCGGCAACGTGGTGGAATCGTGGGATAACGGCTATCACCACGTCTCCCACGAAAACGCCACTCGTGTTCTCGCCCACGCCTACGATATGATGGTGCCGTCGAAAGGCGGCCACTGTGTATCCACTTTGCGGCTGTGGCGCTCGTCGGCCCCGGAAATGGATATGACGCTGTTTAACCAAGGCGACTATCTGCGCGCCATGGAGAAAAAGGCGATGGCAGAGGTCATCACCCAAGTGCTCTACCCTGCCGACAACCACCGCGAAGGCAAATCGTTGCGGCTGACACAGCAGTATTTCCTCGTGTCCGCTTCGGTACAGGATATGGTGGAGCGGCACTTGAAACAATATCACACGATGGACAATTTCCCCGAAATGGCGGCCATCCACTTAAACGATACTCACCCAACGCTCGCCATTCCGGAACTGATGCGCATCCTCTTGGACGAATGCGGCTACTCCTGGGATGCCGCGTGGGACATCGTTTGCCGTACCGTTGGCTACACCAACCACACCGTAATGGCGGAAGCGCTCGAATGTTGGCCGGAGGATTTGTTCTCCGAACGGCTCCCCCGCATTTATCAAATTGTAAAGGAAATTGATGCTCGCCATACCGCCGAAATGACCGAAAAAACCGGCGGCGATTTCTCGCTTGTGGAACAAATGGCGATTCGTCGATTCGGCATCATTAAAATGGCCAACTTGTGCGTGGCCTCCTCTCATTCAGTCAACGGCGTGTCCGCACTGCACAGTGAACTGGTCAAAACCGACGTGTTCCCGGCGGCGGCCACCGTGTTTCCGGAAAAATTCAAAAACGTGACGAACGGTATCGCCCATCGGCGGTGGCTGTGCCAGGCCAACCCACGACTGACCGCCTTTTTGAAAGAGCGTATCGGCGACGGGTTTGTGACGGATGCCGCCGAACTTCACAAGTTGGCCGCGTTTGCGGACGACAGCGAAACCCTTGCGGCGTTTGCCGACGTGAAACGCCGTAACAAAGCCGGCTTTTCCGACTATGCCTTAAAGCAAAACGGTGTGGCGCTTGATCCCGACTCGTTGTTCGACGTTCAGGTAAAACGGCTTCACGAGTACAAGCGCCAACACCTGAACGCCTTGCACATTCTCGACACCTATCTCGACCTCAAAGAAAATCCCAACCAAGAATATACCCCCCGAACGTATCTGTTCGGCGCAAAAGCGGCTCCGGGGTACTTTTTGGCCAAGGAGATTATTCGCTTTATCTGCAAGCTCGGGCAAGAGATTGAAAACGATCCTGCGGTGCGCGACCGTCTTAAAGTCGTCTATCTCGAGGACTACCGCGTAACCCTGGCAGAACGGCTCATTCCCTGCGCGGATATCAGCGAGCAAATCTCGCTTGCCGGCACCGAGGCCAGCGGCACCGGCAATATGAAACTGATGATGAACGGCGCCGTCACGCTCGGCACCTTAGACGGCGCCAACGTAGAAATCTGTGAGGCGGTAGGCAAAGAGAATATGTTCCTATTCGGCCTCACCACGCCGGAAGCCGCGCAACTGAAACGGGACGGCTATAACCCCCGTTTCTACTATGAAAACAATCCGCGCATCCGCCGCGCTCTCGATTTTATGGCGGCAGGCTTCGGCGGTCAAAACTACAAAGAGATTGTCGATTCGCTGCTCACCGTTGATCCCTATATGGTGCTCGCGGATTTCGAGGATTACCGCCGCGCCCAAAGCGACTCCGCCGCCGCCTATCACGACGGCACGTGCTTTACGAAAATGGCGCTTTGCAACACGGCCGAAAGCGGCTTCTTCTCTGCCGACCGTGCCATCCGCGATTATTCCGACCGCATTTGGCATTGCCGCCCGGTGAAAGATTGAGCTTTTTACAAAAAAACACCGCAGAAACACAGTTCCTGCGGTGTTTTTCTTTTTTTACTTATCGTTGCGAGAAAGGGCATACTCGAATGCATCCACCAACGCAAGGAACGAGGCTTCCACCACGTCGGTGGAAACGCCCACGGTCACAAACACATTTTTTTCTCCGTCGGTAGTCTCCATCAACACACGCGTGGTGGCGTCGGTCGCTTTGTTGGTCTCAAGCACACGCACCTTGTAGTCGCTCATACGCAACTCGCCGATTTCGGGATAAAACGCGGTAAGCGCCTCGCGCATCGCCGTATCAAGCGCGTGCAACGGGCCGATACCCATCGCGCCGGCCGTTTGCGTTTTGCCGTCCACTTCAATTTTGATGACAGCGGTGGATTGGCGTTCACCATCCGGCGCAGGAAAATCCTCGCTCGATTTGTACATAATCACGTTAAAGTGGGGTTTCCACTTGCCGAGAAACCGTTTCACCAGCAATTCAAAACTGGCATCCGCGCCCTCATACTGATAGCCTGCATATTCCCGTTGTTTTACTTCTTCGATAAAGGCAGCGGTTTCGGGGGATTGCTTTGTCAGTTCCGGCGCAAACTTGTGCAACCGCGGCAAAACGGTGCCGCGCCCTGCCACTTCGCTGAGCAAAAACCGGCGCTCGTTACCGACAAGCGACGGCTCGATATGCTCAAACGATGCCGGCTTTTTCATCACCGCATCCACGTGCATTCCGCCTTTGTGAGCAAACGCGCATTTGCCGACGTACGGCATACTGCGCTGCATCCGAATATTGGAAATTTCGGCGATGTCACCGGCGGCGCGTTTCATATCGCTCAGTTTCACGCCGCAATCGCAATCGCATTTAAACGTCAGGTTGCCGATAACCGTGGTCAGCGCCGCGTTGCCGCACCGCTCACCAAGGCCCAAAAACGTTCCCTGCACGTGGGTGACACCCACATCCACCGCCGCAAGGGTGGAGGCCGCGGCACAGCCACTGTCGTTATGGCAGTGAATACCCAGCGTAACGTTCGGGAACGCCGCTTTCACTGCCGTCGTTGTGGCTTTAATCTCATCTGGCAGCGTACCGCCGTTGGTATCGCACAGACACAGCACGTCCACACCGGCATCGTTCGCCGCCGAAAGCACCGAAAGCGCGTACTCGCCGTCTTCCCGATAGCCGTCGAAGAAATGCTCGGCATCAAAGATGACTTCGCGACCGGCGGCTTTAAGATACGTCACCGTGTCGTGCACCATTCGAAGATTTTCGGCTTTGTCAATCTGCAAAATCTCGGTCACGTGGGACACGGAGGCTTTGCCCACCACCGCCACCGCCGGCGTGTCCGCAAACAGCAGGGTTTGGAGATTTTTGTCCTTCTCCGCCGGCGTAAAAGGATGCACCGTCGCGCCGAACGCGCAAAGTTTTGCCTTCTTCGGCGGATTTTCTTTCAGCGCCTCAAAAAAATGAAGATCTTTCGGATTAGAAGCCGGGTTGCCCGCTTCGATATAGGTTACGCCGAACGCATCCAGCGTGCGGACAATATGCAATTTGTCCTGCAACGAATAGGAGATGGTCTCCGCCTGGGAGCCGTCTCGCAAAGTCGTATCGAAAATGGCAATTTGTTTTTTCAACAACGCCGCCTCCTTTCCTTGAAATTTTATTATAGCACAGTTTTCCGAAAAATCAAAGGTTTTTTGATAAGCAAAAGCCACCCGCGTAATCGGGTGGCTTGAAATCGTCATCAAAACTCTTTCAAGGGACGTCGAGAGAACCGTCCCCTGCAAAGGAAATCACTGCGCGGTTTTCTTTTTCCTCTTCTTGCCAAAACAGGTGTTAAGCAAAATCGGGCACAGCACCGACGAGGTGAGGATCAGAAAAATCGTCGCCGCAAGCGGATCAATTCCAAGCAGTTTTCCGTCGGCATCCGTATAAATGAGCGCCGAACCGGCGGCATACACCGCAAGCGCCACCTCGCCACGAGCTATCATTCCGCATCCGATGGTCAGCGACTCGCGGCGCGGCATTTTACAAACACGTCCCACGCCGGCGCAACCGAGGATTTTGCCGGCAATACCCAAAATCACAAACGCCAAGCAGAACCACAAATCCGAAATCCTAAACTGGCTGAAATCCGCGCTGATGCCGATATACGCAAAGAAAATCGGGGTAAAAATCATATAGCCGGACACCACCACTTTGCGGTCCACAAACGAGGTGTCTTCCAGCCCACTGAGCATAATGCCTGCCATATACGCGCCGGTAATCGCGGCCACTCCGAAATACTCCTCGGCATAAAACGCAAACAAAAAGCACAGCGCGAACGCCAAAATACTGGTGCGGCGACGGTGTGGCCGCGTTTTGCCAAGCCAACGGAACAGCGAACGGAACAACAGACCAAATCCAACGGCAAACACGAAAAACCCCACCGTGCGACCGAGCGTCGCCCAAATGCTACCGCCGCTTTTCAGATTGGTCACGACACTCAAAACGAGAATACCGAGCACGTCGTCGATAATGGCGGCACTTAAAATCACCGTTCCCACCGGCGTTTGCAGTTTTTTCAGTTCTCGCAGCGTTTCCACCGTGATGCCCACGCTGGTCGCGGTGAGAATGCAGCCGACGAACAACGCATTATACACAACATGCGGATCGGAAGCCGCGGAAAGTCCGCCTTTCATAAAGAACAGCGCGCCCACCGTGCCGAGAATTAACGGCGCCAGTACGCCGCCGCAAGCAATCACGGCCGCTTTTGTGCCGCTTTTTTTAAGTTCCGTCAAGTTGGTTTCGAGACCGCTGGAAAACAGCACCAAACACGCGCCCACTTGTGCGAACACGTGGAGCGCATCCATTTCCGCTTCGGTAGGAGCGATGATTCCGTCGATGCCGAGCGGAAGCGCCGACACGATGGCCGGTCCGACAAGAAGGCCTGCAATAACCATGCCGACCACTTGCGGAAATCCATAGTGGCGAGTGACAAGGCCGAAGAATTTGGTGGCGAGCAAAATGACCGCCAAATCAAACACCACGTTCATCACGTTAAATTCCACTTTGCACTCCACCTCCTCAAAAAATCCCATAGGAAAACCCCCGAACCGAAATTCGGGGGTTGGAGCTACTGATCCGATTCGAACGGACGACCTGCTCATTACGAGTGAGCTGCTCTACCAGCTGAGCCACAGTAGCATCTGAACATCGTCCATTATAACAAACCGATTTCGTTTCGTCAAGGCTTTTTTTATTTTTCTTAAAAGATACAAAAAAAGGCGCCCCAAACGACGTTTGGGGCGCGTTTGCATTTCGGAAATTTATTCCGCTTTTGCGGTTTTTTCTTTGCCGGAGTTCTTCTGAATAAAGAAGATAACCACCAGCACGCCAGCCATAATCGCGAACGAAGAAATCAGCGTAACGGCAAGGTTCTTGGACAAACCGGCAATGATGTAGCCAACGAAAGACACCGCCGCCACCGTCAGCGCGTAAGGCAACTGGGTGGACACGTGGTCGATATGGTTACATTGTGCACCGGCAGAGGACATAATTGTCGTATCCGAGATGGGCGAGCAGTGGTCACCGCACACAGAACCGGCGAGGCAGGCGGACATCGAAACGGTGCCGAGCACGCTTCCCACCGGGAAAATCGCCAACACAATCGGGATGAGGATACCGAACGTACCCCACGACGTACCGGTCGCAAACGAAATCACGCACGCCACCAAAAAGATGATTGCCGGCAGGAAGTTCGAAAGCGATTCCGCCGACGCCAACGTGGTTTGCACAAACGTGTTGGAATCCAACAAACCGGTCATGTTTTTCAGCGTGGTCGCCATCGTCAGAATGAGGATGGCAGGAACCATGGCGATAAAGCCCTGCGGAATGCACTCCATCGCTTCCTTGAAGCTCACCACACGACGGCAGAGGAAGTACACAATCGCAACCACAAGCGCCACAATACCGCCCCACGGCAAACCCAAGGTGGCATCGGTGTTGGAGAAGGCATCGACAAAGCCCATAGAAGCATCATATTTTTCCGGAGTGAACACCCAGTCATCGCCATACATGCAACGGCCGACGTACACGAGCGAAATTACGCAAACGATAATCAACACGATAACCGGCAAAATCAAATCGATAACCTTGCCTTTACCGGTGGATTCTTCTTTTTTGGTGTCTGCTTTGCCGGTGGTGAACAAATCACCGTTGTCGGCGTTTCTCTCGAATTTTTTCATCGGACCGTAATCCATCTTCATCAGCGTAATGGCAATGATGAAACCGAAGGTCAGCAACGAATACAAGTTGTACGGAATCGCCTGGCAGAACAGTTTAATGCCGCTCGTTCCCTCCGGCGCATAGCCGGAAACCGCCGCCGCCCACGAGGAAATCGGAGCAATCATACACACCGGCGCGGCGGTCGCATCGATAAGGTACGCCAATTTCGCACGGGAAATTTTCGCCTTGTCGGTCACAGGACGCATGACCGCACCGACGGTCAGGCAGTTGAAATAGTCATCGATAAAGATGAGCACGCCGAGAACAAAGGTGCACAGCGCGGCGCCGACTTTGCTTTTCACGTGCTTTGCCGCCCACTCGCCGAAGGCTTTAGAAGCGCCGGTTTTGTTAATCAGCGCCACCAAAATACCGAGAATAACAAGGAAGATGAAGATGCCCGCTTGATTGGACACCGCGGAAACAAATCCCTCGTTGGTCAGTTTGTTCACCGCACCAATCGGGCTGAAGTTCGCCGCAAGCAAACCGCCAAACACAATGCCGATGAACAAAGACGAATACGCTTCTTTTGTCAACAGCGCCAAGCCGATAGCGATAATCGGCGGCAACAGCGACCACAGCGTTCCTGTCGGGCTCGTAATGGAGCCGGTAAAGGAACACACCCAGGCAAACGCGGCGATGAACGCCACGAAAATGCCGATTTTGGGCAACGTTTTTTTCATTTTTCTTTCCTCCATTTTCAATAGGGATAAAAGCGGTGGTGCAAAAGAAAAAGGTCACGGCAGAGCGCCGCAACCTTTGGTTCCTTTCGGTCGATAGCCCTCCACGCAACACGTGACAGTCCGCGGCATATTTTGTCGCGGCCCAACCCCGGCAAAAAACGTCCTTTTGACGGGATTTCGGCGAAGAACCCTTTTTCCGGTGGCGAAAACGTGCCGTTGTTCCGGATACTGATGCTATTCGCGCCTCTATCTCTATTTATTTGTGTGCATTATACCGCCCACGCGGACGGTTGTCAACAATTTTTTACATTTTTCACCCAATTTTGACGGCCACACGGCGATTATTCGTCATCCAGTTTGAGCACCGCCATAAACGCCTCCGGCGGCACTTCCACCGAGCCGAGTTGGCGCATCTTTTTCTTGCCCTCTTTTTGTTTTTCGAGCAATTTTTTCTTACGGGTGATATCGCCGCCATAGCACTTGGCAAGCACGTCTTTGCGCATCGCTTTCACCGTTTCGCGCGCAATGATTTTGCCGCCGATAGCCGCTTGAATCGGCACTTCGAACAGTTGTCGCGGAATATGCTCTTTCAGCCGCTCGCACAATTTGCGCGCACGAGCATAGGCATTGTCGGCAAACACGATGAAGGACAGCGCATCCACCACTTCGCCGTTCAAGAGGATGTCCAGTTTCACGAGCGACGAGGTAGCAAATCCTTTGAGTTCGTAATCGAAACTGGCGTAGCCCTTCGTCCGCGATTTGAGCGCATCGAAAAAGTCGTAGACAATTTCATTGAGCGGCAATTCGTAGTGAATATCCACGCGCGTAGGATCGATATACTTCATATCCTTAAACACACCGCGGCGCTGTTGGCACAGTTCCATAATGTTGCCCACATAGTCGTTCGGCGCGTAGATGTGCGCTTCCGCGATCGGCTCTTCCGCCAGGCGAATACTGCCGGGATCGGGGTAGTTCGTGGGGTTGTCCACCATTACAACCGAACCGTCGTTCATCGTCAGGCGATATTCCACGCTCGGCGCGGTGGTAATGAGGTCAAGATTAAACTCACGCTCCAACCGCTCTTGGATAATCTCCATATGCAAAAGTCCCAAAAAACCGCAGCGGAAGCCAAACCCAAGCGCCACCGACGTTTCCGGCTCAAAGGAGAGCGAGGCATCGTTGAGTTGCAAACGTTCCAACGCCTCGCGCAAGTCGGGGTATTTCGCGCCGTCCGACGGGAAAATGCCGCAGAACACCATCGGGTTCGCTTTGCGATAACCGGGAAGCGGCGCAGCGGCAGGATTGGTTGCAAGCGTCACCGTATCGCCCACACGGGCATCCGATGCCGTTTTGATGGAAGCGGCAATATAGCCCACCTGACCGGCGGACAACTCTTTGGCCGGCTCCAACTTGCCGGGACGCATAATGCCCACTTCCACCACGTCGAACTCCGCGCCGGTCGCCATCATGCGAATGCGGTCGCCGGCTTTAAGCGTACCTTCCATCACGCGGATATAGACGATCACGCCGCGATAGCTGTCGTAATAACTGTCAAAAATCAAAGCGGACAGCGGTTTTTCGCTGTCGCCGGAGGGAGACGGAATCATCGTGACGATCTGTTCCAACACTTCCTCAATGTTGAGGCCTGCTTTTGCCGAAATACACGGTGCGGCGGAAGCGTCAATGCCGATAATATCCTCGATTTCCGTCCGCACCCGTTCGGGATCGGCGGCAGGCAAGTCGATTTTGTTGATGACCGGCACGATCTCCAACCCGTGTTCCACCGCAAGATAGGTGTTGGCGAGCGTTTGGGCTTCGATGCCCTGCGACGCATCCACCACCAAAAGCGCCCCCTCGCACGCCGCCAAACTGCGAGACACTTCGTAGTTAAAGTCCACATGGCCGGGCGTGTCGATGAGGTTTAGAGTATAGGTTTCACCGTCGTTTGCGGTGTAGGACATCGTAACAGCGTGGGCTTTAATGGTAATGCCTCGCTCACGCTCCAAATCCATACTGTCGAGCAGTTGGTCTTCCATATCGCGCAGCGCGACCGTTTGGGTTTTTTCCAAAAGGCGGTCGGCAAGCGTGGATTTTCCGTGGTCGATATGGGCAACAATACAAAAGTTGCGCGTTTTGTCAAGCGGTGTGGCCATAAGGCACGCTCCTTCCTGGGGTTTGCGAAAAACCGTTGAAATACAAGGCTTTTCCGAAAAAAGCGGAAACCACATACGCGGCTTCCGCTTTTACAAACGGTAATATTGTTCAAGAATTATACTTTCGGTAGTCTACGATAACAACACACTGACCTGTATGCCGGCTTCGTTTTCTCCATAGTAGAACCAGCCGTCGGAAACAGCAAGCATCCGGACGATGCCTTTGGTGTTTTTCAGGCCTTTTTCTTTGGTGCCGGCCAAATCCACCGTCACTCTCGCCTTGTCGTTCGAGACGTTTTCGAGTGCTTCCTCGCTTCCGTAAAAGTCAATATTCACTTTTTGTTCCACTACCGCCGTCTTTTTCTTTTCGGTGTTGTTGATAAATGAAACGGTACTGTCGTCCAACGTCACCGTCACCGTTTTTTTCGTATAGGCGCTGAGGTCCAACGTCACCGTCGCCGTCACCTCGGCGACGTTTTCTTCAAGTGTGACGCCGTCCTGCAGAGGAACGGTGACTTCTTTCTCGTATTTTTGTCCGACCAAATGATCAAAATCCAACTGGTCCACCACCAACGTGTCGGACAATTCGTTAATATCGTCCTGGTTTCCGATTACTTTCACTATTGCCGGCGAAACGGAGAAAATCTCTCTGTTGTTGCGAATGGTATCCGGCGCGTTGTGCCACTCCACGTCCAACGTTACGTCTTTGTAGAAGCACACCTCTACCCTCACCTCTAACTGCTTGTCCGCCAACTCGTTAATCGTGCAGTTTTCCAGGCTCACTTCCTTACCATTGTCGTCTACCGCTTTCAGTTCGGGGGTAATATCCTTTGTGTCTCCTAAAGGTTCTTCTTCGGAAACCGTGGCAATCAGTTTTTTAATGTTTTTGACTGTGGTGTGTGGGCCGTAAACCGTAACCGTAACTTTTTCGCCGTCATTGACGGGAACATTCGGTTTCGGCGCTTTCAACAGCATCGTATCCGGATCTGCGACTTCCAACGAAGAGGCGTCGATCTCGAGTGGGACTTTTGTCTCTTCCCAAGAATCGCACTCAATCTCCAACTGAGCGGGTGTGCAGGACACGATCTCATAGTTCACCACGTTGCTGTTGCGAGACGCGAGCAAAGCAACTTTTTGTTTGCCGGGTTTTTTTATGGCATCTACGTCCGCTCTTACGCGAATATCTTCGGCGGTCATGCTGCTTATCGTAGACCACGGGCCTTTAACGACAACGACAACATTCTCCTTGACCTCGCCCACCAGGCGCAAATCATCGTCGGCAAAGTTTCGTTCGCTGAGGTCCACCGTGACGGGAACGGTAATCGAACGAGTGCTCAAATCGGGGCTTTGTGTTTTAACGACTGCCCACAAAACCACCGCCATCAGCACCGATACAGCAATCAGCGTCTTGCGATTATGCATCCATCCGGTGAGTGTCAGTTTTTTTCGCAATGTATCTTTCATTTCTGACGCCCCCTTTGAAACCAGCGTTTCTTCTCGCCGTCCGGTTCTTGGACTATCAGCATGTTACGCAACGCAAGGCGCAGAGACTCATGACTGTAATTTTGTTTCAGCACACCGGAAACCGCCAGCGACATTTCGCCGGATTCTTCCGAAAGCACCAACACCACCGCATCGGAATTTTCGCTCATTCCCACAGCAGCGCGGTGACGGGTGCCGAGATTGCTTTTGATTTGTGGGTTGTCCGACAACGGGAGAATACATCCTGCGGAGGCGATTTTGCCATCGCGGACGATGACCGCACCGTCATGAAGTGGGGATTTGTTGAAAAACAAGTTCCCCACCAATTCCGCTGACGGCTCGGCGTTCAGTTCGGTACCAGAAAGCATCACCTCGCCGAGACGGGTGTCCCGTTCAAACACGACCAACGCACCCATTTTCTGGCGCTGTAAGAGTTCCATGCCGTCGCACACCGCGTTGATACATTGATCCACGCGAGCGTTACGCACCATATCGTCATCCGTAAGGCCAAAGTTGAAAATGCCGGCCCCAACGCGAGAATGTCCCGCTCTCTCCAAAGCGCGGCGAAGCTCCGGTTGGAAAATAACCGCCAGCAAAATCAGCGCATTGGCAATAAAGAAGTCCATAATATAGCTCAACGTGGTCAATGTGAAAATCTTTGCGAAAACATAGATAATCAAAAACCAAATAATACCCTTAACCAGTTGTTCGGCACGGGAATCTCTTACCAATTTGAACACCATATAAATCAACACCGCAACGATGACGATGTCCAATATGCTTGTGGCGATATTGATTGAAGAAAAAATTCCGACAATGCGCTCCCAAATTCGTCCGAAAAATGCAGCCATGGGTTTTTCGGCAGAGCAAAGTTTGCTCGCCACTCCTTTCTTTTTTATGCGGTATAATCTGCCATTTTATACTATACATATTTATATTACTATATTTTCTTCGCTATTGCAATCTTTTTTTGTCGATTTTGTCAAAAATTTTCAGGAAATCCTCGATTTGGCGACGGTTGGTAAACGCCGACGGGGACACACGCACCGCGCCGGACTCCAACGTGTCGCACTTCACGTGAGCGGTAGGCGCACAATGATAGCCGGCGCGCACTGCCGCCCCGGCGGCGGACAACGCTTCTGCCACGGATTCGGAAGCGACTCCTTCCACCGTAAATGTGACGAGCGGTGAATGTTTATGCGAAAGCGGCATCGAACAAAGCGTAACGTCCGCCTCCCCTGCAAGCCACTCGTACAACGGCGTCATTATTCGCCGTTCGTCAAAATGAAGCGCGGCAATCCCCCGTTTTTCCACAAACTCCATCCCTGCACGCAAACCACAGATACCGGGCACGTTCAGCGTGCCGCATTCCAACCGTTCCGGTAGCTCGTCCGGCGGATAAAAACTCAGCGATTGACTGCCGGTGCCGCCTTCCATCCACGTGCAAAGCGGATAACGGTCACTGCAAAGAAGCAACCCCGTTCCCATCGGCCCGTACAACCCTTTGTGCCCCGGCATACAGAGAAAATCCACGTTATCGCGTGCCATATCCAGCGGCAAAAGCCCTGCCGCCTGCGCCCCATCCACCACAAACGCCAAATTCCATTCCCGTGCAAGCGCACCGAGCGCCGTTACGGGAAGTCCCTGCCCCGTAACGTTGGAACAAGCTGTACAGCAGAGTACCGTCGTTTCCGGCGTGATGGCACGACGAAAATTTTCCACTGTTTTTTCGTCGTCTTCCGCCACCGTTTCCACCACCGAGAACGTGGCTTTTCCTGCCACCGAAAGCGCGTGAAGCGGCCGCATCACCGCATTATGCTCTACGTCGGAACACACCGCGTGACCGCCGTTTGCAAGCAACCCTTTCAGTGCTATATTAAGGCTCATCGTACAGTTTTGCGTAAACACCACGCGCTCGGGCGCAGAAAAATGAAACAACCGCGCCGCTGTTTCGCGGCAAGCCCACAGTTCTTCGGCCGCCGCAAGCGAAAGCGGATGTCCGCCGCGCCCGGGATTTCCACCGCATTTTTCGATTCCGCGCACCATCGCCGCCAACACGGTCGGCGGTTTCGGAAAGGTGGTGGCGGCGTTGTCCAAATAAATCATACGCCGTCCCCTTTCCCCACAGTAAACCGGATGCCGGAAGCAACAAGCAGCCGTTCCGCCTGTGCTCTGCGGTCGTTGTTTTCCACCGTTACCCAAAGGCTGTGTCCGCATCCGCCGACCGTTTTCCCCGACGAACGATGGACGAACGCCCGAAACCCGTTGCGCTGTAACACTTTTTGCCCTTGAATCGCGCGGCTCACCGAACCGACACTGTATTGTATCGTTTTTTCCATCGAAAAAACGCCTCCTTCTGTCATACTCACACACAGGTAAAAACCACCCGTGCTATTGTCACTATATGCGTTCTTCTCGCCCCTTGTCCGCGAGGATTTTTTCGTAAAATCCTCTGCAACAGATTTTTTCAAAAAATTCCACATTTTTTATGACAAACGGGGAATTTTGTGCTATACTAAACTGTGTATGTCTGTAAAAAAGGAGGCGCGGCATGACAGAACAAGTGCTGAGCATTGACAGAATGGAACAAGCTGTCTCTCTTTTCGGCAGTTTTGACGAAAACGTGCGGCTGATTGAACAGCATTACAGCGTGGATATCGTCATCCGAGGCGGCGATCTCAAAATCTCCGGCGATGCGGAAAACGTGGATAAAGCGGTGCGCGCGGTACACGGATTGCTGACGCTTATCAACCGTGGCGAACAACTTGGCGAACAAAACGTCCGCTACGTGCTGATGCTGGTGGACGAGGGCGGCGATGCGAGCCTTTCTCAGCTGGCGGCGGACGGTGTGGTGATCACCGCCAAAGGCAAACCGGTCAAACCCAAAACTCTCGGACAAAAGCAATACGTCGATGCCATCCGCGATAACACGGTGGTTTTAGGCGTCGGTCCGGCAGGTACCGGCAAAACATATTTGGCGGTGGCGATGGCGGTCAACGCCTTCCGCGCCAAAGAAATCAACCGCATCATTCTTACCCGTCCCGCGGTGGAGGCCGGCGAAAAACTGGGCTTTCTTCCCGGTGACTTGCAGTCGAAAGTTGATCCGTATCTGCGTCCGTTGTACGATGCCCTGTTCGATATGTTAGGCGCGGAAACCTACCAAAAATATTTGGAGCGCGGCAACATCGAGATTGCGCCGCTCGCCTACATGCGCGGCCGCACGCTGGACGATAGTTTTATCATCCTTGACGAAGCGCAAAACACCACTCCCGAACAGATGAAAATGTTCCTCACCCGACTGGGCTTTAACTCCAAAATGGTCGTGACCGGCGACGTAACGCAGGTCGACTTGCCCGGTTCCAGCAAAAGCGGCTTAAAAGAAGTGATGAAAGTACTGGACAGCGTGGAAGACGTCGCCATTTGCACCCTCACCCAAAAAGACGTCGTGCGCCACCCGTTGGTACAACGCATCGTGGCGGCGTACGAAGCTTATGAAACCGCAAAGCAAAAAAACTCCCCTACACCTCAACACCGAAAGGAGTCTCAAAATGGCAAAGGCAAAAGCAAAAGTAACCATTGAAAATCGACAGAAAGTTGTGCGTATTCCTGCCGGCACGCGGATGCTCATCCGTCGCTGCTGTGAGGCAACGCTGCAAACCGAAAACTTCCCCGAACCGGCCGAAATCGACGTGTCGTTTGTGGATAACGAGCAAATTCACGAACTGAATTTGCAGTTTCGCCAAGTGGACCGCGCCACCGATGTGCTGTCTTTCCCCTTAGGCGAAAACGGCGAATACGACCACAACCCCGAAACCGGCGCGGCACTGCTCGGCGATGTGGTCCTTTCCTTTGAACGCGCACAGGAACAAGCCGCGGAATTCGGTCACTCGTTACAGCGCGAAGTGGGCTATCTTACCGTCCACTCCGTCCTACATCTTTTGGGCTACGACCACGTAAACGGCGGATTGGAAGCGGTGCGGATGCGCGAAAAAGAAGAAACCGTGATGGCAAAACTGGGCTTGTCCCGTGAAGACTCGTTTGTTGAAAAACCCGAAGAGTAAAATTAGGGGGTATATTATGGCGGAAACTACACGCAGCGCCTTTTTGGCGCTTATCGGTCGCCCGAATGTGGGAAAATCCTCTCTGCTCAACCGTTTGGTAGGGCAAAAGGTGGCCATCGTTTCGGACAAGCCGCAGACGACGCGCAACCGTATTATGGGCGTTAAGACCGACGGCACCACCCAACTCGTCTTTCTTGACACTCCCGGCGCGCACCGTCCCCGTACAAAACTGGGGGACTTTATGGTTCGCTCTATCGGCGAGGCGATGTCCGGTGTGGACGGCGCGATTTTGGTGGTGGAACCCACCGCCGAAATCCGCGAGCAAGAGCAGGAGCTATTAAATCGACTGAAAAAAGAGCAACTCCCGGCGGTGCTCGTCATCAATAAAGTGGATTTGGTGGAGAAAAAAGAAAATCTTCTCGCCTGTATCGCCGCGTGGAAAGATGTCTATGAATTCGATGCCATTCTCCCTCTTTCCGCCGTAACCGGCGAAGGGGTGGATGAATTGGAAAAAGCGCTCTCCGACTATGCGTTTGAAAGCCCCCACTTCTTCCCCGACGATGCCGTGACCGATCAGCCGGAACGGCTCATTGCCGCCGAACTCATCCGCGAAAAGATGCTCCATTTGTTGCAGCAGGAAATCCCCCACGGCACTGCCGTTGTCATTGAGCACATGGGCGAGCACGAAGGCAAAAACGGCACGGTGGTTGACATCGAAGCTTACATCTACTGCGAGCGCGAGAGCCACAAGGGAATGATTATCGGAAAAAAGGGCGCGATGCTCAAAGAAATCGGCACCCTCGCTCGTGCCGATATGGAACAGATGCTCGATACCAAGGTCAATTTGCAATGTTGGGTAAAAGTGAAACCCGACTGGCGTAACCGTCAAGGCTCGCTCGGTGAATTTGGTTTCACCATCGAAAAATAACAAAATCTCCCCCGTTTCGCGAGTATAGCCCCCACGGTTTTTGCACAAAGTAATCCCGAAAGGAGGGTTGCTTTGTGGAGACCGATGCTTTGTGGCAAGCCTTTGCAAAAACGGGGAAAATCGACGATTATCTGCGCTATCGGCAGGCGACAAACGCCATTTTGCCGCCGCAGACGAAAGAAGGTGGCACCCGTGACGCTCAAAACCGACGCCCTCATCATTCGGGAAAACAAAGTCGGTGAATCCGACCGCTTTATTACGGCGCTGACACGGGAGAATGGGCTTATCCGTGCCGCCGCTCGCGGTGCCAAATCCATCAAAAGCCGTAAAGGCGCCGCCACCTCGCTCCTCACCTACTCGCGTCTCACACTGACCGAAACCAAAAGCGGATTTTCCGTGTCTGAGGCGGAGCCGCTTCGCGTGTTTTTCGACTTAAAAAGCGACGTAACCGCCGTCACCGTCGGCCAATATTTCTGTGAACTGTGCGGCGTGCTTGCTCCTTGGGACGAGCCGGCAGAAGACGCGCTGCGGTTGATGCTCAATGCGTTACACCTTTTGTCAGAGGGCAAAAAAGATGCTCGGCTTGTAAAACTCGTTGTGGAATGGCGCTTGCTTGCCGCCGCCGGCTATATGCCCGATCTCTCCGCCTGCCGTCGCTGCGGCGGAGCGCAGACTCTGTCCCTCTCGCTGCGAGACGGCATGTTGATTTGCGAAAACTGCGGCGTGGGGCTTGACTGCTATCCCCTCTCCGAAACCATGCTTGCGGCGTTGCGCTTCATCCCTGCCGCGCCCCTTGAAAAAGCGTTCTCTTTCGCCGTTCCCGAAAAGGAACTGGCGTCATTAGCCGATGTGTGCGAACGGTTTTTGCTGTTCCGCTTAAACCGCGGATTCCACACGTTGGACTTTTATCATCAATTATGCGAAATCACACCAAAACCTGCCCCTTGATTTTTGTGGGGTATGTTTTGGGCGAATACACTGTTTTGAAGGAGGTGTCGTCGTGACACGGTATGAACTGGCGTTGGAACTACCGAAAGTGTTGGAATTACTCGCCGCCGAAACCGCTTGTGCGGACGCGGCGGCACTGGCGAGGAAACTCACTCCCTCAACGGACGCGGTCGAAGTTTCCCGTCGCTTGGATGAAACCACCGAAGCGCAGTCGCTTCTTCTACGGTTCGGTGCGCCCTCCTTCGGTTCGGTCAAGCCCATCGCTTCCGCCGCCAAACGCGCCCAAACCGGCTCTCCCCTTTCGTTGCGAGAACTGCTGGACGTGGCGGAACTTTTACGCGTGTTTCGCGGCATCTGTGAATGGCGCGCCCACTTGGAAGGCGAAACGGCACTTGACCGCCTGTTGGACGGCATTTTGCCCAACAAATTCTTAGAAGAAAAAATCACCCACGCGATTCTTTCCGATGATACCGTTGCGGATAGCGCCAGTCCCGAACTCGCCAACATTCGGCGAAAAATCCGCTCGGCATCTTCTCGCGTGAGAGAAAGTCTCGACAAACTCATCCGCTCGCCTGCCTACCAAAAAGCCCTGCAAGATCCTATCGTTACGTTGCGAGAAGGCCGCTTTGTCGTTCCCGTTAAAGCGGAATGTCGCGCAGACGTGCCCGGCCTTGTGCACGGCGCTTCCTCCTCCGGCGCAACCGTTTTTGTGGAACCGATGGCGGCGGTGGAAGCCAACAACGAACTGCGCCTGCTCGCCGCAAAAGAAGAGGCGGAAATCGAGCGGATTATTGCCACGCTCTCTGCCGAAGTGGGAGGGTTTTGCGGCTCGCTTTGCGCCGGATACGAGCAAGTTGTTACGCTGGATTTGATTTTTGCCAAAGCTCGCCTTGCAGATAAAATGAAAGCCTCTCGCCCCGAACTGCGGCAAGACGGCTACATAAAACTGCGCCACGCCCGTCACCCGTTGATTGATTCCAAATCCGTGGTGGCGATTGACGTGGAACTGGGCGGCGATTTCGACACGCTCGTGATTACCGGCCCGAACACCGGCGGCAAGACCGTTACGCTCAAAACCGTGGGCCTCTTGTCACTGATGACGTTGTGCGGTCTTCTTCCCCCGGTGGATGACGGCAGCGCCGTGTCGATTTTCTCCCGCATTTTAGTGGATATCGGCGACGAACAGTCGATTGAACAGTCGCTGTCCACCTTCTCGGCACACATGAAAAACCTTATTGATATTTTGGAAATCGCCGACCACCAAAGCCTTGTTTTGGTGGATGAACTGGGCGCCGGCACCGATCCCGTTGAGGGCGCGGCGTTGGCGGTGGCGATTCTCGAACGCCTGCGCGAGCAGGGCGCAAAAATCGTGGCCACCACCCACTATGCCGAACTAAAAGCCTACGCCGTCCACGAAGCCGGTGTGGAAAACGGCAGTTGCGAATTCGACGTTGCCACCTTACGCCCCACCTATCGCCTGTTGGTCGGTGTGCCCGGCCGCTCGAACGCATTTGCCATCTCCGAACGGCTCGGCATTTTGCCGGACGTGGTAGAACGGGCAAAAACACTGGTTTCCGGCGAGGATCGCAAAATGGAAGACGTGGTCGTACGCCTTGATGAACAACGTCACGCCTTGGAGCAGGAATTGACCGAAGCAAAACAGTCGCGCACGGCCGCCGAACGCGATGCGGCAACCGCCAAAGCCCACGCGGAACAGCTCGAAAAAGAACGCAAAAAAGCGCTCGAAGATGCACGCATCGAGGCAAAGAAAATCGTGGAACGGGCGCGGCTTGACTCCGAGCGGCTCATCGAAGAATTGGACCGCCTGAAAAAGCAGAAACACGCCGCGGCTTTTTCCGCGAATGCCACCGCCGCCAAATCGAAATTGCGGCGGCAACTGTCCAAAATGGAAGATGCGCTTGATCCTGTGGATGCCGCCGCGCCGACAGAGTTGTATGTGTTGCCTCGGCCGCTGAAAGTGGGCGATGCGGTCACACTCGCCGACCTCGGCAAAGACGGTACGGTGCTGTCACTGCCGGACAAAGACGGTTTGGTGGAAGTGCAAGCCGGCGTCGTGCGCACCCGTGTGCCGCTTGCAAATTTACGCTTGTGCGAGGCGGCAAGCGCCAAAACCCAAACCGAAAAAGCGGCAAAAAAATTCCGCACTTCCAAACCCGCCGTTTCAAGCGACACGACCGCCGAAGTCGGTCGTTCCCGTGGCACGGGCCTCGAGCTGGACTTGCGCGGTATGGCGGTAGACGAAGCGCTTCCTGCTGTGGATTTATTCCTCGACCGCGCGGTGTTGGCCGGTCTTCCTGCCGTCACGCTGATTCACGGCAAAGGCACCGGCGTTTTGCGCGCCGCGGTGCAGCAACATCTCCGCTCGCATCCGTCCGTTAAGTCCTATCGGCTTGGCAAATACGGCGAGGGCGAAGACGGCGTCACCATTGCGGAACTCAAATAACCAAAATGTGCCCCTTAATTTTATATTACCATAATCTACCCCCATATTTTTACGAAAAGAACCAACGGAGGACCTCTTTGTGAGCAACGAACAACCCGAAATTTTGTCGTTTGACAGCTTGGAATTACAGCCGGAAACGACCAGAGCCCTTGAAAAAATGGGCTTTCACTCCCCCACGCCTATCCAACTGCAGGCCATTCCTGCGGTACGGGACGGCTATGACGTCATTGCCAAAGCCCCGACCGGCACCGGCAAAACCTGCGCCTTCGGCATCCCGATACTCGAATGCCTCGACTTAGACTGCACCGACGTTCAGGTGGTGGTGGTGTGCCCTACGCGCGAACTGTGTCTGCAAATCACCGACGACCTACGGCGGCTCGCGGCGTTTCGTCCCGGCGTACATATTGTTCCCGTCTACGGTGGGCAAAGTATGAATACCCAGATAAATGCCATGAAGAAAAAACCGCAAATCGTGGTGGCCACCCCCGGCCGCCTGCTCGATCTAATGGGACGGCGCGTAGTATGGCTCGGCAATGTGTATACCGTGGTACTGGACGAGGCGGACGAAATGCTCAAAATGGGCTTTATCCGTGACGTACGCAAGATTTTGCACGCCACGCCTGCCGACACCCAAGTGGTGATGTTTTCCGCCACCATCTCCCGTGACGTGGAAGACGTGGCGTGGGAATATCAGCGTAACGCGGTGCAAATTGAGGTGGAATCCAAAGGCGACAACCGCCCGTCCATCCAACAATACGCCATCCACTCCTCCGGCAGTCAACGACTTTCGGATATGCTCAAAATCATCGACGCGTTGGATTTGCACCGTGTGATGGTATTCTGCAACCGCAAATCCACCGTGCGGCAGGTGTGTTCCCAGTTAAAACGACAAGGCAAATCCGCCGACTGTCTGCATGGCGACATCTCACAGGGACAAAGAAACCAAGTGATGGCAGGCTACCGCAAAGGGAAATTCGAAATTCTCGTCGCTACCGACGTGGCGGCACGCGGCATTGACGTAGACGACGTGGAAGCCGTGTTCAACTACGATATCCCCGACGAAAACGAGTATTATCTCCACCGCATCGGGCGTACCGGCCGCGCCAAACGTCACGGCATTTCGGTAACGTTTTGGGCGGTGGGCGATGAATTCCGTATGCGCGACATCCGCAAACGCACCCATTCGGATATCGCGGACGTCACCCTCGGACAAGACGGCAGTTTTGTGCCGGTCGTTACCGAAAAGGGAAACGAGGGGTAATTTTTGGTTTGCCGAAAATTTGCGAAAGGAGGCGGCCGTCCATGGCCTTTTACAACCGATTTTTGTTCGTCTGTACCGGCAACACCTGCCGCAGCCCGATGGCAGCGGCGTTGTTTCGGAAAATGGCGGCCGACCGCGGCCTTCCTATTGTTGCCGTGTCCGCAGGACTCGCGGCGGCAAGCGGTTCGCCTGCTTCCGAAAACGCGGTAAAAGCGTTGGCAGAAGAGGGGATTGACCTCAGCCGTCACCTCTCGAAATCCGTCACAAGGGAACTGTGCGACGAGGCGCAGATGATTGCCGTCATGAGCGAGCATCACCGCCTTTCTCTCATCGCCGCCGACATCGATCCCCACAAAATTTTCGTGTTGGGCGGCGGCGTGCCCGATCCCTACGGCGGCTCGCTCGACGTCTATCGCGAAACACGTGATGCGCTTAAAGCCGTGCTTCCGGCGCTTTTGCCGCCGTTTCGCATCGTACGGATGAACGAATCGCACATCGCACCTTTGGCAAATCTCGAAAAAGACTGTTTTTCCCAACCGTGGTCGGAAACGGGGCTTGCCACCGAACTGCAAAACGACACCGCCGTGTTTTTGGTGGCGGAAAACGAGCAAGGCGAGGTGTTGGGCTTCCTCGGAATGCATCACATTTTAGATGAATGTGACATCGCGCAGGTAGCGGTTTCGAATACGTTTCGTCGTCAGGGGGTAGGTTTTTGGTTGCTCTCTGCCGCCAAAGCCTATGGCGAGCAAAACGGCGTTTCGCGGTTGATGCTTGAAACGCGCCAAAGCAACGTCCCTGCGCGCACAATGTATGAGAAATTCGGCTTTGTTCAGGACGGCTACCGTCCTCACTTTTACGATGCACCGGATGAAGACGCGGTGCTCTATTCCTACTATATACACAAGGACGGTGATCTTCTGTGAACATTTTGGCATTGGAATCTTCCTGCGACGAAACCGCCGCCGCCGTGGTGAAAGACGGTAGGGAAGTGCTGTCCAACATCGTGGCTTCCCAAGTGGAAGAGCACCGCATTTACGGCGGTGTTGTGCCGGAGATTGCCAGCCGCCGCCATACCGAAGCCGTGTCCGGCGTTACGCGTGAAGCGTTGTCGGAGGCAGGTTTGACGCTCGCGGACATCGATGCCATTGCCGTGACCGCCGCGCCGGGACTGATTGGAGCGCTTTTGGTGGGTGTCAACTTCGCCAAAGGCCTTGCCGCCGCGACCGGATTGCCGCTTGTGCCGGTGCATCACCTGCGCGGCCACATCGCCGCCAACTATTTGGCGCACCCGGATTTGGAACCGCCGTTTTTGTGCCTGGTGGTGTCCGGCGGCCACAGCCACATCGTTACCGTCAACGATTACACCGATTTTACCGTTATCGGCCGCACGCGCGACGATGCGGCAGGGGAGTGCTTTGACAAAGCCGCTCGCGCCATGGGAATGCCCTATCCCGGCGGCATTGCACTGGATACTCGCGCCGAAAACGGCAACCCGAACGCCTTCCGTTTTCCCCGTCCGCGCGTGGACGGCAGTCCTTACGATTTCAGTTTTTCCGGCATGAAAACCGCGGTGCTCAATTTATTACATAACGCCGAGCAAAAAGGGGAGAGCGTCAACGTCGATGACGTGTGCGCCTCGTTCCGCGCAAAAGTGGTGGAACTGCTTTGCGACAACACGCTTTCCGCCGCGGACGATCTCGGCGCAAAAACCATTGTGCTCGCAGGCGGCGTGTCCGCCAACAAAGCATTGCGCCGCGAAATGCAGGCGCGATGCGACAAAACGAGGCGCAAGCTGTTTGTGCCGCCGCTGTGCTATTGTGGAGATAATGCCGCGATGATCGGGGCGCAGGGGTATTATGAATTCCTCGCCGGCCACGTTGCCGACCAAACCCTCAACGCCACCGCTTCGCTGCCCATTACGGAAATCCCACAATAGAAAAGGATATAAACAAACCCGCCCTGCTTTGGCAGGGCGGGTTTGTTTTTAGGGGTAGGTTTTGGTTTTACGGCGCTTACGAGATCCCTTCGCAGTTGATGGTGACGAGGCCGTTTTCGTCACAAGTGCCGGAAATATAAAGGCCATCGCTGTATTTCTCAGAGGTGTACTCCATCGCGCCGAAAGAACTCGTTTGGCAGCTCTTTCCGTCATTGGACAGGAAGTAGGTTGCGGAGGTGTCAAACGTGTCGGGTTCACTCAAATACAAAGCCACGATCAACGATTTCAGGCAGCGGGCGTTCGCCTCATCGGTCATAATGCGTCCTTTCTCTGTGGCGGCGTCAAGGCCGGCATCTTCCTCATCATCAGGCTCGTAGGGGACGCTGTTTTCGTAAATCCCCTCGCAGTTGACGGTGACAATACCGTCGGCACTGCACGTGCCGGAAACGTAGCCGTTGGCTTTGTATTTGTCGGACGTGTATTCGATCGCACCGTTGGTAGAGGTTTGCAGACCCATTCCATCGGAGGTCAAATAGTAGGTAGCAGACGTGTCAAACGCATCGTCACCCATATACGAAGTCGCGAGCAACGATTTCAGGCAGCGGGCGTTCGCCTCATCGGTCTTGATGCGGGATTTTTCCACAGCGCTCGCATTCCCGTTGTCGTTGTCTTCTTTGTCTTCTTTGTCTTCGGCCGAAACACTTTTCGAATCGGAATCGGATTTTTTGGATTTTTTCTCCTCATCTTTGTCGCCGCAAGCCGCAAGACAGAACACCATCATCGCCGCCAACAGCACAGCCAACCATTTTTTCATCTGCGTTTCCCTCTTTCTTTTGATTTTCAAGGCATTTTCACTATACCACGTCCACGGCGCTCTGTCAATAAAGACAAATCGAACATCAAGCCAAAGCCCCTCTGTTCAAACGAACAGAGGGGCTTCATTGTTGTTTAGGGGTAGGTTTTGCTTTACGCGGATCTCACCGCTTTTTTGCTTTGGGTGCAGGGTAGGGGCGGCGGTCATCGGTTAATTCCAGCAGATAATCCGCCGACACGCCGAAAAACACCGCGACTTTGGCAAGCGTTTCCACCGGAATTTGCCGCTTTCCGGTTTCATATTGAGAATAGGTATTCGGTTTAATGTGTAAATGCGCCGCTATGGTCGCTTGTGTCACGTCCGCATCTTCCCGCACGTCTCGTAATCGCATATCGTTCCCGCCTTTGTCGAATTTTGTCAAATAATCTGACAAAGACATTATATGCAATCTCAAAATGAGACAAGATATTTTTTCTCGTTTTGTGATATTCGGCAAAAAAGTTGCTGTATACATAAAGGAAAAGGGAGCGGCGAACACTTTTGCCCACATCTCCCATCCATCTCGCAACAAAAGAAACGACGGGGATACCCAATAGGTATCTTCGTGCCGGGGATTCTTGTCTCGCGTGACGCAACCGTCCCCCGGACGGTTGCTCCCAAACGCCGCTTCGTTCCTCGCGGCGTTTGGAGCTCGTTTCGAATCCCTTCCTGCGTGCAATCAAAAAAATAAAACGGATACCCGATGGGTATCCGGTTTATTTGGCGCGCTGGAAGGGATTCGAACCCCCGACCTTTTGGTTCGTAGCCAAACACTCTATCCAGCTGAGCTACCAGCGCATCTCTTTTACAGAGCATTGTCTATTATAACACCTATCTTTCGTTTGTCAAGCAAAATTTTTGAAAAACTTTGGTTTTTTTCGGTTTTTGCTTGACATTCCCGGCAGATTGCTCTATACTGACGCTGTAAAAAATCTTGCGAGGGGTGCCGAACGGCTGAGAGCGGCTTGCGCCGAAACCCTTGAACCTGATCCGGATCATACCGGCGGAGGGACGCTTGAAAACGGATTTTTCCGCTTGTTTGATGCTCTTTCCGCCTTTCACGGAAGGAGTCTTTTTTATGAAACAACCGACAAAACAAGCGCCAACCCAAAACAAAACCGTTATCCTGACCGAAACCGCCGTGATGATCGCACTCGGCACGGTGTTGAGCATTATCAAACTCATCGACCTGCCATACGGCGGCAGTGTCACAGTAGCGCACATGGTGCCGGTCATTCTCATCGCCTACCGCTACGGGCCGAAATGGGGTTTGTTCTCCGGTCTTACCTACGGCGTGCTGCAAGCGCTGCTCGGTATGAAAAGCCTTTCGTACGCCACCTCGATTTGGGCGGGGATCGCCATTGTGGTACTGGATTACCTTGCGGCGTATCTGTTTTTGGGCGCAGGCGCGTGGTTTCGCAAATTCAAATCGCAGTCGGCGGCCGTTACGCTCGGTGCATTGTGCGCCTGCCTCTTGCGCTACCTCTGCCACGTCATCACCGGTGCGACCGTGTGGGCGGGACTTTCCATTCCGTCCTCTGCCGCTCTTAATTTTTCCCTGATTTATAACGCCACCTATATGATCCCCGAAACCATCGTCACCGTGGCGGCGGCGTATTATCTCAGTTCGGTCCTCAATTTCCAAAGCGCACACTTGACCGCCCGTCACAAAGGGGAGAGAAAGCCCGGGTTTGGGCTGCGCGTTGTTGCCGGGTTCGTGGCGGTCGCCACGTTCTTGTATGACGTGACCGCGATTTTTTCCCATTTACAGGATGCGGAAAGCGGCACCTTTTCTGCCGCCGGATTTGCCGCTGTGCCGTGGGATCTGGTGGGTGCGATCACGCTTGCCGGTCTTGTGATTTGTGGGATTTTGTGGCGGATTTCAATTACAAATCGTATAAAGGATAGCAAAAACAACAATCAGTAAACCAAAAACGGCCGTTTTTGACGAAAAAGGAGGAGAGTCGGGTGAAAAAGAGTCGCGTACGCCGCTTAACGGAAGCCGGCGTAATTGCCGCATTATATGCCGGGTTAACGTTTCTTTTGCCGGTGCTTTCCTTTGGGCCGCTCCAATTTCGTCTGTCGGAAATTTTAACGATTCTGCCTGCATTCACTCCTGCCGCCATTCCGGGATTGACGGTGGGTTGTCTTTTGTCCAACGGCTTCGGTCTTGCCGCCGGCGCCAACTTGGCCGGCGCGTGGGATTTGCTGGTCGGCACCGGCGCCACCCTGCTTGCCGCCGTATGTGCGTACGCTCTGCGAAACGCACGGGTGAAAGGTGTTCCCGTTTGGTCGGCGCTTCCTGCAGTGGTCATTAACACCGGTCTTGTCGGCGCGGAATTGTGGTTTGCGGTGTTCAACGGCGAACCGGCCTCTTTGTGGTTGTGTCTCGCTCAAGTTGGCATCGGCGAACTCGTCACCGCCGGCATTGGCGGCGCGCTGTTAGCGTGGACACTTTCTCGCGGCGATCTATACAAACGCCTGTTTTTCCCCGGAAAAGAATAATTTCATCCAAAACCCCTTTTTTCTCGGAAAAAGGGGTTTTCTTTTTTTGGTATATATGTTATAATAACAAGTTGATAGGGCAAAAATCAAAGGAGTGTGTTCTTTATGAAAAAAGCGATCATCATCGGCGGGGGTCCTGCCGGCCTTACGGCGGCGTATGAGTTGCTGAAAAAAGGTAAGGATCAGTACGAGGTGGAAATTTGGGAAGAAAGCCAAGTTCTCGGCGGTATTTCCCGTACGGTCCGCCACAACGGCAACCGCATGGACATCGGCGGCCACCGCTTTTTCTCCAAAGACGACCGCGTAATGCAATGGTGGAACGACCAAATGCCGCTGCAAGGCGCTCCTTCTTATGACGATAAAAAACTGGGGCGCGAAAAACCGCTTGCAAAAGGCGGCCCCGATCCGGAAACGACCGACGAAGTGATGCTTCTCCGTCAGCGCGTGTCGCGAATCTACTACCACCATAAATTTTTCGATTACCCGATTAGTATGAAATGGGAAACCATCCGCAATATGGGCTTCGGAACGACGATGAAAGCCGGTTTCAGTTATCTTGCTTCCTGCATCCACAAACGTCCGGAAGATTCGCTTGAAAACTTCTATATCAACAGTTTCGGCAAAAAACTGTACTCGATGTTCTTCGAGGGCTACACCGAAAAACTGTGGGGACGTCACCCGAGCGAAATTGATGCCTCGTGGGGCGCCCAGCGCACCAAAGGATTATCCATCGCGGGCATCATCAAAGACGTGTTCAAAAAAATCTTCCATATCAAATCGAAAGAGGTCAACACCTCGCTCATCGAGCAGTTTATCTACCCGAAATTCGGCCCCGGCCAACTGTGGGAGCACGTGGGCGACGAGGTGAAAGCGGCAGGCGGCTCGATCGAGTTCGGTCGCCGCGTGGTCGGCCTTTCTTCCAACGGGGAACACGTGTCCTCCGTCACCTATGAGAAAGACGGCGAAACCTTTACGGAGGACTGCGACATCGTCATTTCCTCCATGCCGCTGAAAGATTTGGTCGCCGGCCTCGGC
The DNA here is from genome assembly GCA_045598065.1 of Acutalibacteraceae bacterium. Classification (GTDB taxonomy): domain Bacteria; phylum Bacillota; class Clostridia; order Oscillospirales; family Acutalibacteraceae; genus RGIG426. Next base: position 51,113 of record JAZLLJ010000085.1, read on the forward strand.
GAGGACGTTCCGGCGGACGTGAAACGCATCGCCGCAGGACTTCCGTACCGCGATTTTGTGACGGTGGGCCTGCTTGTCAACCGTCTCGACCTCAAAAACGAAACGGATATCAAAACCCTCGGCAACATCGTGCCCGACTGCTGGATTTACGTGCAGGATGAGGGCGTGAAACTCGGCCGCATCCAAGTGTTTAACAACTGGTCGCCGTACATGGTGAAAAACCCGGACGAAACCGTGTGGATTGGCCTCGAATTTTTCTGCACCGAGGGCGACGAGTTCTGGAATATGGAGGAGAGCGCCTGTGTGGAAGCGGCGGTCAAAGAACTGCTCTCCATGGGCGTGTTGGCGGAAGATACCAAAGTGCTCGATTCTCACCGCGAACACGTGAAAAAAGCCTATCCTGCCTACTTCGATACCTACGACGAAATCGACACGCTCGTGTCTTACCTTAACGAAATCGACAACCTTTACTGCGTGGGCCGCAACGGGCAACACCGTTACAACAATATGGACCACTCCATGGTCACGTCTTTTGAAACGGTCAACGCCATCCTCTCTGGCTCGTCCGATCGCACCCCGATTTGGAACGTCAACACGGAGGAATCGTATCATGAATCAAAATAAGGTTGTCGAACCCTCGACACTGCCGGATGTTTCGGTTGCTCCGGACGTTTCGGATGTTTCGGCCGAACCCACACCTTCTTCCAAACGGCCTGTGTTCTCTCCTTCTATGGCATGGGACACCGTGGGATTGCTGTTGTTCGCCGCCTCTATGCTGTTTATCAGCTATTTCATTCTGTTTCCTATGCGCGGGTTTTTTGACTCCGACTATGCGGACACCTTGACGTGGGCGAAAGCCTCGGTGGATGCCAAGGCTCTTTTTTCGGGAGAATTCACCTACGCCTGTCTGCTTCCGTTCGGCGGTCAACTGCTGATGATGCCGTTTGTGGCCCTGTTCGGCTATTCGTATACGGCCCACGCCTGCGGAATGATTGTCTTTTATTTTCTGTTCGCGTTGGCACTGTTTGCGTTCTTCCGCGCCGTCGGTGCCAGTCGCTTTTGGGCAGGATTGTCGCTGTTTTGCGTGACCGGCGCCTTGTGCAGTTCGGATAAGCTTCGCGAAGTGTATTTCGGCCACATTTTGTATTATAGTCTGGGCGGATTGTTCCTGCTGGTCGGGCTGACCTTGGCGCTGACACTCCACAAAGACAAAGAAGACAAAATTCAGTGGCGCTTTATCGCGTTTTGCGTGTGGTGTGTGCTGTGCTCTACCGACGGTCTTACCTCGCTGACACTGTTTGTGTTACCCCTTTGCGCGGCCCTGGTGTTTGAACGGCTATGCGACAAAGAGGTGAAATTCCTCTCCGCAGAAAATTTCAATCTCTCTCGCCCGGTGCTGTACGCCATTTGCGCCTCGGTTGCCGGATTGGCGCTCGGCGCCTTTTTGCGGCGCGGATTCGAAGCGCCGTATCAAGAGGCCTTTTCTACGTTTGCCACCGAATATGACTGGCAACCCAATTTGGATTTGTTTCTCGGCTCCTTTTTATCCTTGTTTACCGGTCCGGTCGAAATGTATGAACCGTTTACCTCGTTTACCGGCGTTTTTGCCGCCTTGCGTATTGTGTTCGGGCTGTTTGTACTGGCGGCGCCCATCCTTTCGCTGTTCTTCTGGAAAAAGCTGGAACGCGGAGAAAAACTTCTTCTCGTTGCCCACTTCACCGTGTGCGCTACGATGCTGTTTGCGTTCGTGTTCGGCCTGTTATCCAACGGCGCGTGGCGGTTGTCTCCGATGTTATTCACCGCGATTCTCTCCACGATTTGCGTGGCACGGCGGTTATCGGTGCTGCCGTTTTTGAAACGGTTCGGGTTGCTTGTTGTCGCGTTTTGCGTGCTTATTTCCGGATTGGGATTTTACAGCGTTTTCCGTCTGGAGCGTAATTACATGCCGGAAGGAAGCGCCGCCGATTTGGCGGAGTATCTGGAAACACGCGGCTGCACCTACGGGTATTCCACGTTCTGGACTGCCAACGCCATCACCGTTTTATCCGATGATTCCGTCAAGTGCCGCTCGATTATGGATCCTATGGAAACCGGCGGTATTCTGTTCCCGTATTCGTATCAAAGCGAAGACTCGTGGTTTGAGGGACAGGGAAGTGGCGAAAAATATTTTCTGCTGTTGACTAACAGCGAATATGCTCGCGTATGCGAGGCCCAAGTTATCCCCGAATCCTATCCCGTGGAGTGGCACGGAAGCTATGCCATTATTTATTTGCCTGCCGATTTGTTCCCGGCATCCTAAGGAGGCGTTCGTATGCCTACGTTGAATATCGTTTTGGTCGAGCCGGAAATTCCCCAAAATACCGGCAACATCAGCCGTACCTGCGCCGCGACCGGTGCGCGACTGCACCTTGTCGGGCCGATGGGTTTCGCGCTGGACGACAAAAAGATGAAACGCGCAGGGCTCGATTACTGGAACCTACTCGACATCACCGTGTATGAAAACTGGGACGAGTTTTGTGAGAAAAACGACGGCCCTCTCTACTGCTTTTCCACCAAAGCGGCGCATATCCATTCGGATATGACCTATCCGGACGGCGCGTACCTTGTTTTCGGCCGCGAAACCAAAGGACTGCCGGAAGCCCTCATCCTTCAAAACCTTGACCGCGCCGTGCGGTTGCCGATGCTGGATGACGATGCCGCCCGTTCGCTTAATCTTTCGAACGCCGTCGCAGTGGGAGTCTATGAGGTTCTCCGTCAATGGGGCTATCCGTCGCTTAGAGTAGGCGGAAAATTTTCTTAACGCTCTTGTGTAAGTGCGCTGAACGAAATGATCACAGAATTCGCTTGCAACTTTTTCCTTTTTTGAATAAAAGCCAAAACGGGTGGCCGGCGGCCACCCGTTTTTTAGGCTTCTTTTTCAAAAAAAGGCCGTTTTTAGCGCGATTCCCCCATTTTCCGTATCCGTGGACGGTTTTGCCCTCGTTTCACGAAATTTGCCCGATTTTAACAACAAAAGAAATTTTCGCGGCGAGCGGTCATAGTAGAGTCTCCGTTTAGCGCTTTTGCACAAGAGAAATAAAACTCTGTTCAGCGTTCTCACACAAGAAAAATAAAAATCCCTGACCGAGACGGTCAGGGATTTTTTCTTACAGGTCGATACGGCCGTACAGCTTGAGGTCGCTGGCTTCCTCGGCGGCGGAGACGGTTTTCTCCGGCGGAGTAGAGCCATCGGCTTTCGGCAGGGAAGAAGAACGGGACACGAACTCGCGCATGGGGCGATCCGCGGCAATGCTGCCGGAATAGCGCATATACACGTCGTTCTCGTCAAACTTCGGAGCGGCGGAGCCGTGCGGTTTGCCCGAGCGATTGCCCGAACGGTTGCGGTTGCCGCTGCGGTTGCCGCCGCGACGGGCATTTTTGTTGTCCTCGGTCGGGCCGATAATCACGTGGCGGTTGGGCTCTTTGCCCTCGCTCCACGAGGTAGCACCCTCGATATCCTGCACCGCGGTGTGAATGATGCGGCGCTCGTAGGGGTTCATGGGCTCCAGCGTACGGCGACGGCCGGTACGCGCCACGGCGGACGCATATTTATGGGCGAGGCCAGTCAGGGATTTTTCCCGTTTTTCGCGGTAACTGCCCACGTTGAGCGTCACGCGATAGTACTCTTTCTGTTGGCGGTTGGCAACAAGACCGGTCAGGTATTGCAGCGCATCCAGCGTTTCACCGCGGCGGCCGATAATCAGACCTTCCTGCTCACCTTCCAAGTTGATGCGGCAGCCATCTTCCGTTTCTTCCACGGTCAGCACCGTGTCGCCGGCACCGAGAGCGCCGAGCAGCGAGGCAAGATAGGCTTTGGCAGCGGTAGCGGCAGGGGAGAGTTCTCCATCCGCCACAACCTGCGAAACAGCGGGGGTTTCGTCGGTATCGTCGGTATCGTCGGTATCGTCCGCCTCGCCGTCGTCATAAGTAACTTTCACAACGGCATTGGCTTTTCCGAACAGACCGAACGCTTTTTTCGAGGGCTCTTTTACAACCTCGACTTCGAGTTTCTCGGCCGGGATGCCGAGTTCTTTTGCCGCTTCGTCAATCGCTTCTTCGACAGTGGCGGCTTCTTTTTGCAATTCTTTACGCACTGATTTTCTTCCTTTCTTGTCGGGGAAAGGAGCGACTTTCCCCGAGTATTACACGCGCACGCGAATCGCGCGCGACGGTTTTCACGAGGTTAGTCTTTTTCCAGTTCGTCCGGAGTCACATCGACGGTTTTCTTGGACTTTTTCGTGACTTCTTCCGGAGTTACGTCCGGCGCGGCTTCTTGCGCGTCCTGGTGTTTTCTGGCTTCGGCAAGACGTTTTTTGTCTTCCGCACGGCGTTTGCGCGCCTCGCGGAATTCGATTTCCGCCTGCTCACGGGCTTTGGCAGGATCGTAGATTTTGTAGAGAATCACGGTTTGCAACACGCCGATTACACTGGACGATACCCAGTAGATACTGACACCGGCAGGGAACGAGAAACCGATAATCAACGAGAAGAGCGGCATACCGTACATCATCGCGTTGGTACAACCTTGCGCCTGCTGCATTTCGTTGGTCGACTGGGTGGTGCGTTTCGTATAGCGCATAGACACCATCGTCATCAGCAACTGAGACAGCGCGGCAAAAATCGGGAAAATCCACAGAATGGAGATATCTTTCAGACCGTTTTCGCGCCACGGGTTTTCAAGGAACGAGCGTTCTTTGCTGCCGAAGACTTTGAATTGGCTCTTGGTATCCGCCATTTGGTCAAAGTATTTTTCGGCCTTTTTCAGCATCTCTTCATCTTTTTCGGTGCTTTCTTCCGCTTTTTTCAGCGCATCTTTTTCGGCAATGTTTTCCTCTTTGGCAATCTCCTGCGCTTCCAGCGTCAAGGCGATTTCCTTGAGGATATCGTCCTTGTTGGCTTCCATTTTTTCAAGCATATGGAATTCGCCGTAATACCCACGCATATCTTTTTCGGCGAATTTGTTGCCGGGCTCTTCACCGTCACCCAGCGTAGAAGCGGAGATGGCGGCCTGCACCACCGGCTTCGGAATCTGAATCAAGTAAACCAGCGGGGAATAGATAACGGCGATAACACCGAACAGCACAATCATCGTCACGATGGACGGCAGACAGCCGCCGAATTGGCTGACACCCTCTTTTTCGTACAGCTCCTGCTGTTTTTGCATGAGTTTTTGCTGATCTTTGCCGTATTTTTTCTGGATGCGCTGTAAACGGGGCGCCAAACGGGCGCGGTCCATCTGACTCTTTTGGTTTTTGAGCGACAGCGGAAACAGAAGGATACGGGTGACGAGGGTAAACAGGAAAATGGTTAAAATGTAATTATGGATGCCGATGCTGTCATACAGCAGTTTCATCAGCCATCCGAGGGGGGTCGCTAAAATTCCCATAAATGAGCGTCCTCTCTTTTAATCTCGTAATTTTAGGGCGCGGAAGGTTATTTTTTCTTCCGCTTTCTTTGCTCCCACGTTTCGGGAACGGGATCGTAGCCGCTGCCGCCCCAGGGGTTACAGCGACAAATCCGTTTGGCGGCTAAAAGACAACCGCGAAAAGCGCCGAAGCGCTCAATCGCTTCTTCGGCGTAATGCGAACAGGAGGGGGTATACCGACATTCCTGACCGATATAAGGGGAGAGGTGGCGCTGATACCAATGAATCATGGCAATACAGACTTTTTTCACCGCTTATTCCTCCTTTTCGGAGAGAACGCCGAGGGTTTCGAGATGGGCTTTCATCGCGCGCGCCACGTCGTCTGATTTCACGAACGGCGTGCGAGCACGGGCCACGAACACAAGGTCGTAACCCGGTTGTACTCGATTCAAAACCGTACGGTATGCCGCGCGGATTACCCGGCGACAGCGACTGCGCTTAACGGCGGAGCCGACTTTTTTGCTGACGGTGATGCCCACTCGCGTTTCAGCGAGTCGGTTTTTGCGGACATAGGTGACAAGCAGCGGATGTACCTGCGACTTGCCGCGATAGTACAGCGCCTTGAAATCCTTATTCTGATTTAGAACAGGAAAATCTCCCATACCGTCCACCGTTCTTTTTACGCTATTAAAAAAAGCCACACAAGGTGGCCTTTCTTAATAGGTGAGTTGTTTTCTGCCTTTTGCTCTCCTGCGGGCCAAAACTTTGCGTCCGTTGGCGGTCGCCATTCTTTTACGGAAACCGTGCTCCATTTTGCGATGACGCTTTTTCGGTTGATACGTGCGGAACATAGTGAAAACTCCCCTTTCCAATTTAAGGTTTTTATGAAAGACGGGAGCATTCCCGAATCTCTCAATCGTTTCCGAAACCGAATTGATTTCAGCAATAACCTATTATAAACCGAAGGTTGTCCACTTGTCAACAAAAATTTTTGGATTTTTTTCCTCTTTATAATAAAAAAATGTTGAAAAATTTTAACTTCTATGTTATACTCTAATTACTATTATATCTATAAGTATATATATAGGGAAAATTTTGCGTTTTTTCGTCGAAAAATCTGGACGAAAAAATTTCGAATAAAAGGGAATGAGGAGAAAAAATGGAAAGTTTGAAAGAGGTGTGGGGCGCCACACTGGAAAAATTACGGGATCATCCGGAAATCAGCAGTACCGCCTTTGATATGTGGATTAGCTGCATCGAACCGCGCGCGGTGGAAGAAAACGCGTTTGTGGTGTTTGTCAATTCCGCGTTCCAGCGCGGCATTATCGAACAACAGTACAAAGAAAAAATCTGTGATGCGCTGGAAAGCGTAATGCAGTTCCGCTTAGACCTTAAAATTCTCTGCAACGAAGTGGAGGAGGAAGATGCGCCGCTCGCGGTTCTCGGCAGTAACGAGGAATTCACCTTCCAAACCTTTGTGGTGGGCGACGGTAACAAATTTGCCACCGCCGCGGCCCAAGCGGTTGCCGCTAACCCTGCATCCCAGTATAACCCGCTGTTCATTTACGGCGATTCCGGTCTCGGAAAAACCCACTTGCTGTACGCCATCCGCAGTGAAATCTTAAAACACAATCCCTCGGCCAACGTGGTGTATGTGACCGGCGAGATTTTCACCAACGAATTTTTGGATGCGCTGAGCAAAGAGAGTTTGCCGCTGTTCAAAACCAAATACCGCGAGGCAGATGTATTGCTCATTGACGATATCCAATTTATCGCCAAAAAAGAGAGGACACAGGAAGAATTCTTCCACACGTTTGACCACTTGTATCAATCTCACCGTCAAATTGTGCTCACATCCGACCGTCCGCCGAAAGAAATCGCCACACTATCCGAGCGGTTGCGTACCCGTTTTGAATGGGGTTTGCTCGCGGATATCGCTTCTCCCGATCTCGAAACCCGTATTGTGATTATCAAACGCAAAGCGGAACAAGTAGGAATGGCGATTTCCAACGAAGTGTGCGAATATATCGCGGAACAACTGAAAACCAACATTCGCCAACTGGAAGGTGTTGTGAAGACCATGCGTGCACAATTTGTCCTTACCGGTGAAGCGCCGTCGCTGTCTTCTGCACAAAAAGCCATTCGCGTGGTAAAAAATCAGCGTTCTCCGCTCACGGTGGAAAAAGTGCTGGAAGAAGTCGCGCGGACCTTCTCGGTTACACCGGACGAAATCCGCTCGAAAAAGAGCACGTCCAACATTTCCCGTGCGCGACAGACTGCCGCTAAGGTGCTTTGTGAACTGCTGGAAATCTCGCAAGACCGCGTTGGCAAAGAGTTAGGCGGCCGTGACCACTCCACCATTACTTACGCCATCTCCAAGGTGGAAGAACGGATGAAAGAAGATGCCACCTACCGCGCAACGGTAGAAGACATCATCAAAAATTTAAAGTCTCGCGAATAAACGGTTGTGAAAGTTTTTGTGAAATTGGAAAGAATTGGAGTTGAAAAATTTTTCCTCTTTTCACCCGATTTTTCACAATCCAACAAGGAAAATTCCACCGCTTCTTTTCTCCCGAAATTTTCCACTTTTATCCACCGTCGCTCCACAAAATAGCGGAAAAAGTTTCCATCCAACAAACCCTTATAATGTGCGGATTTTTTTAATTTTCCACCAAATTCACCGCCTCTATAACTACTACGAAAAGTTAAAATGGTTTTTATATGAATTTCCATGACGAAAGGATGCCGATAAAAGATGAAATTTGTTTGTGAAAAAAATATGCTGCTGGATGCAGTCAGCAAAGTAGGACGCGCCGTTGCCGGAAAAAGCGTTCACCCATCGCTGGAGGGTATTCTTCTGAAAGCAAACAACGCAACTCTTTCGCTTGCCGGATATGATTTGGAACTTGGCATTACTACCCGTATTGAAGCGGAAGTGGAAGAACCGGGTAATATTGTGCTGTCTGCCAAATTGTTCGGAGATATTGTGCGCCGTCTTCCTAACGAAGAAGTGGAAATAACGGTGGACGAAAAATTGAACGTATATATTAAAAGCGGAAAAAGCGAATTTCATATTCTCGGTATCTCGGCAGCGGAATATCCCGAATTGCCGACGGTGGACGAAGGGGTTGGTTTTGCTTTGCCGCAAAGCACGCTCGGCAGTATGATTCGCCAAACCATTTTTGCCGTGTCGCAAAACGATTCCCGTCCGGTACATAAAGGTATTTTGTTCGAAATGGAAGAGAATACTTTGCGCCTTGTGGCGGTGGATGGTTCCCGTTTGGCGCTGCGTTGTGAAAAAATCAGCAACAGCGAAGAAATGAAGTTTGTTATCCCCGGAAAAACCTTGTTGGAAGTAATGAAACTCCTCAATGACGAAGACACGCCGGTGACGTTGGCTGTCGGTCGCCGTCACGTAGTGATGGAAATCAACGGATATGCGGTAATTTCCCGTTTGCTTGAAGGCGAATTTTTGTCTTATAAAAAAGCCATTCCTTCGGATTTCAGCACGGTGATTCGTGTAAAAACCCGTGATTTGATGGATGGTGTGGACCGTGCCGCCCTTGTGATTAACGATTATATGAAATCGCCGTTGGTTTGCAGTTTCGACGATGGAGAAATTAAACTTTCCTGCACCACGTCGATGGGAAGTGTCAACGACAGTTTGACGGCCGACGTGGACGGAGAAGCGGTGGAAATCGGTTTTAACAGCCGTTACGTGATGGATGCGCTTCGCAACACCGAGTGTGATGAGATTCGTATTGAAATCAAAGGCGCGCTTTCTCCGATGAAGATTTTGCCGGTAGAAGGCGATTCGTTCTTGTTTATGGTGTTGCCGGTGCGGCTTAAAAAGTAATGAAAGAAACAAGAGTTCCGATCAATACGGAGTTTATTAAACTCCAAGATCTTCTGAAATGGACGGGCGTCGCTCAAACGGGCGGTCACGCCAAAATATTGATACAAGAAGGTTTGGTGACGGTCAACGGCGAAGTGTGCCTGATGCGAGGAAAAAAACTTCGTCCGGGAGACACGGTTTCTATGATTGAAACGGGCGAGACGTTTTCGGTGTGCGCGGAGGAATGATTTATGCACGTTGAAAAACTCTGTCTGACAGATTTTCGCAACATACAATCCGCGGAAATTCATCCGGATGCCGGTATCAACGTTTTTATCGGCGAAAATGCCCAAGGAAAGACCAATGCGCTTGAAAGTTTATGGTTGTTTTCCGGCGGAAAGAGTTTTCGCGGCTCAAAAGATGCGGAATTGGTGCGCCTCGGCTGCAACGAAGCCAAAATCAAAGGAACGTTTTTTACCGAAAATCGCACCCAAGAAGCGGTAATTACCATCGACAAACGACGTCACGTCCGCGTAAACGATATTGAACAGCCGGCGATGAATAAAATCGTGGGAAAATTTCCTGCGGTGGTGTTTTTCCCCGATCATCTGTTTCTTGTGAAAGAGGGACCGGAGGGAAGACGGCGGTTTATGGATGCCGCCATTTGCCAGATTCGCCCTGCTTACCTACAAGTTTTAGCAAATTTTAACCGCGTGTTGGAACAGCGTAACGCGCTGATTAAAACGTGGAAAACATCCCCTGACAATGCTATGTGGGAGATTTTCACCTTGAAATTGGCACAATGTGGTCAACAAATTGTAAAAGAGCGGTTAAAATATACAGATAGTTTAAGAAAAAGCGCAGTTTTACAGTATGAGGGTTTGTCCGGTGGGCGCGAAACACTGTCGCTGGAATATGAGCCGAAACAAGGCTATGAAAAAATGTCCGAGCAGGAAATCGGGGAAACGTTGTTTCAAAACCTCATCGACCATCGCCAGAACGATGTAGACGCCGGGTATACGACCGTCGGTCCGCACCGCGAAGATTTAACGATAAAAATCGACGGCTTGTCCGCGCGACACTTCGGCTCGCAGGGACAACAACGGTCGGCGGTGTTGGCGCTGAAATTGGCAGAAGCGGAAATTTTGAAAGAAGCGGTGGGCGAAAGTCCGATGGTATTGCTCGACGACGTAATGAGCGAACTGGACACCGCCCGACAAGAATACATTGTTACCCGTTTAAAAGACTGGCAAGTATTCATCACCTGCTGTGATGGCGGCTCGGTGTTACCGCAAACCGCCGGAAAAAGGTTTCACGTGAAACATGGCGAGATTTCGGAAATCGAGGTGTAAGGGATGTACTTTTATTTAGGAGGCGATGCCGTTGCTCGCGAAAGCGACGTAATCGGCATTTTCGACTTGGATAACACCACCATTTCCAAACACACTCGCGATTTTTTGAGTGCGGCTGAAAAAAACGGGGAAGTGGTCACAACCACGTGGGATATTCCGAAAGCCTTTGTGGTGTGTGCCTCCCCAAAAAAAGAAACGTCCTATCGCCGACAGGTGTTTTTAACACAAATGGCGCCGGCAACCTTGCGTAAGCGCCCGGGACTTGGTGAAAAAGAGTAAATTTTGGTACGAATAAAACCCCATCGGAAGAAAACGGAGGCTATTCCTATGAGCACAGAACAAGAAAACATGAATTTGACCGCAACGGAAGAGTATGACGAAAGTCAAATCCAGGTCTTGGAAGGACTGGATGCTGTTCGCAAGCGTCCTGGTATGTATATCGGTTCTACCGGTCCGCGCGGATTGCATCACTTGGTCTATGAGATTGTGGATAACTCGATTGACGAGGCGTTGGCCGGATTTTGCACGGATATTGAAGTGGAAATCCTGCCGGGCGACATTATTACCGTGCGCGACAACGGCCGTGGTATCCCTGTGGGCATCAACGAGAAATTGGGCCTGCCTTCCGTCACGGTGGTGTTGACCGTTCTTCACGCCGGCGGTAAATTCGGCGGTGGCGGCTATAAAGTGGCCGGCGGTCTTCACGGTGTGGGTTCATCCGTTGTGAACGCGCTGTCCGAGTGGCTGGAAATTGAGGTTTCTCGCGAAGGACACGTCCACGCCCAGCGTTTTGAACGCGGCAAGGCGGTTACGGATTTAAAAATCATCGGCGATACCGAGGAAACCGGTACGTTTGTGCGCTTTAAGCCGGATGCGGAAATCTTTACGGATACCACTGAATACGACTTTGAAACTTTGCAAAAACGCTTGCGCGAGCAGGCGTTCCTTAATGCCGGCCTGCGCATTACGCTGACCGACCGCCGTGACGAAGAAAATATCCGCTCGGAAGAATATTGCTATGAGGGCGGTATTTCCTCGTTTGTGGAATACATGATTAAAACTCGCGGATATACACCGCTGCACGACGACGTCATCCATATTTCCATTGGTGACGGCGATTCGGTGGCGGAAATCGCGATGCAATACAATGACAGTTATAATGAAACGGTCATTTCTTTCGCCAACAATATGCACACGGTGGACGGCGGTACGCACGAGCAGGCGTTTAAAAACGCCATTCAGCGTATTTTCAACAACTACGCCCGTCAGTATAAACTGCTCAAAGACAACGATTCCAACTTAAAAGGCGACGACGTGCGCGAGGGCTTGACCGCAGTGGTCAGCGTGAAGTTGACCGATGCCCAGTTTGAGAGCCAAACGAAGGCAAAACTCGGCAACACCGCTATTGGCACACTTGTGACGAAACTCTTAAACGAAAAACTCACCGCCTATTTGGAAGAAAATCCTGCAACGGCCCGTGCAATCTTGGATAAATCCATCAACGCGGCGCGTGTGCGTGAAGCAGCGCAGAAAGCGCGCGAAAACGCCCGTAAGAAAACGGGCCTCGGCTCGTTGCGTATGCCGGAAAAACTGGCAGACTGTATCTGGAAAGATCCGGAACGCACCGAACTGTTTATCGTGGAGGGCGACTCTGCAGGCGGTTCGGCGATTCAAGGCCGCGACCGCAACTATCAAGCAATTCTTTCCATGTGGGGCAAAATGCTCAACGTGGAGAAAGCCCGTATCGACAAAGTGTACGGCAATGATAAACTGACGCCGGTGATTTTGGCTTTAGGCTGCGGCATCGGCGAAGAATTCGACCTTGCAAAACTGCGTTACGGCAAAGTTGTCATTATGGCGGATGCCGACGTCGACGGCGCACACATTAGCACGCTGCTCCTTACGTTCTTCTTCCGCTTTATGCGGCCACTCATCAGCGAAGGCCACGTTTATATTGCTCAGCCGCCGCTGTTTAAGGTTTCCAAGGGCAAGCAACTGTTCTATGCCTTCTCGGACGAGGAACGTGATCGATATATCGCGGAACTAGGCGGTACCGCCGACGTGCAGCGCTACAAAGGTCTTGGTGAAATGGATCCCGAACAGCTGTGGGAGACCACACTCGATCCCGCGTTCCGCACGTTGTTGCGCGTGTCGTTGGAGGATGCCGCCCAAGCAGACGAGACGTTCTCGATCCTTATGGGCGAAAAAGTAGAGCCGCGCCGCAACTTTATTGAGAAAAACGCCCGTTATGTGGAGAATTTGGATGTGTAATTATGGCTAAGAAGAAAACGGATTCCGAAAAAACCAAAGAAACCAAATTGATACTGGACGAAATGGATGAACCTGTCGATGTGACAGAAGAAATCGAGGAAAAAGCGGAGGAAACACCGTCGGATGTTTCACGTGAAACAAAAGAGGCGGAAAAATCCGAAGAGGAAGAAGCCGAGACGGAAAAGAAATCGGAAAAAGAAGAGATTCTTTGGTCGGCAAAATACGTGCTGAATGATAGCGAGATTGCGCAGTTTGTAGAAGAATCCGACTTGGTGGAAAGCAAGAAGAAAACCTACATCCAAGCAGCCTTGGCGGCGATTTTGTGTCTTGTGAACGTATATAGTTACGCCAAAAATCACCGTGCCATTGCGTTGATTCTTGTGTTAATTTGTGCGGCGCTGTGCGGCGCTATCCTGATTGTGCCGTTGCGGATGAGAAAACAGCTGACAAATGAGCTGAAAGCCGCTGCCAACGAAGATAATCCCACCCGATTGGAAAGCAACGGTAAAAAGTTGACTTTCGGCGCAGGAGAAGACACGGTTACGTATTCCTACAAGGATATTAAGGTTGAAAAACACGAGGCGTTTGTTACGCTGCTGCTCGGCGGCGTCCAAATGATTTGTGTGCCGGAGCGCGCTGTGTCCGAAGAGGCGTGGAAAGAGCTCTGCTCTCATGCCGGCTCCAAGAAATAATTTACCAATCTCCGGAAAGGAGATGACTGAATGGACAATTTAGAGTGGCCGTTGCCGCAAGAGGTCCAATCGGCGCAACCGGAAAATTTTGCAAAACCGCCTTGTGTTGTGATGTCTACGATAGCGGCATCACCGGTGACGTCACGGATAAAACGCGACGTTCAGCGTGAGCGAGAGAAGTCCAGCAATATTTTTACGGTGTTGTCTGTGTTTTTGGTCGCCATAATGGTGTTGCAGGGAATTTACACTATGCCGAACGGTGCGTTGTCTCAATGGTCGTTTAGCGTGACGTGTATGGCCATCGCGGTAACCGTTTTGTGGTCGGGCATCATAGGCCTGATTGAAAAAGGGAAGAAAAAAACGGAATTTTTCGATTTTTATCGGGTGAATGAGGTAGATACGCAAAAAGCGGTTTCGGTTTGTTCCAAAGGGAAGACCGTTATTCCGTTTAAAGATGTTACCGCGTTTGTAGAAACGGATTCGTGGATGGCGTTGTTCAGCAATCAAGCGGAAATCGTTTGGTCTGCGAGCGATTTGACGGCGGCGGAGTCGCAACGGTTGCTTACCGTTTTGGCAACCTATTTGCCGGGAACGGTGTTTCTTCGTAAAAGCCCCTTGCGACCGATCAAACCGTATGAAACCCCGTTGCCGTATACGTTTGAAGTTGAGCCGGCGGCAGAAACGATGAGCGCATTGCGCTCCGTGTCGTATGCCGTCAGTAAGGAAACCGGTGTAATGCTGAAAAAATCCATGACCTTGTTCCTTTTGGCTTCGGTGATTATGGCGAACGTCCTGTGTGACAGTTTTGGTATGTTTTCTTACAGCCCGTTGCTTGGCCGCCTCTTTTTCATTGCGCTGACAATTGCGGTTTGTGCAGAAGTGGCCGCTTTGCTCGTAATGTGGGAGCAGACCGGCCGTGTTCGTGCGTGTAACCGCAACGGCGTTTGGGTGCGGTTGACGGAAAATACAATCCGTGTGGAAGAAAGCGACGGGTACGTGGTGATTCCCAAAAACGAATGGCATCCTCACATAGACGGAAAAAGAACGCTGCATTTCTTGGCAGGAGGGAACGAAGTGACCGTCGCCTACACAGAATATGCCAAAACATCCCTCGGACGGTTATTCAATTCGTAATAAATTATAGTAAATATACATTTTGTATAGCAATTTAAGGCAGGAGGAGATTCAACATGCCGGAAAATACCAACATTCCCGAAAACGAAGTGCCGCAGGAAATGGTGGGCAAAATCGTGGACGTTGACCTGGATGGGGAAATGCGCAAGCGTTTTCTCGAATATTCCATGTCGGTTATCGTGTCCCGTGCGCTCCCTGACGTGCGCGACGGCTTAAAGCCGGTGCACCGCCGTATTCTGTATACCATGCACGAAAACAGCCTGACGCCGGATAAAGCCTATCGCAAATGCGCGGACACAGTCGGTGCCGTGCTCGGCCGCTATCATCCGCACGGTGACGCGTCGGTGTACGATGCGATGGTCCGTTTGGCGCAGGATTTCTCGATGCGCTATCCGTTGGTAGACGGCCACGGTAACTTCGGTTCGATTGACGGCCACCCTGCTGCTGCCTATCGTTACACCGAGTCGCGTATGAATCGGATGAGCATGGATATGCTTGTCAACATCGAGAAAGATACGGTGGACTTTGTTTCGAACTACGATGACCGTCTGAAAGAGCCGGTGGTGCTGCCGTCCCGTTTCCCGAACCTCATCGTGAACGGTTCGACCGGTATCGCCGTCGGTATGGCGACCAACATTCCGCCGCACAACCTGTGTGAAGTGGTGGACGGTATCTGCTTCCTTATCGACAACCCCGATGCGGAGCTGCCGGAGATTATGGAATATGTCAAAGGCCCCGATTTTCCGACCGGCGGTGTTGTGATGGGCTATTCCGGTATTCGTGCGGCGTATGCGACCGGCCGCGGCCATATCGCGGTGCGCGCCCGTGCCGCGATCGAGGAAATGCCCAACGGCCGTTTCCAAATCATCGTGACCGAGATCCCGTATCAGGTCAACAAACTGAATCTCGTCAAGTCCATTATCGAAATGGCGGACGAGAAACGCATTGACGGCATCCACGACGTGGTGGACTATTCCAGCCGCGAAGGTATGCGCATCGTTATTGAGCTGAAAAAGGATGCCAACCCGCAGGTGGTGCTTAATAAACTGTACGCCTACACCCAAATGCAGGTGACGTTCGGCGCGATTATGTTGGCGCTTGTGGGCGGCGAGCCGAAAATCCTTACGCTGAAACAGATTTTGGAAGAATACATCAAATTTCAGCGTGAAGTCATCACTCGTCGTACCCAGTTCGACTTAAACAAAGCGTTGGACAAAGCGCATATCTGGGAAGCGCTGAAAACCACGTGCGATTATATCGACGAAGTTATCGCCATCATCCGCGGTTCGAAGGACCAGCCGGAATCCAAACTGAAACTGATGGAGCGGTTCGGTTTTGACGATGTGCAGGCGGATGCTATCGTGAAAATGCGTCTTGGTCAGTTGTCCGGCCTCGGTCGCCAAGAGATTGAGGACGAACTCAACCGTCTGCACGCGCTGATTGCGGAACTCGAAGGCATTTTGGCGGACGACCGCAAAATTATGGAAATCGTTAAAGACGAATGCCGCAAAATGGCGGATAAATACGGCGATGAGCGCCGCACGTCCATTTCTCCGGTGGAAGGCGAAGTGGATATCGAGGATCTTATCCCCGAAGAGGAGTGTTTGCTTACGCTTACTCAGCGCGGTTATATTAAACGCCAGGCGATGGACGTTTACGCTACCCAGCGCCGCGGCGGTCGCGGCCGCAAAGGTGTGGCAACGCGCGACGAAGACGTAACGCAGACGATGTTCAACTGCTCGTCCCACGACGTGGTGATGTTCTTCACCTCGCGCGGTCGGGTGTATCGCCTCAAATGCTACGAAATTCCCGAGGGAAGCTACCAGTCGAAGGGTATGAATATCGTCAACCTCCTGCCGCTTGAAGCGGAAGAGCGTGTAACTGCCATGATTTTCGTCAACGAGTTTATGGAGGACCGCTATCTCTGTATGCTGACGAAAAACGGTGTTATTAAACGTACTCGCTTGTCCGATTTCTCCAACGCGCGTAAGAGCGGCCTTATTGCCATTGACCTCGACGAAGGCGATGAACTGCGTTGGGTGCGCAACACGGACGGCTACCAAAAACTGCTTGTGGCCACCAAAAACGGTAAAGCCATCTGCTTCGACGAAAACGATGCCCGTGTGGTCGGCCGTACCGCGCGCGGTGTGAAAGCGCTGACACTTGAGGGTAACGACGAAGTGGTGGATCTTGCCATCCGCGAGCCGGATACGCTGGTGCTTACCGTGTCCGACACCGGTTACGGCCGTCTTTCCGAGTGGGAAGATTATCGCATCCAGTCCCGTGGCGGTAAAGGTCTTACCAACTACCACGTGGAAAAATTCGGCAACGTGGCCGCGACTTGTGCGGTGCCGCTGACCGAGGACATTTTGCTCGTGTCGTCCCAAGGCATCGTTATTCGCCTGCACGTGGACGATATTCGCCAGTGCCGCCGTCCGTCCAAAGGTGTGCGCGTGATGCATTTGACTGACGACGCCAAGGTGTTGTCGCTTGTGCGTACCGCCCGTGCGGACGATGCGGAGGAAGAAGTCTCGAAACCGGATGCGCCGGACGCTGATGCCGAGGACGCCGAAGTTCCGGTTGAAGAATAAACCTCATCCACTAACCTACCGAAAGAGAGGAAAAACCAATGGAACTGTATACTTTCTTAGAAGCCCTGTCCAGCCGCGCTCCCACACCGGGAGGCGGCGCTGCTGCCGGCTATTGCGGTGCGCTGGCCACTTCGCTTTGCTCGATGGTGGCGAACATCACCGCCGGCAACAAAAAGTATGAGGACGTCAAAGGCGATATGGAGCGTTTGGCTGCCGAAGCGGAAAAACACACCCATTCGCTGTATGGCTTTATCAACGAGGATATGAAAGTGTTCGGGCCGGTGTCCGAGGCGTACTCGATCCCGAAGGATAACCCCGATCGCGAGGCGATTTTGGAGCGCGCGCTGATGCTTGCGTGCGAACCGCCGATGCAGGTGATGCTCGAAGTCAACGAAGTGCTTTTGATGTGTGAAGAGCTTGCGGAAAAAGGCAGTAAAATGTTGTTAAGTGACGTGGCGTGTGCTGCGGCGATTGCCCGTGCAACGCTGGAATGTGCTTTCGCCAACGTGAAAGTGAACACTCGTTTGCTCAAAAACCGCGAAATGGCGGAAAAATTCGATTGCGAAGCGCTGGAACTGATTACGCAGGGCGTGGACCGCGCCGAAGCGGTGTATCAAGACGTTATGAAAAAGCTGAGGTAAACCGATGGAACTGTGGCGTGGAGCGCCGGTCGCGGCGCACATTTACGAAACCGAACAGCCCGTTTTGGACGAACTCGCCGAAAAAGGCGTAAAACCAACACTCGCCGTGGTGCGTGTGGGGGAGCGTGAGGACGATTTGTCTTATGAGCGCGGACTAAAAAAGGCCGCCGGCGATAAAATCGACCTGAAAATTGTGGCGTTGCCGGAAAATGTGTCGGCAAATGTGTTCAACGACACGCTGTCTTCGCTGAACGGCGACAACGGCGTTCACGGTATTCTTATTTTCCGCCCACTCCCGAAACCGCTGCGGAATGAGGTCAACCTCGAAGCCGCGATCGCGCCGGAAAAAGATGTGGACGGAATGACGGCCGTTGCCGTGTCTGCCGCGTTTCGCAACGTGGCCGATCTTTGTTCGCCCTGCACCGCCCAAGCCGTGATCGAAATGCTCGATTTTTACGGCGTGGAACTGAAAGGTAAGTGCGTGACCGTTGTCGGCCGCAGTTTGGTGGTCGGCAAACCGCTGTCGATGCTGCTTCTTAACCGCAACGCCACCGTGACTGTGTGCCACACCGGCACCGCGGATCTTGCCGCCGAATGCCGCCGCGCCGATATCGTGGTCGCCTGCGCCGGCGTGCGGAACTTGGTTGCCGCTGACGGAATGAGCGAGGGGCAGATTTTGGTTGACGTGGGCATCCACGTGGACGAAAACGGTCTTTGTGGCGATATCAACGCGGCCGATGCCGAAGGAGCAAACGTTGCGGCGCTGACTCCCGTTCCCGGTGGGCTCGGCCCGGTGACGAACGCGGTGCTTATCCGCAACGTCATTGAAGCGGCGAAAAAAGCCGCACATATTGTATAATCAAGCAACAATATTACAGAACGTATAAGAAAAGAGCGTAAAAAACGCTCTTTTCTTTTGAATGAGAGAGAAACCTATGACCGTAGAATTACGAGATGCCACGCGACAAGACGTGAAACAAATGAAAAAACTCTACGTGGAAGCGTTTCCGAAAGCGGAGCGCCGTCCGTGGTGGCTCATCGCCAAAAAGCGGCGAGAGGGACTGTCCGATGTATGGGCGGTGTGTGCCGACGGCGACTTTGTCGGCATGGCGGTGACACTCAACTGCGGCGATCGCGTGTTGCTCGACTATTTTGCGACACAAGCACAAAAACGGGGAAACGGCATCGGGGCAAAAGCACTTTCGCTGTTGCAGGAAAAATACGCGGATAAATTGTTTTTGCTCGAAGTGGAAACGACCAAAAAGCCGTCGGCCGAAGCGGAACTTCGCGCCCGCCGCAAGAATTTTTATTTGCGGTGCGGTATGGTGGAAATGCCGGATTATTCCGCTAACCTTTTTGGCGTGGAGATGGAAATCCTCACCACCGGCGAGAGGCTTTCGTTTGACCGCTACCACGAGATTTATGAAGTGGCGTTCGGGAAACGGCTTGCAGAAAATATTGTATTCGTAGAAAACGACAACTGCAAAAATCGAGAAAGCGAGGAACGACAATGAACGTAAACTTTATTCGTACGGGAACCGGCGTTTGCGATTTTTGCGGCCGAGAGACCGGTGTAGGGGAATTTTATACCGAGCCGGACGAACAGAGATGCGTGCGCGCTGTGTACTGTTGCCAAAGTTGCCAAAATCTCGGGTATTTGGAGATGTCCCAAGAGGAATTTCTTTCAAGATTGGCCGATGCGGAGGCAAAGAGGGCTGCGGCGGCTGCCGCGGAGAGCACGGATGGTTCGGGAAAAAAAGGGCGCCTTCGAAACAAAGATGCGCTGTTTATCGCCGGAATTTTGGTGCTCGGTGTCATCTTTATGATTTTTGCACTCAATTTTTCACCGGGGAAATCGCTGAAAAAGATGGTGGACTCTTACTATACGGCGCTCAATGACCGCAGCGCGTCCCAATTAGTGGAACTGATGCGTCCGCAATGGTTGTGTGAACGGGACAAAGGAGAATACAACTACGATGCCGAGTTGGATGCGATGAACAACAAATACTGTGATGTGCTCAGTTGGGAATTCGCCCACCACGGCGGCGGCAAGGACATTGAATATAAAATTAAAAACATCCGAGAGATAAAAGGAAAAGATCTCAAAGAATATCAGGAATTCTTTAAAGACGAATTCGACGTTAAAATCACCGACGTGTCGCGCGTGAAAGTGGTGGAAAACTACAGCGACACCCACTCCGACAGAGGAACCGAGGAGGAAGTGGAAAAGCAAGTGGTTCTCTGGTGGGTTAAATGCGACGGGGAATGGTACGTTATGGACGAGTCGATGATGGAAAAAAAGGAAGTTTCGGCATATATCGCGATTAACCCGACCGTTGACCTGGACGATGATCAGACCGATGCCGAGTAAGAGCAAATACAAATTGTAAAAACAAGGCGTAATTATACGCCTTGTTTTTGGTTTTGGGTAAAACAGAATATTGACATTTCACCAAAAACAAGGTAGAATTGTTTTGTCATATTTTAGAGAAAATCGACGAATGACGAGGGGGAAGAAGGATGACCTGTCCGAACTGTTCAGCGGAAATACGCAACGGCAGTAAGTTTTGTGAGTTTTGTGGTTCGCGCCTTTCGCTGGAAATGCAAAGAAAGCAGGAGCAACTTAACAAGGCCGGTTGTCCGAAGTGCGGAAGCACAAACGTGAAGTTTGATAGAGAAAAACAAGGAGAAATAAAAGTAAAGTACGCCAATGCGGTCATTCGCGCGACCGTTGGAATGTGCAAAGACTGCGGATACACGTGGAAAGTTTCTCGCGGCAAAGAAAAAGCTGCACAAAATCCCGAGAGCGTATTGCCTACCGGCGAAAACGAGGTCGTCAACAACGCGACGGCGCCGCGCAAGACGTGGTTGTGGGTGCTTGGCTGGATTTTCATCTTCCCTGTGCCGTTGACTTTAATGATTCGCAAAAAAGAGATGCCGGCATGGAAAAAATACGGCATTATTGTCGCGGCGTGGATCGCGTATTTCGCTGTTATGGGCGCCTCCGGAGTATAGCGACAAACGACGGTGGCTGCCAAAACCTACCCCTTAAAAACATAAAAGCCAAAACCTGCCCCACAAAACAACAAAACCCCTTGCGAGCCAACGGCTCGCAAGGGGTTTTTGCATGGTTATTCTATATCTAACTCCGGCGGAACGTCGATTTCCTCGCCGACATACGCGCCGTTTTTCTTGCGCTGGCGCACACACTCGGAAAGCAGATACTCGATCTGCCCGTTGACCGAGCGAAAATCGTCCTCTGCCCACGCGGCGATCTGTCCGTATAACTTTGCGGATAACCGCAGCGGGACCTGTTTCTTCTCCTCCGCCATAGATCAATACAAACTGCCGGAGTTGACGATCGGTTGGGCATCCTTGTTGCCGCACAGAACGACCATCAGGTTGGACACCATCGCGGCTTTGCGCTCCTCGTCGAGGTTGACGAGGTCTTTTTCGT
Organism: Acutalibacteraceae bacterium; assembly: GCA_045598065.1. Classification (GTDB taxonomy): domain Bacteria; phylum Bacillota; class Clostridia; order Oscillospirales; family Acutalibacteraceae; genus RGIG426. The sequence continues at coordinate 72,490 of JAZLLJ010000085.1, forward strand.
TCAGTTTTTCCAGCGCCATTTCCACCATGCCGACCGCGCCGTCCACAATCATCTTACGGGCATCGACAATGGCGCTCGCTTGCTGACGCTGTAACATCACGGCGGCGATTTCGGGGGCATAGGCGAGATAGGTGATGCGCGCTTCGAGGATTTCGAGACCGGCATCCGAGACTTTTTCTTGGATCTCATCGCGGATGCGCTCGGCAACGACTTCGCTCGATCCGCGCAGACTGCCCTCGTCGGCAACACCGTCACCGGTGGTGTCCACGCCGGGAGCGACGTCATAGGGATACATCCGCACGACGTTGCGCAACGCGCCGTCGCATTGGAGCGAGAGATATTCTTTGTAGTTATCCACCGCGAACACCGCTTTGGCGGTGTCCACTACGCGCCACATGACCGCGATACCGATTTCCACCGGGTTGCCGAGGCAATCGTTGATTTTTTGTTTGTTGTTGTTGAGAGTCATGACTTTCATCGACACTTTTTTGCTCGTTACCGAAGCCGCCGCCTGCGCCGCCGCCGTTGCCACCGAAGCCAAATCGGTTTTCGCTTCCGCGTCACCGCTTTGGCTGAGTTTTGTGGTCGCCGCCGGATTCACCGCGGTGCAAAACGGGTTGACGTAATAAAACCCGGACTCTTTCAGCGAGCCGACGTACGTGCCGAACAAGGTCAGCACCAACGCTTCCTGCGGTTTAATAACTTTGAGACCGAGGAACGGGAGAAACCCGATACACAGCCAGAGGCCACCGACGACCAACAGCGGAATACCCAGCGCGGCGCCGTCGCCGTCCATCAAAATCGCGCCGTAAATCACAAAGCCGAGCGCCGCAAGATAGAGCAGCACCGTCAAAATCAATACCGGCATACCGGCACGGGATTTTGCCTTCTTTTCTTCGGGGATTTTTACCAAATTTTCATTCATAACAAAACACTCCTTTCGTGTTCTGTGGATATGATATCATAATGATATCACTTTGTCAAGAAAAAGTTTCAAAAATTTTTTCGAGGGGGCTTTTGATGAGTTTTGCGGCGGCGAACAAACGCAGTGTAGGGACCGGCGTCCTCGACGGTCCTTTGTGGAATTTTAATGAAACTTGCAGCGCGAAAAAACCGCCTTTCCGTTTGGAAAGGCGGTCAGCGGTCGTCCGAGAGTTCCAAAATATAGTCGGCGGTGGTTTTGTAAAGCTTGGCAAGGGCGATGAGCACGTCGGTGGGAAGATCGCGCAGGCCGGCTTCGTAGCGGGAATACTGCGGCTGTTTCATCCCGAGATACGCGGCGACTTGGGTTTGGGTTAAATCGCTGTCCTCTCGCAAATCTCGCAAGCGGCGGTAACACGCCATTTTCACCCCTCCTCAATAACCGATTGGTTATTGACATTGTATCACGGGTGTGGTAGAATATGCGTAAAGTATAACCGTTTGGTTATAAATCGAGAGAAAAGAGGGTTAAAAATGAAAG
>JAZLLJ010000086.1:0-19089 GCA_045598065.1 Acutalibacteraceae bacterium
GATAAAGGAGTAGGTGGAGATTTCCGAAAGCCCTTGTTCGCACAGACGGCGTTTGAGCGCATCGCCTTTTTTACGTTCGGGCAGGACGTTGCCGCGCACCACCGCGCCGCGCATCGGCGTGCCGATGATGTGGTTGTAACCGTACACGCGCATCACCTCTTCGGCGAGGTCGGCGCGACCCTCCACGTCGTCACGGAAACTCGGGACGGTGCAGGTGAGCGCATCGCCGTCGGCGACCGTCTTAATTTCGAGGCGGTTGAGGATTTCCACCATCGTTTCGACGGGAATTTCCACGCCGAGCAGGGCACAAATGTCCGTTGCGGTCGTTTGGATAACGCGTGGCTCTGTAAAGGTGCTTGCCTTGTCAATCGTTCCGTCTACAATGTCGCCGCAATCCAGTTCGGCGATAAGCGAAAGGGCGCGGTCGAGCACGTAGGGAATGGAGCCGGCATCCACGCCGTGTTCAAAACGGGCGGACGATTCGGTGCGCATTCCGAGGGCGCGCGCGGTGCGGCGCACGCTGTCGCGGCGGAATTTCGCCGCCTCGAAGAACAGTTCCGTTGTGTCGTCTTTAATGCCGCTTCCCGCCGAGCCCATAATACCCGCCAAGCAGGAAGGAACTTCGCCATCGGCAATGACCAGCATATTGTCTGTCAAGGTGTGTGCCTTGTCATCCAACGTAACGATTTCTTCGCCGTTTTTGGCGCGGCGAACGATGATTTCGTTCTTATTCACATCGCGCAGGTCGAACGCGTGCATCGGTTGACCGGTTTCAAGCATCACAAAGTTGGTAATATCCACGATATTGTTGATCGAGCGCATACCGGCGGCGCGCAGGCAATCCACCATCCAGTCGGGGGACGGCCCGATGCGCAGATTTTTCACCACACGGCCCATATAACGCGGACAAATATCCGGCTCGTCCACCGTCACTTTGATATAGTCGGCAATATCGCCGCCGACGGTCGTGTAGGCGATTTCCGGTTTATGGAACGAGGTTTTCAGCGCCACGGCGATTTCGCGAGCGACACCGAGAACGCTTTGGCAGTCGGGACGGTTGGCGGTAATTTTAAAATCCACCACCACGTCGTTGAGATGCAACACGTCACGCATATCCGTGCCGACTTTCACATCGTCTTTAAGAATTAAAATGCCGTACACTTCCGCACCGGGATAATCGCCCTCTTTAAGGCAAAGTTCCTCGCCAGAGCAAAGCATACCATTCGATTCCACACCGCGGAGTTTGCCTTTTTTGATATGCACACCGTTCGGCAAGTGGGAATCATGCAAAGCAGCAGGAACAATCGCGCCCTCGAACACGTTTTGGGCACCGGTGACAATCTGCACCGGTTCGTCGCTGCCCACGTCCATTTGGCAAATCTGCAACTTGTCCGCATCGGGGTGTTTTTCGAGTTTCACGATTTTGGCGGCCACCACGTTGCTCATGGTCGCAGAAAGGTCTTCGATACTCTCGATTTCAAAACCGCTCATCACCATTTTGTCGCAGAGGGTTTCCACGGGAACGTCGATGTCCACGTAGCGTTTAAGCCAATTTAACGAGATTTTCATTTCACGTTCCCTCCTTCAAATTGTTGTAAAAAGCGCAGGTCGTTTTCAAACAGAAGACGAATGTCGCTGATTTTGTAGCGCGTGGTGGTCAAACGATCAAGACCGATACCGAACGCAAAGCCGGAATATTCCTCCGGATCAATGCCGCAACCGGAAAGCACACGCGGATGCACCATGCCGGCGCCGAGGATTTCGATCCAGCCTTCGCCTTTGCACACACGGCAACCTTTGCCGCCGCATTCAGGGCAGGAGACGTCCACTTCCACGCTCGGTTCGGTGAAAGGGAAGAAGGACGGGCGGAAACGGACTTTCGTATCCTTGCCGTAAATCTCGTGGGCAAACTGTTCAAGCACGCCTTTCAAATCGCACATCGTAATGCCCTTGTCCACCACGAGGCCTTCCACTTGGTGGAACACGGGAGAGTGGGTGGCATCCACTTCGTCCGCGCGATACACGCGGCCGGGGCAGATGATGCGAATGGGGGGCTTGCGCGTCTCCATCGTGCGAATCTGCGCCGCGGAAGTCTGAGTGCGAAGCAGCAGATTATCCGCGAGATAGAACGTATCCTGCATATCGCGCGCCGGATGGTCGGCAGGCACATTCAGCGCCTCAAAGTTATAGTGGTCGGTCTCAATTTCCGGGCCGTCCACCACGTCAAAACCCATCGACTGAAAAATGTCAATCATATCCGCGAGGGTTTGGTTAAGCGGATGAAGCGAGCCGCCCTTGTTCGTTTTGCCGGGCATGGTCACGTCCACCGTCTCAGCGGCGAGACGGGCGTTTTTAACGGCGTTTTTCATCGCATCGGATTTCTCCGCAAACGCCTGCTCTAACGCGGCACGCACCTCGTTGACCATTTGGCCCATCTTCGGGCGTTCTTCGGCAGGAAGCGCACCCATGCCGCGCAAAATCTCGGTCAGCGCGCCCTTTTTGCCGAGATACTTGACACGCCAAGCATCCAGCGTCTGCTCGTCCCCGGCGGTGACGATTTCGTTCATCGCTTCCGCGCGAAGGGCTTCCAATTTTTCTTTCATAGTATCGTCCTTTCCGTAATGGAATTGTTGTACATGGTTTTCGGGCATAAAAAAGCCTTCGCTCCCACAAAGGGGACGAAGGACATACTCCGCGGTACCACCCCGATTTTTGCGTCGAAACGCAAACACTCGACAGCTGTAACGGTGCCGCCGTCACGACCTACACACCCGAAACCGGGCTTCTGCCGTGCCGCTCCAAAGTGAACTTCGGCGCAAGATTCCTCAAATCGCTTTCAGCCGGTGACGATTCTCTCTTTCGGGGACTGCGTTGCGCGTACTCTCTTTTTCCAAGCGTTTACAAACATTCAGTTTATCACACCGTTTTCCAAATGTCAAGACACAAAAAATTCATAGATTTTTTGACGGAAAATCTTTACAATTTGCCCATTCTATTGTAGAATGATAGAGATAAAATCAAAGGAGAGATGTGTATGACACCGAAGTATAAACGTGTCTTGCTGAAACTCAGCGGCGAGGCACTTGCAGGCGAAAAAGGAATGGGACTTGATTTCGACACTTTGCTGAAATTCTGCGCACCCATCAAAGAGTGCGTAGATGCCGGCGTACAGATTGGCATCGTGGTCGGTGGCGGCAACTTCTGGCGCGGCCGTCAAAGCGGCCAAATGGACCGTACCCGTGCTGACCATATGGGAATGCTCGCCACCATCATCAACGGCCTCGGCCTTTGCGATGCGCTTGAACAGCTCGGCTGTGACGTGCGTGTGCAGTCGGCGGTGCAAGCCAACCAAATTTGCGAGCCGTATATCCGCAACAAAGCGGTGCGCCATTTGGAAAAAGGCCGCGTAATCGTATTTGCCGGCGGCACCGGCAACCCGTTCTTCTCGACCGACACGGCGGCAGCGCTTCGTGCGGCGGAAATTGATGCGGACATTCTGTTTAAAGCCAGCATGGTGGACGGTGTGTACGATTCCGATCCGAAAACCAACCCGAATGCCAAAAAATATCCCACGCTTTCGTTCTCGGAAGTGCTCAACAAAGACCTCAAAGTGATGGACGGCACCGCCGCCACGCTTTGCCGCGACAACAAGATTCCGTTGCTCGTCTTTAACCTCAACGATCCGCAAAACATCGTGCGCGCTATCGCCGGTGACGAATCCATCGGCACGCTCGTGAAATAAACATAAAGCCCGAATTTTTAAGGAGGATTTTACTATGCAACAAGTATTTGACAAAACCGAAACCAAAATGGGCAAAACCATCAACGCTCTGAACGAGCAATATGCCAGCATCCGCGCCGGTCGCGCTTCCGCATCCGTCCTCAACCGCGTGATGGTGGACTATTACGGCGTTCCCACGCCCATTACTCAGCTCGCCAACGTGTCTTCGCCGGAACCGCGCCTTTTGAAAATTGCGCCGTATGATAAAACGGCACTGAAAGACATCGAGCGCGCCATCCTCACGTCGGACATCGGCATCAATCCGCAAAACGACGGCACGATTATTCGCTTAAACTTTCCGCCGCTGACCGAGGAACACCGTAAGGAAATTTCCAAAAACGTCTCCAAATACGCGGAGGAGGCGAAAGTCGCGGTTCGCTCCATTCGCCGCGATGCGATTGAGTCGCTGAAAACGATGAAAAAGAACGCCGAGATTACCGAGGATGACCAGGCTAACGGCGAAAAGAAAATCCAGTCCATCACCGATGACTACTGCAAACAAATCGATGAACTGGCAAAAGCAAAAGAAAAGGATATTCTGGAACTGTGAGTACCGGAAAGAGTAAAACTCCTTCGTTCGATCTTCGGGCGGAGGAGTTGCCCGCAAATATCGGGATTATTATGGACGGCAACGGCCGTTGGGCGAAAAAACGCGGTCTTCCGCGCAGTTTCGGCCACAAAGCCGGCGCCAAGACGTTTCGTAAAATCGTAAAGCACTGTGAGGCGCGCGGCATCAAAGTCGTGACCGTGTATGCGTTTTCTACCGAAAACTGGCGACGGCCGGCGGCGGAAGTCAACGCGATTATGGATCTTTTGCGCTCCTACCTCAAAGAATCGCTGCTCGATTTTAAGAGCGAAAATATTCGTACTCGCTTCATTGGCGACCGCTCGCCGCTTTCCAAGGACATTCAGGACTTGATGGCGGAAGCGGAGGCCTCGACCGCCGACCGCAAAGGCATGATTCTCAACATCGCTGTCAACTACGGCGGCCAGGATGAGATCGTCCACGCGGCAAAAGCGCTTGCCGCCGAAGTGAAAGAGGGGAAACTGTCGCCGGATGATATCGATGCGGCGGCGGTTTCATCGCGCCTGTATACCGAAGACCAACCGCCGGTCGATCTCATTTTGCGCCCGAGCGGGGAATACCGTTTATCCAATTTCCTGATTTGGCAGGCGGCGTATGCGGAATACGTGTTTATGGACGTGTTGTGGCCGGACTTTTCGGAAGATGACCTCGACCGCGCTTTAATGGAATTTGCCGGACGCAACCGGCGGTTTGGAGGGGTGTAAATGAAAACCCGTATCATCAGCGGATTAGTCGGCGCCGTACTGCTCATCGCCGTTCTCGTTCAGCCGATCGCGCTGATTTTGGAGATTGGCATTGCGGCGCTGTGCGTTATCGCCGTTTACGAACTGCTCATCGCCACCAAACTCGCTCCGTCCAAACTCGTGTGCGCGGTGTGTATGGCGTTTGCCGCCTCCGTTCCGTTTTGGCGGTATCTGCCGCAAAACGCGCTCTTGTGGGTGCTGTATGCGTTCGGGGCATTGTTGATCGTTGCACAGGTGGTGCGTCACAAAGATCAGCCCGTCACCGCCACACTCTACGCCGCCGTTGCGACGGTACTGTCGTCGCTCGCGCTGTCATCCATTGCGTTTTTGCGCTCCCAACCGGAACACGGGTTGTTCCTTGTCGTGTGGATGCTGCTTATCCCGTGGATGAGCGACACCGGCGCGTATTTCACCGGCGTGTTGTGCGGCAAAACCAAACTCTGCCCGGAAATCAGCCCTAAAAAAACGGTAGAAGGCTTAATCGGCGGTCTGTTTACGTCGCTCATTATTTGCCTTGCCGCCGCATTTGTGTACGAAAAATGGATTTCGCCCGAGACTACCGTCAACTTGTATATCGTCTCGGCCGTTACGCTTCCCGGTGCGGCGTTATCGGTGTTCGGCGACCTTTTGGCCTCGCTCATCAAACGCCAAAGCGGAATCAAAGATTTCGGCAATCTGATGCCCGGTCACGGCGGCGTGATGGACCGTTTCGACAGTCTGCTGTTGACCGCGCCTTTGGTAGTATTGGCCGTCACACAGTTGCCGATTTTCGGTGCATAACCTACCCATTCTTACGATAGACTAAAAGGGGAGACCTTTTTTGACAGAAAATATGGTGCTGCTCGGCGCGACGGGTTCTATCGGAACGCAAGCGTTGGACGTAGCGGAAAAACTGCATATTCGCGTGGCGGCGATGGCGGCAGGAAGCCGCGTTGAACCGTTTGAGTTGCTCTGCCGCAAGTTTCGTCCGCAAGCGGTTGCCATGATGGACGAAGCGGCGGCAAAAGACTTGCGCGTGCGCCTTGCGGACACCGACATTCGCGTGTTGTCCGGTCTTTCCGGCGTGTGTGAACTGGCGGCAACGCCCGATGCGGACACCGTGCTTAATTCCGTGACCGGCGTTGCAGGATTACAGCCGACACTGGCCGCCATTGAAGCCGGACACGACGTCGCGCTTGCCAACAAAGAAACGCTCGTTGCCGGCGGAGAAATCGTTACCAAAGCGGTGGCGGAAAAGAAGGTAAAACTGCTTCCCGTAGACAGCGAACATTCCGCGATTTTCCAGTGTTTGCAGGCGAAACCCCAAAACGGTACGGCGGCGCGGCTTATTTTGACCGCTTCCGGCGGTCCGTTTTTCGGCAAAACGAATGCGGAATTGGAAACGATGAAAAAAGAAGACGCGCTCAAACATCCCAACTGGTCGATGGGCGCGAAAATCACGATTGACTCCGCCACGATGATGAACAAAGGGCTTGAACTTATTGAGGCGCGCTGGCTTTTTGATATACCGGCGGACAACATCGATATCGTGGTACACCGCGAAAGCGTGGTCCACTCGCTGATTGAATTCGCAGACAATTCGGTACTCGCGCAATGCGGTGTGCCGGATATGCGCATTCCGATTCAGTACGCGCTGACCTATCCCGACCGTTTCCCATCGCCGGTCAAGCAACTGTCGCTGACCGATTTCGGCAAATTGACGTTCTTTGAACCGGATTACGAGACGTTTCCGCTGATGAACGTCTGCCGACGCGCCATCACGATCGGCGGAGCCACACCGGCCGCGGTCAACGGTGCCAACGAACAGGCGGTCGCGCTGTTCTTACAGGACAAAATCGGCTTTTGCGATATTTCGCGATTGGTTTCTTCAATGCTTGACCGCGATTGGGGCAACGCCGACAGCGTAGAAGCGATTCTTGCCGCCGACCGCGAAGCACGGCAACGGGTACGGGATGCCGTTGTATAAATCCACATTGTGAGGTTAAGGTATTGGTACACACACTTGTCTTTATTTTAGAAATTCTCGCCGCTATCTTAGTGTTCGGCATCATTATCGTTGTCCATGAAGCAGGGCATTTCGCCGTTGCCAAGTGGACGGGGGTGCGCGTCAACGAGTTCTCCGTCGGTATGGGGCCGAAAATCGTGCAAAAGAAAAAAGGGGAGACGATGTATTCTCTCCGCTGGTTTCCCATCGGCGGCTACTGCGCTATGGAAGGGGAAGACGAGGACAGCGACGATCCCGGCGCCTTTTCGAACAAACCGTGTTGGAAGCGCATTTTAGTCGTTGTCGCCGGCGCCACCATGAACTTCGTGATGGCGTTCGTGTTGTTAATCGTTGCCCTCAGCTGCTGTCTGCCTGCCCAATCGGGCGAAGAAAAGCCCTCTTTCGCCAGCACCACCATCGCGGAAATCGGTGAAGAGGCGCCTGCTTACAAAAGCGGTTTGCGCGTCGGTGACACCATTGTTCGCGTGGACGGAAAACGTATTGCCACCGACGTGGACTTGGTGATGATGTTGCAAAGCGACAAAGACGGCGTGTTTGATTTCATCGTCAGCCGCGAAGTGGACGGAAAAAAAGAAAAAGTCGCGCTCGACAACGTGAAATTCAACTTAGAGACCGCCGAAGACGGCACACGATACCTTTCCTACGATTTTAAGGTGTTGGCCGTAAAACGCACGGTGCTTTCCACCATCGCGCAGTCCGCAAAAATGGAATACAGTTACACCGTTCTCGTGTGGCGCAGTCTCGGCAGCATCCTCAAAGGGGAATACGGCTTAAACGAACTGTCCGGCCCGGTGGGAACCACGGAATACATCGCCGACGCGGTGGACAACGCGGTGCAGGATGCGGTGCAAAACAACAGTTCCCAAGGCCTTTACGCCTTCTTGATGTTAGTGATTCTCATCTCTGTCAACGTGGGACTCTTCAACCTTTTACCGCTTCCGGCACTGGACGGCGGACGGCTTTTGTTTTTGCTTATCGAACTGGTCATTCGCAAACCAGTCCCGGCAAAATACGAAAATCTCGTGCACACCATCGGGTTTGTCTTGCTGATTTTGCTCTCGATTGTTATTGCGTTTTCCGATGTATTTAAAATCGTAAACCGATAGAAAACGATTACACCCGAACGGAAAGATTCCGTTCGGGTGTTTTTACTGTTTTTTGAAGAAAAAAAGGGAGATTTTTGTTGACATTTACCTAAAAAAACAGTAGAATAATTAAATACTATATTTTGAGGGGGAGGGATTTCAGTGCTCGCTTCACTGTACCTCAAAAAAACCGGACGAAAGGTACTTCTCATACTGTTGTTGGTGTTTCTGTTGATGTATCTTTTGATTACCCTGGTGGATTCTGCCAACGAGCAAAGCCCGATTCCCAAAGAGTATTCTGTTTGGAATAAAGGATGGAAACTGGTTGATTCCAACGGGAACAGCGCCTCGGTTTCTCTCCCGAAGACACAGAAATACGGCAACGGTCGTGCCACGATTTCCCGTGTTTTGGAAAAAAATGCCCTTGCCGGCGACAACGTGTTGCGCCTTTGCTCAAAATATGAAAACATCAACGTCACCTTAGACGGCGAAACACTGTATTCCTATCCTACCGAATCTTCGGGCCTCTCGGACGTTACCGGCATTACCTATCACTTTATCTCTCTCCCGAAGGACTTTAACGGAAAAGAACTGAAAATCACCTATTCGTTTCAAAGTTCCTCTTCTATGATTTACGAACTTCGCAGTCCGGAAATTGCGCGACGCGACAGTTTTTCGGACCGCGCGGTGAAAACCTCCATTCCGTTTCTTGTCGTCGCCGTGGCGGTGGCGTTTGCAGGATTGGTCATCTTTATGATGACTCTCCGTGTCCAAAACAACCAAACCCTATCCAACACGTTTTGGAACATTGGCGTTTTTGCACTGTTGTTTGCGCTATTCCTTGTCGTGCAATCGCCGTATGCGCCGTATCTGCTCGGCAATCCGTTGGGGCGGCACTTCCTGACCTATTCTATGGTTCTGCTGATGCCCATTCCGTTTATCAGTATGTTCTACGGCGGATCGGATGAAAAATACCGCAAACATCAAGTGATTGCCGTTATTTTGAACTTCGTCAACGCATTCGTACAAACGCTTTTGGCATTGTTGGGCGTGGTGGATTATTCCGCTTTGTTGCCGATTACGCTGCTGTTGATAATCTATTCCATGGCAACGGTACTGTGCGGAATCTATCTCTCAAAAAACCGCAACGAAGAAGCCACAGGAATCGACGATACCGCTTTCTTGGTGGCCATTGGCGCCGTCGTGGATATCTTCCTCGTGATTATCGGTCATCCGTCTTTCTGCGGATGCTTGTTCTTCTCCATCGGCGTTTTGCTGTTCCTCGTTGCCCAATTCTCGTATTTCCTCTATGCCTATTTCGGCCAATTCCGCACCAACGTCGAAACCATGTTGCTGAAAGAAATGGCCTATAAAGATATGCTTACCGGCATCGGCAACCGCAATGCCTATGAGCTGTATCTCACCGACATTACCACGCGTCCTCCCGGCGATCGGATGTACGGTTTGATTGCCGATATCAACGATTTGAAACGCACTAACGACACCTACGGCCACGAAATGGGCGACACCATTATTGTGGAAGTGGGGGATATTCTGTTTAAGATTTTCGGCAAAAACGGTTCCTGCTTCCGTGTGGGCGGCGACGAATTCGTGGCGTTCATTCGCGGTATGTCTTCCGAACAAATGGAGCAACATATCGCCGAATTCAAAGCTGAACTGGAAGACTATAACAAAGACCACACGCCGAACATCCGTGTGGCACTCGGTTATGCCGAGACCGAGCCGGACGACTATCGCAATATGAAAGCGTTCCTCCGCCGCATCGACAAAATGATGTACGAAGACAAACGCACCGGCAAGGCGCTTGATAAACTCCATGCCATGGAAAAACAACTCGACGATTCCGCCTTGGAAGAACAGGTAGAGTCTTCGTTTGCTGTCAGTTCCGTCCCCGAAATCTCCGAAAACAACACCGCTTCTGTGTCCGAAGAGCCGTCTTCGGACGCGGAATAAGTCTGCTTTTTAAGGAGGCTTGTTATGTGGATGAAACTGCTTGAAAAACTGGATAACAACCGGCTCGCCCGGATTATACAGAATGCGCTGACCTTGGCATCGCCGTTTTTGATTATCGGGGCGCTTGCCAAGATTGTGTGCGATTTTCCCGTTGCCGCCTACACCGATTTTATCACCTCGTTATGGGGCGGCACGCTTTACGACGTGTTCCATTTGGTCTATTCCTATACCTTCGGTAGCTTTTCGTTTATCCTGGCAATCACCATAGCCATCTCGTTCCGCAACGTTATGGATCACGAGCGATACGGCGTGTATTTGCTCACCGTAATGCCTGCCTATATGTTGCTTTTGTTCCCCGGAAAAGAAGGCATCTCCGCCGAAATGTTCCAACCGTTGTACGCGTTGGCGGCGGTGGTGATTTCGCTTCTTATCTGCACGGGGCTGTACTACGTCATCCGGTGGAGCGACCGTTTTTCTCTTGCACCGTCCTCCATCACCGGTGACAAACGGTTCCACAGTTCTTTCGGAATGTGGTTGGCAATCGGCTTGTTCTTGGCGTTTATCGCCGGTATCCGTATCGGCCTGACCGCGTTGTTCGGAGATAGCGGAACGTTCCTGAATGCGGTAAAACTGTTCATAAGCGGCATCTTCCCGAAAGGGACGACCTCTTCTTACGGCAACGCGCTCCTGTTCGTGTTCTTGTCTGATATTTTGTGGTATTTAGGTATTCCTGCCGATGAAGTAATGGCGGACGTCCGCAACCGCGTGTTCGATATGAACGAAAGCGGTGTCAACGTGTTGGATATTGCCGCGCAAGACGGTGAATTTACCCATACGTTTTTCAACGTATTCGTGGAAGTGGGCGGATGCGGCGGCGCTTTGTGCCTTGTATTGGCTATGCTTTTCGCCTCCAAAGAACGTCACACGCGCCGTCAGGGAGAAACGTTGCTTGCGCCGACATTCTTCAACTTCGGCCAAACGGCGTTGTTTGCCGCGCCCGTGTTTTTCAGCCCGATTTTGCTGATTCCGTTCATCTGTGTGCCGTTGGTGCTGTTTGTGGTTTCCACGTTCTTCACCATTGTGGGATTTGTGCCGGCGGTTGCCACCGAGGTCAACGCTATGATGCCCATCGGATTTTCCGGCTACCTTGCCACCGGCTCGTGGCAAGGCGCGGCGTTACAGATTTTCAACTTGGCACTCGGTACCGTAATCTACATTCCTTTTGTGCGCTTGCTCGGAAAACCGCGTCATTATCTCTTGCAATCCCGTGTAAAAGAGTTGACCGATATGGTCAAAGAAGGGGAGCGCGTCGGCGCTGTTCCGGAGTTGCTTAAAGGCGACAAAGAAATTAACCGCGCTGCCAAGCGTCTGCTTTCGGATATGTATGATGCTATCGAGCGAGACGAAGTGACACTGTATTATCAGCCGCAAGTCAATACCAACGACGAAATCATCGGTGCAGAAGGTCTGTTCCGCTTTAATCATCCCACTTGCGGATTTATTTATCCGCCGCTTGCCATCCATTTGGCGAAAGAGGATGGTTTCGTCAACCAGCTGACGTTGCGCCTCATCGACCGCGCCTGCGCAGACTTGGAAACGCTGGCGGCCGAGGGATGCCAAAACTTCAAACTGTCGGTCAACATTCTGCCGATGCAGTTGGAGGACGAAAACTTCTCTATGAAGATTAAAGACCGCATCGACGCCCACGACTTCGGCACTTGCTCGCTGGCGCTCGAAGTCACGGAACAAGATGCGCTGGTCGCTATGCCGTTTGTGGAAACCTCGATGCAAGACCTAAAACAAATCGGCGTGGATTTGATTATGGACGATTTCGGTATGGGGCACAGCTCGATGACCACCATGCAGAAAAACAAGTTCAACTTCGTAAAACTGGACGGCAACCTCGTGAAAGACCTTCTTTCCAACGAGCGTTCCGCCGACATCGTGCAAGCGGTGTGCCGCTTGGCGGATAAACTGGAATTCCAGATCATCGCGGAATATGTGGAAACGGAAGAACAAAAAGCCCGTTTGAGCGAACTGGGTTGCGAAATTTATCAAGGATATCTTTACAGCAAAGCTCTTCCGTTCAACGAATTCTTGGAATTCTGGCGTGAAAACGTCCGCCGGAATCGAAAAAAATCGTAAAAAACCGTTGACAAACCAAGCGGAAAGTGCTATTCTTCACTTGTCACGAATTAAATACCTATATAAAGGCGATGACGAAGACGGTTAACACGTCCGCGTTTTCAGAGAGTCGGCGGTTGCTGCAAGCCGATAACAGCGCGTTTTAACGATCCCTTCCGAGCCGAAGTCCCGAACGTGGAAACCCCACCAGTAGACGGCTTCCGTACTTGCCGCGTGAAGGCAAAGGGCTTGTTGGAGCCTGTTGAGTGGCGCCGTTTGGCGCAATTTGAGTGGTACCGCGGAATTTCGTTCCGTCTCAAAGGAAACTTTGGGACGGAACTTTTTTTATTTTGATTTCAGAGGGAGGTCGTTTCTATGTCCACAGAACCGTTTGTGGTTGCCGAAAAACTGAAAGAGGTGGCTCAGCGAATTCGTACCGTGCGCGAAGACGTGGGCATCGCCGTAGACGATATGGCGGAACGCACCGGTGTTTCCGTTGAGGAATATCGCCAAATCGAAGCAGGCGAGACCGACTTCGGCTTTACGTTCGTGTATAAATTTGCGAACGTTTGCGGCATTGAAATTACTGATATCATGGAGGGCAACAGCCCTATTTTAACAAACTACACCGTCACCCGTAAAGGCGGCGGACTGCATTTTACCCGTATGGAGGGCTACACCTATCACCACTTGGCGCCGATGTTCAAACACAAAATCGCCGAGCCGTTTTACGTGGAGATTCCGTACTCCGCCGAAGCACTGATGGCGCCGGCACACCTGTGCGTCCACAAAGGGCAGGAGTTCGACGTCGTCGTAAAAGGCACGGTGAAAATCCAAATCGGCGAACACCATGAACTGCTCCACGAAGGTGACAGCATTTATTACGATAGTTCCACGCCGCACGATTTGGTGGCGATGAACGGGGAAGACGCGGCCATCTATGCGGTCGTGATGAGCCCCAACAGCGACGACGTGGGCCAATACGAAAAAGCAGTGTCGATGCCGTCAGTGACCAACGTGGAAAAGGCCAATCTTAAAAACCCGATTTACGAACGGTTTATCGACGAAAAAGTGGAAAACGGACATTTGACGTCCATTGCGTTCAAAGACGTGGAGCATTTCAACTTTGCCTTTGACGTGGTGGATGAACTGGCGAAAAAATGTCCGCAAAAAACCGCGATGCTTCACGTGTCGGCGGACAAAACCGCTCGCACGTTCACGTTCAAAGATATGAGCGAACAGTCGGCAAGAACCGCCAACTATTTCCGCTCGCTCGGCATCAAAAAAGGCGACCGCGTGATGCTGGTGCTTCGCCGCAACTACCAATTCTGGTTCTCCATGTTGGCGCTGCATAAACTGGGCGCCATCGTCATCCCCGCGACCGATCTTTTGACCGAGCACGACTTTACCTACCGCTTTGATGCGGCAGGCGTGTCCGCTATCGTGTGCAGCGGCGACAGCGCCGTATCGGAGCAGGTGGATTTGGCGGCGAAGACGAGCAAGACACTGCGCGTAAAAGTAATCACCAACAAAAGCCGCGACGGATGGCACGATTTTGACAAAGAAATGCCCACCTTTTCTGCGGATTTTCCACGGACAGAAGATGCGTGCGGCGGCAAAGATCCGCTTTTGATGTTCTTCACCTCCGGCACCACCGGCTATCCGAAAATCGCCATGCACAACCACCTCTATCCGCTCGGCCACTTTATCACCGCCAAATACTGGCACAACGTCGATCCGAACGGCCTGCACTTTACGGTGGCAGACACCGGTTGGGGCAAGGCACTTTGGGGCAAACTGTATGGGCAATGGCTGTGTGAAGCCGGCGTGTTTACCTACGACTTTGCGAAGTTCGATGCGTCCGACGTGCTCCCAATGCTTTCAAAATACAATATCACAACATTCTGCGCCCCGCCGACCATTTACCGCTTCTTCATTAAAGAGAATTTGCAGGCCTACGACTTAACGTCGATTAAATACGCCACGGTCGCCGGCGAAGCGCTCAACCCCGAAGTGTTCAACCAGTTCTTAAAAGGCACCGGCGTGCCGCTGATGGAAGGCTTTGGTCAAACCGAAACCACGCTGACTGTCGGCAACTTTGTGGGACAATCGATTAAATCCGGCTCGATGGGCAAACCCAGTCCGCTGTATAACGTGGATATCCTGCTGCCCGACGGCACACCTGCCAAAGTGGGCGAAGTGGGCGAAATCGTGGTGCGTACCGACAGCGGCGCGCCCTGCGGCCTGTTTGCCGGCTACTATAACGACGAAACGAACACCAAAGCGGTGTGGCACGACGGCTGTTATCACACCGGCGACACCGCGTGGCGTGACCAAGACGGGTTCTTCTTCTACGTCGGCCGCGTGGACGATTTAATCAAATCCTCCGGCTACCGTATCGGGCCGTTTGAAATCGAAAGCGTGCTGATGCAGCTGCCGTACGTGCTCGAATGTGCCGTCACCGCCGCACCGGACGAGATTCGCGGTCAGGTGGTCAAGGCGACCATTGTGCTGACCAAAGACCGTCTGCCGAGCGAAGAACTCAAAAAAGAGATTCAAACTTACGTGAAAAAACACACCGCACCGTACAAATATCCGCGCATCGTGGATTTCCGTGACGAACTCCCGAAAACCATCAGCGGCAAAATCCGCCGTGTGGAGTTGCGCGAAGAGTAAAAAGGGGAGAGAGACATGCGTAAAAGCGGAATGTTGTTGCCGATTTTCTCGTTACCGTCGCCTTACGGCATCGGAACATTCGGCGAATCTGCTTATGCGTTTGTGGACTTTTTAGCCGCCGCCGGACAGAGCATTTGGCAGATTTTACCGCTCGGCCCGACCGGTTTCGGCAACTCACCGTACCAGTCCGATTCCACCTTTGCGGGCAACCCGCTTCTTATCGACCTCGATTTGCTTGTAAAAGACGGGTTGTTGACCGAAAGCGAGTGTGCCGCCTTTTCGTGGAACGACAGCCCCGATACGGTCGATTATGACCGTGTCAGAGCGTACCGACCTCTCTTATTCAAAACCGCCTTCAATCGCTTTTTTGCGTCAATTCCGGCGGATTACGAGGCCTTCTGTGAAGCAGAGAGCGGCTGGCTTTCGGATTACGCGCTGTTTTGCGCCCTCAAAGATGCCCATAGCGGCGCGGAGTGGCAATTGTGGGAACCCGTTTACCGCGACCGCGATGAAACGGCGCTTGCCTCGTTTGCCGCGGCAAACAAAGAGGCACTCGACTACTACAAAATGTTGCAATATCTCTTTTTCCGGCAATGGCGAGCGCTCAAAGCCCGTGCCAACGCCATGGGAATCGATATTTTGGGCGACTTGCCCATTTACGTGGCGATGGATTCCGCCGACGTGTGGAGTCACCGCGAACTGTTTGCGCTGAATGCCGAGGGAAAACCCACTGAAGTGTCCGGTTGTCCGCCGGATGCGTTTTCGGAAGACGGCCAAAAATGGGGAAACCCCGTTTACCATTGGGCGGCACTGCGCGACACCGATTACGCTTGGTGGAAAGCCCGTGTGCGCCACGCCTGTATGCTGTATGACAGAGTGCGCATTGACCATTTTCGCGGATTCGAGTCCTATTACTGCATTCCTGCCGAAGCGGAAAACGCCAAAATCGGCGTGTGGCGCAAAGGGCCGGGAATGGAGTTGTTCCGCACCCTCGAAAACGAGTTGGGCGCTCTGCCGCTTATCGCGGAAGATTTGGGCTTTTTAACGCCTGCCGTCTACGAACTTCTTAACGCGAGCGGTTATCCCGGTATGCGCGTAATGCAGTTCGCATTTGCGGACGTTTACGGAGACAGCAGTTATTTGCCCCATAATTTCATTGAAAACTGCATCGCCTACACCGGCACGCACGACAACGATACCATTTTGGGGTGGGCGCAAACGGCGCGACCGGACGAATGGGACTTCGCCGCCGCTTATTTAGGCATACACTCCCACGAAGAAGCCCCTGACGGGATGCTGAAAGCGCTTTTGGCATCCAAAGCGGATACCGTCATCTCCCAAGCACAAGACTGGCTCAAAAAGGGGAGCGAGGCGCGCATCAATACGCCCGGCACCACCGAAGGAAACTGGTGCTGGCGAGCGCGGTCGGGCGATTTCTCCACGGAAATTGCTGTAAAGTTGTTGTCCCTTACACAGTTATATCGCCGCTGAGCGGCAATCAATACACGCTTACACTATCAACCGAGAGAAACGGAGGATTTTATTATGGCATTGTACGACAAAGTATCCACGGATATGAACTTCGTGGAGCGCGAAAAGAAAATCGAGGCGTTTTGGAAAGAGAATGATATTTTCCAAAAGAGCATCGAAGAGCGTAAAGGGGAAAGCCCTTACGTCTTTTTTGACGGTCCGCCGACCGCCAACGGCAAACCGCACATCGGCCACGTTCTGACGCGCGTTATCAAGGATATGATTCCGCGCTATCGCACCATGAAAGGCTACGAAGTGCCGCGTAAAGCCGGTTGGGACACCCACGGTCTGCCGGTCGAACTGGAAGTGGAAAAACTGCTCGGTCTCGACGGCAAAGAGCAAATCGAAGAATACGGTTTGGAACCGTTTATCGAAAAGTGCAAAGAGAGCGTGTGGAAATACAAGGGGATGTGGGAAGATTTCTCCTCGACCGTCGGTTTCTGGGCGGATATGGATAACCCGTACATCACCTACGACAACAACTTTATCGAGTCCGAGTGGTGGGCGCTGAAACAGATTTGGGACAAAGGCCTGCTGTACAAAGGCTATAAAATCGTGCCGTATTGCCCGCGCTGCGGTACTCCGCTTTCTTCCCACGAAGTGGCGCAGGGCTATAAAGACGTTAAAGAGCGCTCCGCCGTTGTCCGCTTTAAGGTCAAAGGGGAGGATGCCTACTTCCTCGCGTGGACGACCACGCCGTGGACGCTCCCGTCCAACGTCGCGCTTTGCGTGAACCCCGACGAAACCTACGTTAAGGTGAAAAAGGACGAATACACCTACTATATGGCGGAAGCGCTGGTCGAAACCGTTCTCGGCGAGGGCGCGGAAATCCTCGAATCATACAAAGGCAAAGACCTTGAATACAAAGAGTATGAGCCGCTGTTCAATTTCGTCAACCCGAACAAAAAATGCTACTACGTCACCTGCGACACCTACGTCACGCTGACCGACGGTACCGGTGTTGTCCATATTGCGCCGGCATTCGGTGAAGACGACTCGATTGTGGGTAAAAACTATGACCTGCCGTTCGTGCAACTCGTGGACGGCAAGGGCGAGATGACCAAAGAAACCCCGTGGGCAGGCATGTTCTGCAAAAAAGCGGACAAAGAGGTGCTGATTGACCTCGAAAAACGCGGTCTGCTGTTCTCTGCGCCCACGTTCGAACACAGCTATCCGCACTGCTGGCGTTGCGACACGCCGCTCATCTACTACGCGCGTGATTCGTGGTTTATCCGTATGACCGACGTGAAAGACGACCTTATCAAAAACAACAACACCGTCAACTGGATTCCCGAATCCATCGGTAAAGGCCGCTTTGGTGACTGGCTCGAAAACGTGCAGGATTGGGGCATCAGCCGCAACCGCTATTGGGGCACGCCGCTCAACATTTGGGAGTGCGAATGCGGCCACCGTCACGCCATCGGCAGTATCGAAGAACTCAAATCCATGTCCTCGAACTGCCCGGACGATGTCGAATTGCACCGTCCTTACATTGATGCCGTGACGATTAAGTGTCCGCATTGCGGCAAAGAAATGAAACGCGTGCCGGAGGTCATCGACTGCTGGTTTGACTCCGGCTCGATGCCGTTCGCGCAACACCACTATCCGTTCGAGAACAAGGATTTGTTCGAGGCACAGTTCCCGGCGGACTTCATCTCCGAAGCCGTGGACCAAACGCGCGGCTGGTTCTATTCGTTGCTTGCCATTTCGACGCTTCTGTTCAACAAAGCACCGTATAAAAACGTGATCGTCCTCGGTCTTGTGCAGGACGAAAACGGCCAGAAAATGTCCAAATCCAAAGGCAACGCGGTCGATCCGTTCGATGCGCTGCAAAAATACGGTGCGGATGCCATTCGTTGGTATTTCTATATCAACTCCGCGCCGTGGTTACCGAACCGCTTCCACGACAAAGCCGTGGTGGAAGGCCAACGCAAATTTCTCGGCACGCTGTGGAACACTTATGCGTTCTACACGCTGTATGCCAACATCGACAACTTTGATCCCACCAAACAAAAAGCGGACAAAGCCACCTTGTCGGTGATGGACAAATGGCTCAATTCTCGCTTAAACACCCTCATTAAAGAGGTGGACGGCTATCTCGGCACGTACTGCATCCCCGAAGCCGCCAGAGCGCTGCAAAACTTTGTGGACGACCTCTCCAACTGGTACGTCCGCCGTTGCCGCGAGCGTTACTGGGTGTCCGGTATGCCGCAGGATAAAATCAATGCCTATACAACGCTCTATGATGCGCTTGTCACCGTCAGCAAACTGGCGGCACCGATGATCCCGTTCATGAGCGAGGATATCTATCAAAACCTCGTGCGCGGTCTCGACAAAACCGCGCCGGAAAGCATCCATCTTTGCACCTATCCGGTGGCGGACGAAGCCGCGATTGACACGGAACTCGAAGCCAATATGCAGCGCGTGCTCGACGTCGTGGTGCACGGCCGTGCCGCCCGTAACGGTGCCAACCTCAAAAACCGTCAGCCGCTGTCCAAAATGGTGGTGTCCGCCGACGGCGATTTGCCGGAACTGTTCCGCACCGTTATCGCGGAAGAGCTGAACGTCAACACGGTGGAGCTGAA
>JAZLLJ010000087.1:0-7497 GCA_045598065.1 Acutalibacteraceae bacterium
ATATACTTATCGCCATTGGCCACATAGAGGCTCCCCGCCACAGAGATGTTACCGGCATCATCCTGCGTTGCGACGAAATCGGAAGCGGTCTTGCAAAATTCAATCGTAGTGAGGTCATCGTAAAGCAAGCAATAGTTCAGCTTCACTTTGTCGCTGCCGAATGTTCCGATGCCGTTTTCCGAATCCAACGCAAGTTGGAAGGTGTAGGTTTTGTCGTTAAAGGTGGTGGTTGCGATATACACATAGAAGCCAAACGCGGACTTATATCCGGAGTTGTCGCCGATGGTGCCTTCGATCGTGTACTCCGTGCCGCTCGGAGTGAACGCCTGCTCATCGTAGGTAATCGTATACGTAACGCCGTTCAGCGTCATCGTGCCCACGATGTGAACAAGATCCGTTTCATCCTTTGTGACCGTCAGCGTTGCGTCGGTGGCGTAGATTTCCGCATAGCCAGTCTTATTGAGCGTACAGGTCCAGAGTGGCTCCATATCCGCATACGTATAGGTCTTGCCGTAAACCAAATCTTCTTTCAACTCGAAAAGGTAGGTTGTATCCTCTGAATACAGATAGAGGTCGTAGTATGCTTCATCATAGGTATACTCTACTGCCGTGACCTCCACATTCTCCGCCGCCGCACCATATGTAACTACAAACGACGAATACGCCATTGCGGCGGTTGGCGTAAAGGTAACGCTGTTCGCACTTCCCGTCCATTCGTTACTTCCAAGATACGAATATTCGGGATCCGTAACGGTTTCGGACATAGTACCGCTCGCGCTTGTAAACACACCTGTTCCGCCGGCAAACTTGTAATTAAAAACAATCTTGCTGATAACCGATCCGGCAGGAGCACTAACGGTAATGGCCGCCGTGCTGTAATTTGCTGAGTCGATCGTGATCTGCCCATAACCGTTATAAACGGATTGGCCAGAGAACGCCACAGTAACCTCACTATTGTTTCCGAAAGATTTGGAACCGGTGATATAGCCTGATTCCGTCCAATGATCTTTCGGATCGAAAGTGGCGGTCGTGTCCTCTGCCGACGTTGCTATCGCAAAGACCGGCAGGAAGGTAACGATCATCGTTACCGATAAGATAATTGCCAAAATTCGTTTTGTCATACTGCATTTCTCCTTTTCTTTTTTCTGCAAAACAAGTTTTGTAGTGTTAGTATACCACAAAGGAAATAAAATGTAAAGGAAAAACCGCAGGGATTTCCCCCTGCGGTTTTTTGCATTTGCGGGTTTTATGGAGTTTAACTCAGAAGTATAAATCATCCACGAAGCTACCATCGAGGGATTCATCCTCGAAATCATCTTCTTCGCTTGCCGCTTGTTCGTTCACTTTCTGCGCCGGTTTTTCTGCCGCAGCCTTTGCGTTTTCTGCCGCAGCTCTTGCGTTTTCTGCCGCGGCTCTTGCATTCTCTGCCGCCACCGCTTGCGCTTCTTCATCCGCACGTCTAAGAGCGTCCCGCGCCGTAAAGTCCACGTACGCGTTCATCAACGCCGGCGAGCGACGCATAAACTCAGCCAATTTATCGAGAGTCATACTCTCCTCAAACCGCTTGAACACCGGCGTTTCTTTCAGCTCGTTAATCATCGCCGCCGCGCCTTTTTTGTTCAGCTCATCCAATATCGGCGACGTGGTGTTTTTCGCGCCGGCGGCCGCGGCCACAATACTCGTCCGCACGGTCTGATGCAGAATGATGGTGGCCAATTCGGTATTCGCCGCCTCTTTCAGTTGATTAAGTTTCTGGTCTTTTCCGCTGGCGGTAACGTCAACGACAAGGTCGCGCATTTTCAGCAAAGCACCCTGCGCACGTTCCGCAAGGTCATATTCCGCGCCATTCTTGTTGTCGATACCTCTCATTGTGTCGCCGACCGCCTCCGCTTGGCTGGTCAATTGTTGGGACAGACCGGACAACTTGGTGTACCGTTTCGTACCCGCGCTGACGTCGGCAAGCTTTCCTTTGGACACGGCGCGGTTTTCCTCGCTCGCTTTGTTCGCCTGCGCGAGGATGGACCCGTCCGAAGGAGCTTTCAACACGTCGTCCACCATGCTCATCAGATGATTGACGTACGACACCTGTTTTTGCATCAACGCGTACTCGTCTTTTTCTTTTTGGGAAGCGTTCGCGGCCGGCTCATCCGCGTTCATCAGTTTTTCGTTCGTTTCTTCAAACAGTTTTTCCAAGGTTTTCATCGCCGCGTTCGGATCCCTATCCGCCAATTGGCGTGCGGCAGTTTCAAGCAGCGTAAACTGGGCATCCTCGCGGAACAGAGCTTCCGTCTCCTTGCCCAAAATCGTGGCAACCGCAGACACCGAGTAGAAATTCCGTCCCTTCATACCATCCGTCATATACCCGCTATATTCTCTTTCCTGCGCCTCGTACCGGCGTTTCATATCGTCCATGGTATCCGGCACTTTCGGCGCGGCAGCCTGTTCTTTCTCGGCAATCAGCCGTTTTTCGGATGCCGAGCACCACGCTTCCACGGCGTTGGAAAGTTTTTCGATAGAGGCCAACTGTTTCGTCAGCGTCTCATATCCCGCGGACATATCGTCCATTTTGATGGCTTTCCGCATCAACGCTTCGGACAGTTCTTGCATTTTCTGCAAGGCTTTTTCGCCGAGTTTCAGCGGGTCATACGTTCCCAATTTCGAGGTGGCTTCTTTGGTGTCCGCAACTTCCTCGCCGACCTTGCCCGGAATATTTTTGGCGAGCTCCGCCTCTTTCTTCATCGTCTGCAAATCTTTCAGAATTTCGTCCAAAAGTTCGTTTTTGCCGGCCGGGAAGCGTTTGCCGATTTCGCCGTCGGCGGTGATCAACTTGTCGATAATATCTTGATAGAACGCCTCATCCTTTGCTTCGGCGCCGTTCATAGCGGAATCTTTCCTGGCGAGGGTGTCCACCTTATAAATCAAATGCTCTTTCTTCGCCATATTTTGGATGGCTTCTTCGGTCATCGGCGCCATCAGTTTTTGGAAGTCTTTGGTGTTTTTCACCATATTGACCGGAATCAGCTTTTGGTTTAAGCGGTCCACGTCCACGTAACGCTGCGGTTGCGGCGGCTTGGCATACGGGTTGTAGTCGTTCCGTTTTTTCCAGTCACAGTCCGGAATGCGCTCCGTTTTTCCGGGCCATTTGTCCATTTTGGCGCACTTTTTCTTGAAGTCCGCGGAATTTTTAACGTATTCTTTGATTTTTTCCAAAACGTCCGCTTTATTCTCTTTGAGCGCGGAAGCAGTCTGCAAATCCTGGTTTTTGCGCGCTTTGTTGACCTCTTCATAGAACAACCGGACACTTTCTCTTTCCGCCAACAACTCGATGTATTTTTCGTCGTTTCTGGGCAGAGTTTGGCTTTTCTCTCTGTATTGACGAAGGGCGTGCTGTTCCACACGGGCGTTCGCCAAGGCGATTTCGATTTCTTCCTTATTCGGCGTGTTGTCGATGGAGTTGATATGGTCTTGGAACGCTTTCGCCTCACGACGCATATGGAAGTTCATGCGGCGGTCGCACTCTTGCTCCAACCATTTCGGCATACCGTAGAAAGCGCCCGCGATACTGCCCACCATGGCGCCGATGGTGTCGCTGTCGCCGCCGATGCTGACCGCTTTACGGCCGCAATCCTCGAAACTTTCACCATTCAAGAACGCGCAAAGCGCCATCGGTACGGTGACCTGACAAAACTCCGACTGTTGGCGCAAGTCTTCTTTGTTGTAACGACGGATATCATCCAGCGATCGGTTCAAATCATAGCCGAATTTGCCTTCGATATACGACTTGATGTCCTCTTTGCCCACACCGGCGCGCGCCAAATACACCGCGGAGGCAATCGCCTGCGCGCCTTTGACACCCTCTTCGTGGGCGTGGCTGGTAACCGCCGTCAATTTGGCGACTTGGAGCGTTTTTTCCAAACTGTCATACGCCCAACCAACCGAAGAAACGCGCATAGCGGAACCGTTGCCGTAACTCGGCTGTTTGGTTTTAATGACGTCCGTTCCCGGGGTGACGGCCCATTTGCCGAAATTGGTTCCGTATCCGCCCGAGAACAAACCGTTGGGATACTGTTTGGCGAACGATTTAATGTTCAAAACGGCGTTGCGAAGAAACTCCTCGTCGTTTTTTCCGCGGGCTTCTCTCAACGTACGGGCAACCGCCATGGTCAAAACGGTGTCGTCGGTAAACGCGTAGTGGTACGTCTGTTTGGGGAATAATTCGAAATCTTCCACATAGACGTTATAGCTGTTGAACTCGCGCGGACCGCCGATGATATCCATAATGGCAGCAAAATAGGTTACATTGCTTGCTTTTTGAAATGACATGGTACATTTCTCCTTGTTTCATTTATAATCGTGGCTCGCAGGCGCACTCACACTATACACCCATCCTACCACAAAATGGTTACATATTCAAGAAAAATTGAAGAAAATGCGCGGTGTTTTTTTAATTCCTCGGTTTTTGTTGCATTTTCTTAAATAATGTGGTAAATTAAAGGATAAGGATTTTCCTTCGCCGATTTTTTGTAACCTTTTCTTGTGCGGCGGAGTATTTAGGGTAGTACCCAACGATGGAAAACTATTCAACAAGGAGAGATACATATGGGATTTAAACCACTTAGCACGCGAGGCGAAAGCTACGCAACGATGAACTTTGAAGACAAGTCCAAATACTACTTTCAAAACCAAAACATTTTGAGAGGCTTGGACGAAGACAGCAGCGCGAAAGATATGAAATTTTGGCTTAATGACGCCGCCGAAAACGGTATTCTCTTTTACCGGGACGGCAGAGCCGTGGCCCCGGTCGAAATAGACAACGAATACGAAAAGCTTATGGAGGGGCACGAGAACATCACCTCCGGCGTCTTCCTTTCCGACCTCGTTTTGGTAAGTTATGACCCGCATTCCGATAAACAACGATTCGACTACCATCCGGTCATCGTATCGAATGGCGATATTGTCGTGAATTATAAAAACCCCTTGACCGAGGAAGAATTGGACCAAAAATACAAAGAAGCCGAAGCGCCGCAAGAACAACGCGACGTTTCGTTTGGGGACGATCCGTTTGCAACGGACGTTGACCCGTTTGGACGGCCCGGAATGCCGCAGGACGAAAACAGCCACAATCTGTTTGAGGAAGACAACATTCAGCAAGAGAAAGATGATTCTTTTGACGTGGACTACGCTCCGACCGGTTTCAACGGTAAAGAATTTACCGCTATGACACGTGCGGAACAGGATGCCTACAACAAAGACGTTGCCGCTATTATAGACGATTTGGCGAAACCGCACGGCACGAACGATGCCGAATTCCACGAAATTCTTTTGAATGCCTGCAAGCACGGAATGCTCTTCTATCCGACCGGCAACATGGTGACCGAACAAACCCTGGAAGCCACGCTTGAAAGAATCTCCTACGAGCCGAATTCGGACAGAGCGGCCAACACCCTTACCGACTTCATCGTGGTAGAGTACAACCCGGTGACGGAGGATATTACCGATCGTAGAATTTCCGCCGATGACAACTCCGTTTATATGGACAAGGACCATCCCTTGGAAGTGGAGGAAATCTATAAAGAGAAACATCTCTATGAGCAAAAAATCGCTCGTCAGGAAGCGAGAATCGCCCAGAATGCGGCAGGACGCGTTGCTTTCCAGGAAGCGGTAGAAGAAGTCGACGTTCCGGAGAAAGAACCCGTTGCTCTGGCAGCAGAAAATGCCGTCGCAGTTGAGGAAAACGCGCCGGTGGAAGAGCCCGTTGTTCCGGCAACAGAAAATGCCGTCGCGGTTGAGGAAAACGGCGCAAAATCGTTTAGCTTTGATCGTCCGGATAGGGTTGAAAATAAGAACGGTAGAATAACCAACAAGACCTTTGACGATATGGATCTTGAAGAAAAGCGGCAGTTTTCCAATCGAAACGAAACTGTTTTGAGAGGTTTGGAAGACAGCGAAACCGTGGGCGATTTGTCTCTTTGGCTGAATGATGCCGCCAACCGCGGAATCCTCTTTTATCGGGACGGCACCGCTGTGGAGACTGACGCGGTGGACTCCGAGATTGAAAAAATGATAGAGGACGCCACCGATGCCCCCTTCCTTTCCGACCTCGTTTTGGCCAATTACAACCCGAAAACACAAGCGTCCGGCTTCCATCCGCTTATTGTGGCCAATGGGAAAATTGTCGTAAACATCGAAAAACCCTTGAGTGCCGCGGAATTGGATCAGTTGTATAAGGGCGAAATCGATATTCCGGTGCCGGCATCCGTCGCTCCGGTGCAAGAAGCTAACGCTCCGGTGCAAGGAGCTAACGCTCCGGTACAAGAAGTCCACGCTCCGGTGCAAGGAGCGCAACAACAAGAAAAAGTCGCAGGATTTGGGCCGACCGGCTACAATAACAAATCGTTTGCCGAAATGAGCGAGGAGGAAATGCTCTCATACCGCGACGGGAACCGCTATGTTATGGAG
The DNA here is from genome assembly GCA_045598065.1 of Acutalibacteraceae bacterium. Classification (GTDB taxonomy): domain Bacteria; phylum Bacillota; class Clostridia; order Oscillospirales; family Acutalibacteraceae; genus RGIG426. Next base: position 6,460 of record JAZLLJ010000087.1, read on the forward strand.
CATTTGTTTGATAACGAAAACAATACGCCCGAAAATATGAAAGACTGGCTTGAAAGCGCCATTGACCGCGGGATGCTCTACCATCCGGACGGCAAAGCCGCCACCAAAGATGAAGTGACAGCGATGCTGAATAAGGTATACAACTCTCGCGACTACGATGAGCAACAAGTCTTCGCTTCCGAGTTCTTTGTGGTTGATTACGATCCCAGAGCGGAGGAAAACAAAACCACCTATTATCCGCTTGTTGCGGGCGGCAACTCCGTTTATGTGGGAAAACAGAGTGGACTGACCGAGGAGCAATTGAGCGAGAAATTAAAGGAGAACGCGGAGCGTGCGGACCGCGTCTATTTGGAGCAAATCGGTTCGCGTTCCCCGAAAGAGTTGGTTGATGGTCTGGCGGAGAGCGTCCGAGCGCTGAATTCTATCAGAAGCAACGCCATTACCAACCAGTTGAAAGAGCTGGGACTCTATCAAGATTTGAGCTACACCACACAGGACGGCGCCAAACACGAAAAAGGCACCGTGAATGTGGATGGTCAAGTCTATCTTCGCGGTGAAGCCACGCCTGCCACGCCGGAAAAACTCGTTCGCTACGTTGAAGGCGTACAGCCGCCGAAAAAACCGTCCGGTTTCTTCTCGGGCGTGCGCGAGTGGTGGCATAAGAACGTCAGCAAGCTGGACGATTTCACGAAATACGAAGACCAGACAAAAGAGTATGAAATCACCAAGTACTATACTTGCATGAAAGCCGGTCTCAACATAGCAAAACCCACAGTAGTGGAGCAGTATGAGAGAGAAACCGCCGTGGATCTGTATTTGGATGCGAACTTCGAAAACTTGGTGGCGGAGTGGAGCGAACTTACCCATCAAAGCGCCCACGGTCCGCTTACGAAAGACAACGTGCTTAAAAGCGTACGCGATCAATTTAAGGAGAAATTGCTGAATGACAACTATCTGTTGAGAGATTTCATCAAGACTCCGGAAGTGCAGAAAATATTGAGCGAAAAATACGGCGCCAACTTCAAGCTTTTCGGCGAA
>JAZLLJ010000088.1:0-2681 GCA_045598065.1 Acutalibacteraceae bacterium
ATATCGGTAATATAGTCACGTCCCCACAGCGTAAATTCGCGGTCGCCGAGGATGACGTTGGTGTCTCTTTGATTGACGTTTACTAAAATCGAGCAAACGCCGGAAATGGCGCGGAGTGATTCGATGAGTGCCGATGCAGCAGGGAGTTTTCCGGAGGTGGCGACGAGGCACACCATGATTTCCCCCGTTTGTTCTGCGGCACGAATATAGAGATGGCGGATAAGACCGCGTTTTGTCTCCTCATTATAGGCCGCGATGCTGTTTTTGTTCATCCATGAAAGCACCGCGCACTTGATTTCGGTGAAAACCGGCGGTTCTAAGGCGCAGGTTTTTGCGGAAATGACACGGTGACTATGCGGTGCATAGTAGCCGAGTACGGGCTTCCCCTCTTTGTCGGCGGCAATCGGATATTGCGCTTTGTTGCGATAGCCATCGGGACTTTCGCAACCGAGAATCGGCAGAAATTCTGGGTTTGCCTCGCCGATTCTTGTCAGACAGTCGAACACGTGTTGTTCTTTGAATTTCAGTTCTTCCGTATACCGTACGTGGCGCCACGCACAGCCGCCGCATTTTCCGAAAGCGGCACATCCCGTTTCTTCCACACGGGCGAATGACGGGGTGAGCAATGCTTCCATCTTCCCGAAGGCATGGCGCTTGTCCACTTTTAAGATGCGGCAGGAAATCTCGTCTCCCGGTGCGGTCAGCGGCACAAACGTGACGAGTCCGTCGGGATAATCCGTATCCTTGATACGGGCGATACCGGAGCCGAGGGACGTAACGCTGTCAATCGACACGGTATAAAGTTCGTTTTTGCGCACAGTCCCCCGCTCCTCTCGCCTAAATTACATAAATCTGCAGAAGAACACCCGCCGGCACGAAACCGTGCTGACGGGTGAACGATTATTCTTCCTCTTTGGCTTCTTCTTTGATTTCTTCCACAATTCCGTCGATAACCGCATCGGAATCTTCAGGAACAAATTCATCGTCAAACGCCAGTTCTTCCGGCGCAAAGTCGTAGGAGATGCACTCCACATCTTCCAGTTCATCTTTTTTGAGGAATTTTTTCAGCAGAAGGATAACTGTCGCCGCCGCGACCAGCGCAGAGACGATCTCTACCGCAATCCAAATCCAGCCTTGTTTTTTCTCAGTGTTGCATTCCATTGTTCATTCGTCCTTTCAAATTGTGTTTTTATGATAATCTTACAGATTATTGACTTTCACAACGCCTTTGACCACGACCAGTTTAATGTTCCACTCGTCGTCCATCACGAGCAGGTCGGCGTTTTTGCCCACTTCAATCGAACCGGCAACGTCGTCCACGCGGATGGCTTTGGCCGGGTTGATGGTGACGGATTTGATGGCTTGTTTCAGCGGAATGCCGAAGGACACCACGTTTTTGAATTCCTCGTGCAGGTTGGAGGTGGAAGCGGCGATGGTGCCGTCTTCGAGAAGGGCTTTGCCGTTTCTCACAAATACCGGCTGACCGCCGAGGTCGTATTCACCGTCCACGCAGCCGGCGGCTTTCATGGAGTCGCTGACAATAACGGTGCCGTCCTCGCCCATTTGGCTAAATGCAATGCGCAACGCCGCAGGATGAATGTGGAAACCGTCGCAAATGAGTTCCGCGCGGGCGCCCACTTTGCTGCCCATATCAAAGGCGGCGCCGACCACACCGGGTTTGCGGTGGGTAAGTCCGCTTTGGGCATTGTAGAGGTGTGTCACGTGGCGCGCGCCCCACTCAAAGGCTTTGCACGCCTCGTCATAGTCGGCGGCAGTATGCGCGATAGACACCGCACAGTAGGGCTGCACTTCTTTGATGAACGCTTCCGCACCGTCACATTCGGGGGCGATATCCACCACTTTCACCGCGCCGTTGCAGCCGTCAAACAGTTTTTTGAACTCCTCTTTGTCGGGGTTGCGAACGTAGTCGGCGTTTTGGGCGCCTTTTTTGGACATGGCGATGTATGGGCCTTCCATGTTGATGCCCTGAATGTACGCACCGGACACTTTGGATTTCATCTCCACAACGTTGGCGAAGATTTTGGTCAGTTCGTCAAAGCCCAACGTCATCGAAGTCGGGCAGAACGAGGTGACACCGCGGGTGACGAGCAGTGCGGACATCGCTTCCAGCGCTTCCGGAGTCGCGTCGCCGGTGTCAAAACCGGCACAGCCGTGGATGTGCATATCAATCATACCGGGGATAACGGTCAGGCCGGTGAGGTCAAACACTTCCCCCTCGCCGCCCACATTACCGACAGCGGTAATCTTTTCGCCCTCGACGGCGATATTTTGTTTGGCCGGCTCAAAGTCGGCACCGTAAACGGTAGCGTTCTTGAAAATCATGGTTGTTTCCTCCTATAATATAAAATGAACACTATTATTATACAAAACGCAGGGAAAATCGGCAAGGTTTTTCAAAAAAATCTGTCTTTTTTCATGCGTTATGTGCTAAGTTAAGAAAGGGTGTTTGCCGCAAGCATTTCTCTTGCCGTAAGCAGTGACGACTCGTTTTCTTCGCCGCTGATGATACGGGCGAGTTCGTGTGCTCTTCCCTCGGTGGAAAGCGGCAATACGTTTGTAAAGGTGCGGCCGTTTTGTACCGATTTTTCAATCAGCAAATGCGCGTGACCTTTGGAGGCAATCTGCGCCAAATGGGTTACGCATAGGATTTGTCGCGCACG
>JAZLLJ010000089.1:0-9390 GCA_045598065.1 Acutalibacteraceae bacterium
ACACCAATGACCTGCCCTGCCTGCTTCGCGGCGACAAGCCCGATCGTGCCGACGCCGCAGTAGGCGTCCAGCACCGTGTCGGTGGGTTTTAGGGCGGCGAATTTCATCGCCGTACCGTAGAGTTTCTCCGTCTGCACGGGGTTGATCTGATAAAACGACTTGGCGGAAATACGAAAACGGCATCCGCACAAGGTATCTTCGATATAGCCGTCGCCGAAAAGCACTTCCTCTCGCTCACCTAAGAGCATACTGGTGTCTTTGGCATTTTGGTTAAACACCACGGTGGTGATTTCGGGGTGGGCTTTCAAAAGGGCTTCGCAGAATTTTCGTTTTTGCGGAAACACCGCCGTCGCGCCGACCAGCACCACCATCACCTGTCCACTCGCAAACCCACGTTTGACAAGCACGTGACGCAGAAAGCCTTTGCGACTGTCCTCGTTATACGGCACAATGCCGAAATCGGGCAGCATCTCGCGGATATCGGTGATAATCGTGTCGGCGACCGTGTCTTCCGTAAGGCAGGAATCGACGTTGACAATGCGGTGGCTCGCCGCTTGGTACACGCCGGAGACCACTTTGCCGCCGCGTGTCAGCCCAAACGCCGCTTGCACCTTATTGCGGTAGTGATACGGCTCGTCCATCCCGATGATGGGCAAAACGTGGGCGTAGCGGCCTAAAAGCGACACCACACGACTTTGTTTAAAGGCCAGTTGCCGCTCGTAATCCATATTTTGCAGCTGGCAGCCGCCGCATTTTTTCGCGTAAGGGCAGGAAGCCACCGCACCTTTGGAAATCGCGTTTTGCGGCTTTTTGCCCATTTTCGGAGCAGGTTTGCGCTTCGGTTTTTGTGGTTGCGGCATCCTGCCACCTCCTTGTCATCATTGAGACAACACGACAAAACTTCTGTCATATCTGTTTCACTCGGTAAAAGCGGTTTGGTCTTTGCACGTCACTTTTCCCGTTTTGGGATCCACTTCATAGCGATAATAGAAGCTAAAATTATCTGCGCCGGATTCCGCGATTTGGAACGTTACGTCAAACACATCGTCTTCCTGCTCGCTGATAGTCACCGTCTTCATACCTTCCACGGACGGGAGAAGACCTTGCAAACCGTTGGAATATTCGGCACGATACACTCCTTGAACGTACACTTTCAAATCCACGGCGCAAGAGACGTCCGGAAGCGGCAACACGATTTGTACGTCGCGATAGCCGGAACTGACCGTAAGCGTGATTTCCGAGCCGGGGATCAACGAGGATCCGGCAACCGGCGACTGCTCCAACACGATGCCTTTGTCTTTCTCGCTGTTTTTCTCCTCGATATTCGCTTCTACAACTTTGAAGCCTGCATTTTGCAATTGTTTAATCGCATCTTCCTTCTTGTTTCCGACAACGTCACTCACGATTATTGCTTGCTGCTCATATTTACCCGTACTGACGTACACGTACACTATCGAGCCTTTCACCGGCGTTGCATCGGCACATTCGATTTTGATAACCTTACCCTTTTCAACCGTATCCGACGAAGCCTCGATTCTCACCGGCTTAAAGCCTGCTTGTTTCAGCAAGTCGTCGACGTCTTCTTCGTTCATATTTTCGGAAATCAGCGGAAGACCGAATTCATCCTCCGATATCACAGCCGGTTTCTCGGCAGATTGTTTTTTCGTTTTTTGTTCTCTTCTTGTCGATGAGGTTTTATCTCCGCCGCCGGTACATCCGCATAAAAACAACATACAAAGTGCAACGGCTACCGCCATCATTTTTTTGAACACCGTCAGCAACACTTCTGCCACCTCCTTATGGGATATCAATAGAATTCTTTAATGTCCTCAACATATCCGTTATAGAGCATATCAAAAATCTTGTACTCGAACAACGATTCCGTACCGTTGAAAGCGCCGTAATACCAGTAGCCGCCGGTATCTTCATCGCTCTCGAAAACCAAGCCTTTAACGGTAAATTCGATTTCAAAGAAACTGTCTTGCTGCCATTCCGTTTTTCCGTTTACGTTTTGCACGTTGCTATAGCCACCGTACCACGTAAATCCACCGGTTTGCACAGGATTGTGAGCACGGACAGAATAGACAAAATACACCTCGTTACGCGGCTGTTGTGTATCCGAATAAAGGACAATAACCTTGTATAACGAAATCTCATCCGCCACCTCTTTGTCGCTGTCGAAGTTCACTTCGAGAATGCGATCGCGAAGCGTGGCATCCATTTGGTGAAACGCTTCGTCGGAGATATCGTCCACCAAACGCACGTAGGTGCTTTCATTGCTATCCGACGATTCTTGCCCGTTTTCCGGGCCGTTGCTGACGGTCAACACCAGAATATGTTTGCCATCTTCTATTTTCTCATACTGGTCTGTGATAACGCCGTTGCTGTACTTGTTGCTGGGTTCGAACGCAATCTCCAAATCATCGTAGGCCGCAAAGTCATCGGAAGACAAATCGTTGTAGCTCCGTCCCACGAAATCGGTAATGCCGGCATCCAAATTTTTGACCTTGTAGTTGATGTCGGAATACTGCAGTTTGATGTGAAAATCGTTTTTGGCTTTCTTGTCGTCACAATCCCATTGGAGCGTAACGACCTCGTCGTTCTTAATTTTTTCGGATTTAGACAGGATGGCATTCACACATTTCTCAAAAAACACGTTCGGAATCTCGTCTTTGTCGTATTTTTTGGAAATCGCTTTTTCCGGTTTAATCTTGTCTGCGTAATCTTCGGCAAAGCCCTTGATGTCGAACGCATACTCTACCACGCCGTTGCCGTTGGTACCGGTAGCGGTAAACTGTACGTAGTCGTTCAGTTTGACCGTAAGCGTGTCGGTTTCCTGCTTTTTACAACCGCCCACAAGAAGAAGCGACAAGACGGCAATCACCGCCGCGATTTTTTGAAACCCTTTCATACGCAAATCCTCTCACCATCCATTTTTCGCGTTCATTATCCTTGGATAATATATCCGTAACTATCGGCAAACATATTGATGGATTCATTTGCCTCGTTGAGCGTGACGTAACCCTCATAGCGATAACTGGAATTTTCCATATACACCCAGTCACAATACGCCATATACTCATCGTCGTCATACTCGACTGTTCCGCCCGGAATTTTCACAACATTGCGGAAAAGTCCCACCCAATACAGCGTAACACTCTCCTCTGGGTTGTGGACCGTCACTCTGTAGACAAAGAAAACAAAGTTGCCGTCATAGTTTTCGCTGTTCGACAACACGTAGTTGCAAACGAATTCCATGCTGTCCAACGCCTCACCGGTTGCGGTGATATTGGTCTCTTTAAAGCAATCTCTCAAAGTGGTATCCATTTGCAAAAAGACATCGTTCGGTAGGTCGGTGGAATTGGCGATGTATTCCGAAAGACCGGAAGCTGTAAAGGTTTTGCTTTTGGTCTCCACCACTTCGCTGTATTTCTTTTTGAAATCCTCTTCCGAGGAATTGTAATCCACCGTAATCGTAATAACGTCACCGTTATAAAGGTAATCGTCGTCCGAATCGCAGTCGATTGTCAAATCGTTCCATTCCGCAGAAGAATCCTGCGCAATATCAAACGTTCCGTCGCCACTCAATCCGGAGAACGTCACGTTCATATGGCTGAACGGATCGAATTTGCCGATAGGTTTCAGGCCATCAACCTTTTTCTCCTCGTCGGAGTAATCCAGTTCAATACAAAATACATCCTGCGCCATTTGGTCTTTGCATTTCCACGTGATTTTGAGCGTATCGCCGTTGGAAATATTCGAGGACTTGTCCAGTGAAACCGTCACGCATTTTTCAACCAGAATTTCCGTCATGGATTTTTGGCTCAAAAGTCCCTCTTTGCGCCATTTTTTCTTGTAATCCTCGTCCAACTCGATTTTCTTCTCGACGTCCTTTTTCATAGCGCTGGTATCCACGAAAGCCGTCGCGGTGCCGTCTTCGTTGAAGCCGTCAAACTGCACCACCAAATAGTCATTGAGATTCACGGTCGTCAAATCCGGCTCTTCTTTTTCCTCTTCCTTTTTGCATCCGGCAAAGCAACAGACAAGCAAAACCAACACCGCCGCAAAAGCCAAAAGGCGCTTTCCTTTCATTTCAAAACCCTCCGAAAATCTTAATATTCAAACGAGCTGCCGCCGATGAACTCACGAATGAGCGAGTCAGCGGGGATATGTTCCGTTCCCATCGGGTCGAGTTCGTCCAAGATGCGCGCCATATCAAGGAGGCGCTCGTCCGTTTTTGCAAGGGCTTTCACGTCGTCGCCGAGCAGCGCTTTATAGACGTTGAGTTCAAATTTCAGGAACGTGTCAAACTCGAAATTCGCCCGATATTTGTAAGGCATTATGTACTTATCTTCGCCGTTTTTCACGCTGTCGAGCATATTGAGCGTGCCGGAGATTTCGCGGCCGCGAGTAAGTTTATCGCGGAGCATACGGCGCATAAGACGCACTTTCATCGGGTGCATCTCTACATCGTTTTTGTCAGCGATACGGGTACGCACACTGATGTAAATCCGCGTGGTAAAATCGTCACTTTCGCCGGTAACGTCCGGGTTAAGCGCGTGTATTCCCTCCATAATGATAATCTCGTCCGACTTCCGTTCGATAAGCGTTCCTTCCCCCTCTTTACGGGTATTGGTAACGAAATCGAATTTCGGCACAATCACAGGTTTTTGCTCCATCAAATCGCGCATTTGGTTGTTTAAGAGTTCCATATCGAGACGTGCCGGCGTTTCGAGATCCAGCTTTTGTTGTTTTGCGAGCTCGTTTTCCTCCGGCGTCAGCGGCAGAAAATAGTTATCCATCGACAGCGTGGTGGATTCCGCACCCGCGCGGTCAAGGTATTTTTCGAGCAGCATCGCGGTGGTGGTTTTGCCGGCACCCGACGGGCCGGAAATCAGCACGATCGGGCGCTCGTTGCGGTGGCGGTAAATGGAGTTAGCCGCCGCACGGATTTGGTTGCGATAATCACGCTCGGATTCGTGGATAAACGTCTTCGGATGCGCGGCGCGCAGGTTCATATCGGTTGTTTTCATTGAAGTTCCCCCTTATCTGTCCCACTTGTTGCAAAGGTCGTTGATTTGGTCGGCAAATTTCGCCAGATCTTTGTTCGCGCCCTCGCGGTTTCTCTCGATAATCGCCACCAAACGGCGACCGGCGGCACGCAGCCGCTCCAAAACGGAGTTGGCGCGCTGTGCACCGTCGCTTTGGCCGGTGGGAATTTTCTTCTCAATCTTCACACGGTTGCCGTCCGCAAAGCGCGTTATCTCGCCGTCTTTCACCTCATAGCAAGAGCCGGAATACGGCGCTTCCGCCTCCAATCCCAGTTGCGTGGACACGGTTTCGGCAAACAGGTCACACACGCTGTCTTCGCCGTGGTTGACAAACACTTTTTTCGGCGCCGGGCTTATGTTACCAAGCCAGCCGAGCAGCATATCGCGGTCGGCGTGGCCGCTGATGCCGGACATTTGAGCGATGTGGGCTTCGACGGTGATTTTTTCACCGAACAGTTTGATTTCGGTAGCACCGTCAATGAGTTGGCGGCCGAGCGTTCCCTCGGTTTGATAACCCACGAACATCACGGTAGACTCTTTGCGCCACAAGTTGTGTTTCAAATGGTGGCGAATACGGCCCGCCTCGCACATACCGCTTGCCGAGAGAATGACTTTCGGGGTGCGGTCTTCGTTGATGCGCTTACTGTCGTCACTCGTGATGGAAAGATACAAATCATCCATACGAATCGGGTTGATGCCGAGAATTTTCAGTGCCATTGTCTCGTCGTCATAATACGGTTCCATATCGTCGGCGCTGTAAATATTCGTAGCTTCGACAGCAAGCGGACTATCGACGTACACCGGGAAACGGTCGTGGCCTTTGAGGAGTCCGCGCACCTTGATTTCGCGCAAGAGATACAGCATTTCCTGCGTTCTGCCCACCGCAAAGCACGGAACAACCAGGTTGCCGCCACGGTCGAGCGTTTCTTGCAAAATGGCGGTCAGTTGTCCGAGATAATCGGGGCGTTCGCCATGCAAGCGGTCACCGTAGGTAGACTCGATAACCACAATATCGGCTTTTTCCGGCTTTTGGGGATCGCGGATAAGCGGACGGGACACGTTGCCCACGTCACCGGAGAACAAAATCACCGTCTCTTTACCGTCTTCATTGATGGTCAGTTCGACACTGCTGCTGCCAAGTAAGTGGCCGGCATCAAGAAAACGAGCGGTCACACCGTCAAACACCAAAAACGGCTCGTTGTAACCGTGAGGCTTAAACTGTTTCAGCGCACGAGCGGCATCGTCGGTCGTGTACATCGGCGCTACCGCATCTTTACCGGCGCGTTGCGCTTTACGGGTTTTCCACTCCGCCTCACTCTCTTGAATGTGCGCTGAATCCATCAACATAATATGGCACAGTTTCGTCGTTGCACCGGTCGCGAAAATCGGACCGGCAAACCCATTCGCCGTAAGAACCGGAATCTTGCCCGAGTGGTCGATGTGCGCGTGTGTCAAAAGCATCGCATCCACATCGCCGGGTGCCACCGGCAATTCGGCGTTTTCATAGATATCGGCGCCCTGTTCCATGCCGCAATCAATCAAAATTTTTCGCTCGCCGATTTCCAACAGTGTCATCGAGCCGGTCACTTCGTGATCCGCGCCTAAAAATGTGATTTTCATAGCCGTTCTTTCCTCTTTTCTTAAAAAATTGTCGTAAAGCTAAGCGCCTTTACAGTTATGTTTTTTCTTATTTCAGCGGATGGGAGTCGATATACATCTCCAAAATCTCCGCCGCATCGTACACACAGCGTCCACAAGGCCGTGTGCCGTAAAATGCAGGGGTTCGCTCAGCAGGTTCGCCGCCGACTTCGGGGTTGCCGCCGAGAATCTCTTTGCAAACAATCGAGCCGTGACGGGCGCGGAATTGCTCACAAAGTTCCCGTACGGTTGCATAGTGTTCGGCCTTTACAGCGCGGTCGTCAGGATTGTCGTAACCATACAAAAAGCCGGTTGCAAGAACCATACCGGACACCGCACCGCACATATTGCGAAGCCGTCCCACGCCGCCGCCGAAAGGCGATGCGGCACGCAAAAGCACCGTTTCGTCCACCGGGAGCAAATCGGCAAACGCCGCCGCCACCGATTGGGCGCAGTTATAACCGCTTGTGAAGTATTCGTTGGCTTTTTCCGCACGTTTTCCCATTACGACTCCTCCAATGCTTTGCAAATCGGATCGAGATAGTTCACAATAATACTTTCCACGTTGCCTGCATCGCACGCCGCCGCCAAGTCACGGTCAATCGGCATTTTGGCAACTGCTTGGATATTGTGGGAAGCGGCAATCTCTTCGATGTGGCTCTCGCCGAAGATTTCGTGTTTCTTGCCGCAGTCAGGGCACTCGAAATAGGACATATTCTCCACAAGTCCGAGCACCGGGATTTTCATAATTTCTGCCATTTTGACCGCTTTTTCGACAATCATGGAAACCAGTTCTTGCGGCGAAGTAACAATGACGATACCGGAAAGCGGCAACGACTGGAACACGGTCAGCGGCACGTCGCCCGTTCCGGGAGGCATATCCACAAACATATAGTCCACGTCATCCCAAATGACTTCCTGCCAAAATTGTTTGACCGTTCCTGCCAAAATCGGACCGCGCCACACTACGGGATCGGTCTCGTTTTCTAAAAGCAAGTTGACAGACATCACTTTAATACCGGTGGAAGAAATCACCGGGAAAATGCCCATTTCGTTGGCGACGGCACGCTCGTGGAGTCCGAACGCTTTCGGGATAGACGGCCCCGTAATATCCGCATCCAACACCGCGGTCTCCGCCCCACGGCGACGCATTGCACACGCGAGAAGGGACGACACCATCGACTTACCCACACCGCCTTTACCGCTGACGACACCAATCACTTTTTTGATATGGGACAACTCGTGCGGCTCGGCAATCAGGCTTTCCGGTTGACCACGGTGGGCACACGCCTCACCGCAAGTGGAACAATCATGGGTACATTCGCTCATTTTTAGACTTCCTTTCATTTTTAGGGAACACTCCCCCACTTTTTCTTATACAGAGACAGTATAGCACACTTTCGCGCGCGCGTAAAGAGGTAAATAAAAAAAGAGCCTTTTTCGCACCTGAAAAAGGCTCTTTTATGAGTAAAATCAGAACAAACCGGTAATTTTGCCGTTTTCGTCCACGTCGATGTTCTCGGCGGCAGGTTTTTTCGGAAGACCGGGCATCGTCAAAATATCGCCGGTCAAAACGACCACAAAGCCGGCGCCTGCGGAAACTTTCACGTTCTTGACGGTCACGGTGAAATCCTCCGGCGCACCGAGTTTTGTCGGATCGTCCGAGAAGCTGTACTGTGTTTTGGCGATACACACCGGCAGTTTGTCGAAACCGAGCGCGGTCAACTGCGCGATCTGCTTTTTGGCGTTCGGCATCACGGTAATGCCGCTACCGCCGTAAACTTTCTTGACCACCGCTTCGATTTTTTCCTCAATCGAGGCATCGAGTTCGTAAGAGAAGGTGAAATCGCCTTGTTCTTCTTCGCAAAGGCGCACCACCTCGCGCGCGAGGTCTTCGCCGCCTTTGCCGCCTTCCGCCCAAACAGTGGACAGCACGGTGTTGACACCGAGTTCGCGGCATTTCGCGATAATAAAGTCGATTTCCGCATCGGTATCGGTCGGGAAGCGGTTGACCGCCACCACACACGGCAGTTTATACACGTTTTTGATGTTGGAGACGTGACGGAGCAGGTTCGGAATACCCTTTTCGAGCGCGCCGAGATCCTCTGTGTTCAGCTCGGTTTTGGCAAGACCGCCGTGCATTTTAAGCGCGCGCACCGTCGCCACAACCACCACTGCATCGGGAGTAAGCCCGGCCATACGGCATTTGATATCAAGGAATTTTTCCGCGCCGAGGTCCGCGCCGAAGCCGGCCTCCGTAATGGTGTAATCCCCCATTTTAAGCGCCAAACGCGTCGCCATCACGGAGTTGCAACCGTGGGCAATGTTGGCAAACGGGCCACCGTGGACAAACGCAGGCGTTCCCTCGAGCGTTTGCACAAGGTTCGGTTTAATCGCATCTTTTAAAAGCGCGGTCATCGCGCCGACAGCGTTGAGATCGCCGGCTGTAACCGGTTTATCGTCGAACGTATACGCCACCACAATACGGGAAAGGCGCTCTTTGAGGTCAGTAATGGACGATGCGAGGCAGAACACCGCCATAATCTCGCTCGCCACGGTGATATCAAACCCGTCTTCGCGCGGCACACCGTTGGTTTTTCCGCCCATACCGTCCAACACAAAGCGAAGTTGACGGTCGTTCATATCTACACAGCGTTTCCACGTGATTTTGCGCACGTCGATACCAAGGGCGTTGCCCTGC
>JAZLLJ010000090.1:0-16222 GCA_045598065.1 Acutalibacteraceae bacterium
AATTTGTAGAGGGATGGAATATGCAAAAGAGAATCATTGAGGATATTTCAAAATATATATTTGTTTCAGATGAATTACAAAAAGTTGATGCAATCTTTCTTCCTGGTGGTTCTCATCCAGAGCAACCCGAATATGCGGCCAAACTTTTTCAAGAAGGGTATGCGAAATGGTTGATACCATCGGGTGGCATTAGTGTGAAACGCGACAAATGGCCGGGAGTGCGTTCAAAAGCAGATGTATATAATGGTGATTATCATTCTGATTGTGAATTCTTTACAGATGTATTCTTAAAAAATGGTGTTCCAGCTTGTGCTATTATTGGTGAGGATAAATCCGGACACACCCGTGACAACGCGTTTTTCTCTCGAAAAGTCATTGATGAAAGTGGTATTGAAATTAAAACTGCTATGATTGTCTGCAAGGCATTTCATGCTCGCCGTTGCTTAATGTTATATCAAATGGCTTTTCCTGATGTATCTTTTATTGTATGTCCTGTGCATTGTTACAACATTACAAAAGATAATTGGTATACAAACGAAAAAGGTATTGACAGAGTTTTGGGAGAGCTTGCACGTTGTGGGAACCAGTTTGTAGAAGACATTAAAATGTATTTGAGATGACAAATCCTAGTTTGTCGAGCTGAAAAGGAAAGTCCACCGAAGAAGTTTATCTTTTTCGGTGGACTTTGTTCTGTCAGAATACTTCCTTATCTGCCCGTGCTGTCTGCCGAGCGGGATTTTTACTTTTACAAATTCGTCCACAATAGAACCGCGCCGGAGGCAATCAAAATCACGTAAATGATTTTGAGGAACGTTTCTTGGTTGACTTTTTTCGCCAGTTTCCACCCGAGCCAAATAGCGAACAGCGTGGGCAAAACCGCCAGCGCCGCGTTTTTCAGTACGGGCACGGTGAGCGCGCCGGTGAAAGCGTAGGTCGTGATCATCACGGTGTTGATGATCGCCCAAACGGCGTTGACCGTGGCGCGAAATTCTTTCTTTTCGGGGAGCTTTTCCACCGAATAGACCGCGAGAAAACTGCCGCCGGAAACGAACAATCCCTGCATAATGCCGGCAAGCCCGAGCGACGTGTTTTGCCACCAGACGGGCGGATGTTTTTCGGATTTGACGAACAGTTTTTTAATGCCGATGCCGGCGACGACGCCGCCGTAGAAAATCAGCAGGAATTTGAGGTCTTTTACCGCGTCCATCACGAACAACCCACCGAGTACGCCGACCAGCATCACGCCCACCATTTTTAAGAGCTCTTTCGGGTTGATGTTTTTCCATTCCGCCGCCACGACCACCACGCCGGTGATCCACGCGACAATGGTCATCACGGGTTTTGTGAGGTCAAGTCCCATCAGCGCGATGCCGAGCGGCATGGCGATCAGCGTGCCGCCGAAGCCGGACAGCGCCTGCACGAACACGGCGAACATCAGTATGAGCATAAACAAAACAAGGTCCACAACAGTCCCTCTTTTCTGCGAACGGATAGCCTTATTATAGCTTGATTTTTTCTTGTTGGCAAGATTTTTTTCGCGCCGCTTGAAAAGGGGAGAAAAAGGTGGTATACTTGCCGTGAAAAGAGACTTATGAAAAGAGGTGATTGCGTGGTTTCTCTTGTGTGTGCGTTTTTGATACTGATTGTGGGCTATGCGGTGTACGGCCGCTTGGTCGAGCGCGTGTTTGCGCCGGATGAACGGGAGACACCTGCAGTCGCCATCAATGACGGCGTGGACTGTGTGCCTATGAAGCCCGGCAAAGCGTTTCTCGTCCAACTGCTCAACATTGCAGGAACGGGGCCGATTTTCGGCGCGCTGATGGGCGCGGAGTTTGGGCCGGTGGTGTTTTTATGGATTGTTTTCGGCTCGATTTTAGGCGGCGCGGTGCACGATTATATGACCGGTATGATTTCGGCTCGCCACGAGGGTGCTTCCATTGCCTCGCTGTCCGGCATATATCTCGGGAAGGTCGCCAAATGGGTGATGCGCGCATTTTCGGTGGTGTTGCTTGTTTTGGTGGGCACCGTGTTTGTCACCAGTCCGGCGGCGCTGCTTGCCAAATTGACACCGGGCACGCTGAACGCTACGTTTTGGGTGTTCGTGATTATCGCTTACTATATTCTTGCGACGTTGCTTCCCATCGACAAACTGATTGGGCGGCTGTATCCCGTGTTCGGCGCGGTGCTGATTGCGATGGCGGTGGGCATTTTCGGTGCGCTCGCGTTTTCGGGGCACTACACTGTGCCGGAACTCAATTTCGAAAATCTCCATCCCGAAGGACAGCCCGTGTGGCCGTATATGTTCGTGACGGTGGCGTGCGGCGCGATTTCGGGATTCCATGCCACGCAGTCGCCGATGGTTGCCAAATGCATTACAAGCGAAAAACAAGGCCGCTTTGTGTTTTACGGTGCGATGATCAGCGAAGCGGTGATCGCGCTTGTGTGGGCGGCGGCCGGAGTTGCATTTTATGAAAACACGGGGGCGCTGTCCGAGGCATTGTCCGCGGTTGGGCAGTCGGGCGTGGTGTACGACATTTCGTTCGGAACACTCGGCGCGATCGGCGGTATTTTGGCGGTAGTCGGCGTGGTTGCCTGCCCCATTACGTCGGGCGACACCGCGTTTCGTTCCGCGCGCCTCGTTTTGGCGGAGTGGACGGGACTTTCGCAAAAGCCGTTTAAAAACAGGTTGGTGATAACGTTACCGCTCCTTTTGGTGGGATTGGGACTTACCCAACTGGATTTTGACGTGTTGTGGCGGTATTTTTCGTGGAGCAACCAAACGCTCGCGATGGTGGCTTTGTGGACAGCAACGGCGTATTTGTTAAAAGAAAATCATCCGTTTTCCCATTTGCTGATGACGGCGCTTCCTGCTACGTTTATGGTAGGGGTGAGCGCAACCTATATTTTGATGGCCGAGGAGGGGCTGCGCCTCTCTACGGTAGTGGCGTATCCTGTCGGCGTAGCGTGTGCGGCAGGGTGTTTTGTGTGGTTTTTGTATGCGGTGGCTAAGACGAAAGGGAGGAAATGAAAATGAACAAAACGGTAAAACCTGCAACAGACGGCGAGCGCTACGTTCCCTATGACGAGCGGACGGGAGCGGAGGCGATGGTTTACTTTACTCGCGATTTGTCGGCGGTGGGACTTTGCAAGCTGTATGAGAAAATCAGCGGTCCGCTCACCGGTAAATTGGCGGTGAAACTGCATACCGGCGAACAGCATGGCCCGAACATCATTCCGCGAGAATGGGTAAAGGCGCTGTTTGCCGAAAAATTGCAAAATGCCGCCATTGTCGAGACCAACACCTACTATGAGGGCGACCGCTATACGACCGAACAGCACCGCGAAACGTTAAAAGTGAACGGGTGGACGTTCTGTCCGGTGGATATTTTGGACGAGGACGGTACGGCGATGCTTCCCGTTGAGGACGGAAAATGGTTTTCTGAGATGTCGGTGGGAAGTCACCTCAAAAACTACGACTCGTTTTTGGCGCTGACGCATTTCAAAGGCCACGTGCAAGGCGGTTTCGGCGGTTCGAACAAGAATATCGGTATCGGTTGTGCCGACGGCCGCGTGGGGAAAGCCATGATCCACACAACGCCCGGTCAGGACGATATGTGGGATATCAAAACGGAAGAATTTATGGAGCGGATGACCGAATCCACCAAAGCGACGGTGGACTTTTTCGGCAAAAACATCGCGTATCTCAACGTGTTGCGCAATATGTCCGTCTCCTGCGACTGCGAGGGATGCAGCGCGATGCCGGTCGTGACTCCCAACATCGGCATGGTGGCTTCGCTCGATATTTTGGCGGCGGATCAGGCCTCGATTGACCTTGTGTATGCGTTGGAAGAGAAAGACCATGCCGATTTGGTCGAGCGGATTGAAACGCGCCATTCCCACCGCCAACTGAGTTATATGAAAGAACTTGGTATGGGGTGCGACCGCTATATTCTTGTGGATATCGACAACGGCGACAAGCGTATTTTCCCGAAAGAGGCGGTGGCCGGCGTGGTGCCGTTTGAGGGATAAAAAGAGCAATTGACATTTTCGGCATTCGTGTTATAATGAAAGAAACTTAGGTTAGGGAGGAAAAAACTATGGCAGATAAAATCAAAAACGGCGAATTGCGCGTGGCAATCGAAAGCGAAGAGCCGATTTGGGCGGATAAAAAACGCTGGGTGTTCTTCGGACTTCCGCTTACGTTCACGAAATACACGTTGACGCCGTCGAAGTTGCTGATGGAAGCCGGCTTTTTCAGCAAAACGGAGGAGGAAATCCGTCTGTACCGTATTACCGACGTAACGCTCACCCGGAGTTTCTTTGAGCGCATCTTCAAACTCGGTTCGATTGAACTTCTGTCCAGTGACACCTCCACGCCGTCGCTGACGCTGAAACACATTCGCAAACCGCGAGTGGTGAAAGAAGTGGTCAGCCAGTCCATCGAATGTTCGCGCCGCGAAAACGGTGTGCGTACGTCCGAAATGGTGGGTATGCCGTATCACGGCGGCGACCTGCCGGACGGCCATCATCCGGCTCACGGCCCGGAAATCGTGCCGGACTTCAACCACGACGGTATCGATGACCGCGCGGAATAATCAAAAAAACAAATCCCTGCGTGAAGAACATCACGCAGGGATTTTTCTGTTTACAGTCGATATAAAAATTTGGTAACGGCGCTGACAAGAGGGTGAAGCCGGAAAAAGAGCGCTTGGTACAGCGAGACGAAAAACGTGCGCGTGGCGTTTACCTCACTCCAGCGAGTAACGCCGGCTTTGGTGGCCTCGTCGGTGAATTCCCGTTTTTTGCGGCGGTAGGTAAACGGGTTTCGGAATTCGCTGTGACGGGTTTTTAATTTCCAATATCGCCAACAGAGACGGGAGTTTTTAACGTGTTCAAGGGCTTCGCCCGTGGCGGCGGCCTCCGCTTCGTTCCACAGCGTGTCGCAGAGTTTGCGCTCGTTTCGGGAAAGGGACAGGGTGTTTTTCATCGACAAAAAGATGCCCAGATGCCGTTTGGGGGCGTTTTTTGTGATAATGTCCAAAAAGCGACCGACAGCCTCGCCACCTGCACCGTAGTAGGAAGCGAGAAAGTCATCGCGTTCTTTTTGCAAATCGCAATAGGGATTGTGGAACAGGCGTGTAATGAGATAGGCGCGCAATTCGGCAAATTCCGGATCGCAGGTTTTTAAGGTGTAGTTGCCCTCTTCGTAAACGCCTTTGACGTGGTGTTCTTTGAAAAACTGCATATTTTTTGCCAGCACGCCGAAGTTGGGGAAGATGCCGACAAAGTTGTTGTAGTTGGTCGTGTAGTCCCACACGTAAATGCGGTGGCAAATGTCCGACCAACCGCAAAGATCTTTTTGAAATTCGCGGTTGGTTTTGCAAGAGGTGCTGTCAAGCGGATGGGAAAAACAGCACTCGATAGAACACAGCATAATCATCACGTTGTCTTCCGGAACAAGGTCTTTCGGCGGCTTGCGGCTGTACTGATAAGCGTAGGTCGCCAGCACCACGTTTTTGTAACCGGCGGCTTTCACCGCGCACGCCACCGCGTTGACGAACGTCAACATCGTGCCGGCGTGGGAGCCGTGTTTTTTATCCAGTTCGCGGCAAGCGGGGCAGCGGCAAAACGAGAGGTTGTCTGCCTGAGAAAGCGAAATGATTTGTAACGGGACGGTGGGATTGTGTTTTTCTTTCAGCAGGTCCAGCACCTCGTCGGTGACGATTTTTAAGACGTCGGGATTCGAAAGGCACAACTGTTTCGGCGTGCGTTTGCCGCCGCGCAATGCGAAATATTCGGGATGTTCTGCAAAATAGGTTTTCGCTTTGCAAAAGTGGGAGGTAAACGTGTGCGCCATTCGGGGGAGAAACTCCACCGTGCCGCCCAATTCGTTCGGGATGTCGCGGTAGGCG
This sequence comes from Acutalibacteraceae bacterium, assembly GCA_045598065.1. Taxonomy (GTDB): domain Bacteria; phylum Bacillota; class Clostridia; order Oscillospirales; family Acutalibacteraceae; genus RGIG426. Next base: position 5,913 of record JAZLLJ010000090.1, read on the forward strand.
GCACCGTTTAGGCCGTTAAAAAGCGAATATTCCACGTCCCGTGGACTAATCCAATCGGTTTCGGTAAACTCAAACGAGGGCGTGTAGGTGAGACGGAAATCAGCGGAGACGGCGGAGGTGGCGTTTGTGTAGGTTGCGCCGTTTTTGGTGAAACAGCGGATGTTGCATACGTCGGTCAAAAAGCCGTAGACACCGCGGACAGTTTGTGCCAAATTTGCGCCGGCAATCCGCAAATTGTCGCCGTTGGCTTTGATGGTGTAGCCGTCGAGGAGCGTTTTGTCTATCGCGACAACAAGGGCAGGGGAAACCGGCTCGGTGGAAACGGGGAGCGTTTTGTCAATTAGCGGTTGTAAATGTGCGGCCAGTTTTTCGGCGGCGGTGCGCAGGGATTCGTCTTGAATGACGATACCGGCAAACGAGGACAGCATCCAATCCATACGGCGGTTTCTCCTTTCGTTTGAGTTGCTCCCATTATACACTGTCAAGCGGCGATTTTCAACCGTTTTTGCACAAAAGCTCGGCAAACGCTCTTGAAAATTGCCGCCGAATGTGGTATAGTGAACGACAACAAGAAAACGGGAGGGATGCCCTGTGAAAATTGTGATTTTGGATGCTCGTGAGACGTTTATTGACTGGACGGAACTGAAAAAACTCGGGGACGTAACGTCGTTCCTCGTTCGCTCGGACGATTCCAGCGAGGAAGAAACGATTGACCGCATCCGCGATGCGGAAATCGTGGTCACGTGCAAAAACCGGATGGGACGCAAGACGTTTGAACGGTGTCCCCATATAAAGTTGGTCGCTATTCCGTCTACCGGGTTCGACGTGGTGGACGTGGAGGCGGCCAAGGAATACGGTGTCAAAGTGTGCAACGTGCCGACGTACGCGACGGAGGCGGTGGCGCAGTTTACGTTTGCGCTGATTTTGGAGTTGTGCCACGCCGTCGGCGACCATAACCGCTCGGTACAAAACGGTGACTGGTCGCGGTGCAAAGATTTCTGTTACTGGCTGTCGCCGCAGGTGGAGTTGGCTGGCAAAACCATCGGCATTATCGGTTACGGCCGCATCGGTCAGCAGGTCGGACGGATTGCCGAGGCGTTCGGGATGAAGGTCCTTTACCACAGTCCGCACGGAGAAAACAGCGTGAGCCTTGACACCTTGTTTTCGCAGGCGGACGTGATTTCGCTCAACTGCCGGTTGACGGAAGAAAACCGCCACGTAATCAATGCCGAGAGCATTGCCAAAATGAAAGACGGCGTGTTTATCGTGAACACCGCGCGCGGCCCGTTGATTAACGAAGTGGATTTGGCGGCGGCGCTCGAAAGCGGAAAAGTGGGCGGCGCGGCAATGGACGTGGTGACCGGCGAACCCATTCGGAAAGAGAATCCACTGCTCGGCGCGAAAAACTGCCTGATTACGCCGCATATTGCTTGGTCTACGGAAGAGTGTCGTGCGCGGCTCGCGGACGTTACGATGAAAAACATAAAGGCGTTTTTGGACGGCCATCCGACCAACATTGTGAACGAATAAGAAAAAAGCCCGTAAGACCGATGTCTTACGGGCTTTTTTATGTGAAATTACGCTTTTTCAGATTGTTTGTTGGATTTGTAGAATGCCAATACCAACAGCGCGACGGCCGAGGTGATGACTGACAACAAGTAGATGTTGAAGAATCCTTCGTTCAAAGTGTCGCGGAAGGTCGTTTCAATCTGTTCGCCGCGTGCGTCGATGTCTTTCAGGTAATTATCGAGCGCGGTGTCGAATACGCCGGGGAGCGCATCGCGCAATTCCTCCATGTGAGCGGCTTGAGTCTCCATTTCGGCGATGCTCGGCATTTCGCCGCCGCTCGGCATCCCTGTCGGCATACCGTTTGGCATTTCGCCGCCGCTCGGCATCCCTGCCGGCATACCATTTGGCATTTCGCCGCCGCTCGGCATCTCTGCCGGCATTCCACTCGGCATGTCGGCAGGCATATTGCTCATTGCGTCGATGCCTGTGCGAATTCCGTCGATGCCTGCCGTAATGCCGGCGGTAATGTCATCGAGCGGCGCCATTTGTTTGAACATCGCCGTGGCCATTTCTTTGGTCACGTCCACAATGGTGGTCACGTCGCTGTTTTGCAGTTTTTCCAACATTCCGTCCGGCAAGGTGACGTCGCCGCTTTCGGACATTTTGGCAAAATCAAATTCCATATCTTCCATTTCCATGCCGAATTCGTCCGCATAAGGAATCTCGGGCATAGTGACTTTTTGGGGAAGTTGCGCCATCAAGTTGTCCGAAACGGTTGAACCTGCCGCGGCGAGGAAACCGGCCATAATGGCAGGGGCGATGGCGGTACCGATCGAGCGAACAAGCGACAGTGCCGCAAGCGCCGAGTTGGATTCTTTCGGATTGGTATGTTCAAGCATCATATAGTTGACCGGTGTGCCCATCGTAAAGCCCATACCGAGGCCGGCGAACGCCAACCCGATAAGCACGGTGAGAAGCGAGGGTGCTTTGGTGGTGACGAACATCATAAAGAGAGCGCCGACCGCGGTGCTGAGGAAGCCGAACGCCAAAATCAGTTTCGGTCCGAATTTGTCAATCAGTTTACCGGACACCGGTGCACCGAGTCCTGCAAACAATCCCAGCGCGATAACGAGATAGCCGCCGGAACCGGTTGCCAGATGTAGGCAGTTTTCGGAGAATTGCGGCACGAAGATAACGCTCATCATCAAAAAGCCGCTGATGGTGGAGAGAAGAAGCGTTACAAGAATGTTGCGCTCGGTGAAATACGAGAGGCGCAACACCGGATCTTCCGCTTTCTTTTCCGCCAGGATAAACAACGGAATAAAGGCAAGGAAAACCAGCAAAAACGGATATACGCCGGTAGTGAGAATGGAGTGGCCGAAATCGAAAAAGTCGAGGTTTTTCAAGCCGTAAAGAAGTGCCAACACCATTACGGTGAGCGTAAAAATACCGAAGATGTCGATTTTCTTGTTGTTTTCTTCGTCGCGGTTATTGTCCAACGCGAAGATGCCGCAAAGAATGATAAACAGCGAAATCGGCACGTTGATGTAGAAAATGAATTGCCAGTTGGTGCTGCCGAACAAATCGAGAATCGCGCTGCCGGCGGAGGCACCGAACACGTTGGCGATACCGTATACGCCGCCGACAAGGCCGAGCGCCAATCCGCGTTTTTCCGGCGGAAACGTAGTGCCGAATTCCGCCGTCGCAATCGGGACGATACCCCCGCCGCCGATGGCCTGAACAATACGGGCGGCGATGAGCAACGGGAAGCCGCCGAACGAAGCGGAAAGGCCGCAGAACAGCGAGCCTATGCCGAAGAGCGAAATGCAGATGATATACACGTATTTGCGGCCGAATTTGTCTGCCAGTTTGCCCATAATCGGCACACTGGCGGCGTAGGCCAAAGTGTAAATGGTAATCATCCAAATGCCGGTTTGAGCGGTGACGCCCAACTGGCTTTGGATAATGGTGCGTGCCGGCGTTACAATGCCGGTGTCGATGGCGCCCATAAAGATGCCTGCGAGATACAGAATCATAATCAGGACGAAGTTGTTTTTCTTGGTGGTTTGTTTTTTCATGGTGTGCATCCTTTTTTCGTTAGTTTAGTGGGGAGAGTCAGGGGATTTGCCGCTGTAAGCATCGGCGGCGTTTTGTGCCATACGGCTGAGGACGGTTTCCGCCAAAACCAGTTGTTCGGTGGAAAGTCCGTCTAAAAGTGCGCGGTTCCATTTTTGCAAAACGGCCGTCAGGGTGTCTTTGAAGGCAAGCCCTTTGTCCGAAAGCGAAAACAGATATGATCGGGAATCGAGTGGGTTTTGCTCGCGTACGACGTAGCCTTTTTGTTCCAGTTCTTTCATCGTTCGCGTCATTACACCTTTGTCGTAGTGGATTTCGCGAATGAGTTCGTCTTGGGTTTTTCCGCTGTGCGCGGTGGCGTGTTCTGTTTCGGAAAGAGCGCATGCTTTGGCGGCTTTTTCATACAACATCAACAATACCACGCCCTCGGCGGCATTGAGGCCATACGGTTGCAGTGCATCGCGCAGATACAGTTTGAAATATTTATCGGCAATCATCATATTTCGTCCGATGCTTCGAAAGTTTTTCATTGTGTCACCTCGTTTCATACTATGCGCAAATCGGCATACGTGCATCGGCAAATTTGGTTGCAAAAGCAACTAAATTTGCTCAAAAAAGAAACGGCGAGCGGATGCCTGCCGATTTCGAATACTGCCTTACTATATCACAGTAGAAGAGGCTTGTCAAGAGGAAAAACTTCTGCTTGCAAATTGTGTCGAAGTGCGGTATACTGAACCTACACTCTTACAGAAAGAAGGAAAAACCATGGATATTAAAGCGACGATCGAAGATGCAGTTAAAAAGATTACCAGCGACAAATCTTTGCTCGAAAAATTCAAATCCAACCCGGTGAATGCCGTGGAATCGGTTATCGGCAAAGACCTTCCCGACGACACCGTCAACAAAGTGGTGGATGCGGTGAAAGTGAAATTGACTGCGGACCAAGCCGGCGGCTTGATTGGCAAGGTAAAAGGTATATTCAAGAAAAAATAAAGACGATTTAGGGGGTTTTTGAATGAGATGTCCTCGTTGTGGAACGGAAAGTGCGCCGGGAACGACTGTTTGCAGGGGTTGCGGCGCGAGATTTGTGATGGCGCAATCCGCACGTCATCCTCGGCAGGCTTCGGCCGCCCCTTTTGCAGGATATCCGATGTCGCCTGTGCCTCCTACGGACAAGCGACCGGCTCCGAATGCGGCTTCTTCCGGGTTGCTTGTGGATGATGACGAGCGTGTGTTGGCAACGCTTAGAAGCGGTGTGGTTCTCAACGTCCTTTCGGGTGACGGGTTGTATAAAGAAGAGGCATTCGTGACCAACAAGCGTTTGTATTACTGCGGCAAGCAAGGAGCCAGCAGCGCGTTCTCTATGGATGCAAAGGTAGATTTAGAGAATATCAGCGCCGTGAAAGTCTGTAGGATAGAGCACAATTGGATGGTTCTTTTAGCGGTTATTGCGTGTGTCTTCGGATCCCTTACTGTTACGGCTGGGGAAATTGAGTATTCGGCGATATTATTCGCCGCCGCCGTTTTTGCGACAATCGCGTATTTTCTTACGGCGAAAAAGAGTTTGTGCGTCGAGTATGCCGGTGGAAATGTGACATTCGGCATAAAAGGCTACACGATGAAAAGTGTGAGAGAATTCCAGAACACGATTCTCAGAGCAAAGGCCGCCATTACCGGAAAGAGATAAAGAAATAAAAAAAATAGACCGCTGTACATTGTACAGCGGTCTTTCTTTATGCGGTCAATCAGTTTTTGAGGCTATACAGCGTGTCCATGTGGTGGATAGCACAGCCGTAGCCGGCAGAGAGCGTGTCTTTTTTGGAAAGCGAGGTGAGCACGCTTTGCACCACCTCGTACATCGCAGCTCTGCCCTCTTCCGCGAAGGAGAGGCTGGGGCCTTCATCGGTGTAGTTGGATTCAAAACCGAGGATGATTTTGCAGTTATACTGCGAGCCGAGCGCAATTTCTTCGGCGCTGATGGAGAGTACCGCGGCGGCGGTGTCACGATAGGACATCAGCGTCAGCGTATCGGAATTTTCGGCGAGCACGTCGAGCAGTCGGACGGATTTGCCGTTGACCGTGACGGTAGTGCCGTCCAGCCAGAAGGGAATATCCCATTCGATGACGGTTCCGTAGTCGTGGGCGGCTTTGGTGGCGCGCAATACCAAATCGGCATAGCCCTGCCAGTTAGGCGATCCACCGCTTGCCTGCGGTTCTACGTCAAAATGAACACCGTAGAATTTCTCATCCGCGGCGGCTTGGTTTTGATACGCCATAAAGTGGGCAAACACGCTGTCAAATCCGGTGTTGCCGTTTTGCACCCACGAGGCGTCGCCTGCAAGCCATGCTACTCGAATTCCGCGAGAAGCGGCATTTTTAATAAAGGCGGCCAAGTCTTCATAAGACTGGTTGGTGACGCACAGATACACCTCGGTCACGTGGTTCAGTTGCAACAAATCCAACCGCTGATTGCAGGTGGTTTCGTTGGTAATCTGGTTGGCGTTCCACCACCACACGCCGAGAGAACCGAATTTTTCGGAGGTCTCGTAGTCGATGTACGGGGTGTTCGGCTGACGTTCCGGAGCCGGTCTTGTGGATGTGGGCTCGGTGGGCTCGGTGGGTTTTTGCGTGGGAGTGGTCGGGGCAGAAGAACCGTCCGTCGTGAGTTTGAAGGTACGGATGGTGGCGCCGGAGCCAACGATACCGAGGCGGCCGGTCTCACCGAACAGGGACGGATCAATTTTGATTTTGCCTTTGTAGGTGCCTTGGACGAGCATCGGCGTGCCGTCTTCGGCAGGCGTTGTGACCATGTTGCAGGCATCCGCGATGGCGGCGGCGATGGAGTTATTCCATCCGTCCACGTTAAAGTGGGCATCGCCGTTCATCGTCATATCGAATTCGAGATACACGTCATTGCCGGCGGCCGCGGCAAAGTCCGGGAGAGATTCATTGAAATACATCACCCATACGTTCCAAGAGGCCGACTGGTTGATGATGAGGCCGCTGCCTTCGTCTTTGATTTCGGTGCCGTCTTCTTCGTTCGAACCGTTGGTGATGACGTCAATCAACACCAACTCGTCTGTAGAAATCGGTTTGGTCGGCTCGGTGGGATTGGAGGAAGGGGAACTTTCGGACGGCTCGGTGGGATCCACGTCGTCAAACGAGGAAATCATACTTGCGATATATTTGCGAAGAAGAAGCACGTCTTTCATATTCACCACACCGTCGTTGTTTACATCGGCGGCATCCAGGTCGATTTCGGTTTCCAGCGATGCGATGTATTTACGCACCGTCAACACGTCTTTCATGTTGATACCCGTGTCGCTGTTGGCATCGCCTTTGATGCCGGTCGCGGTGGGCTCGGTGGGTTTCGTGGTGGGTTCGGTCGTCGGTTCAGTGGAAGGCGCTTCGGTCTTCACGCTTACCAGTTTAAAGGAGCGGATGGTCGCACCGGTGCCTTCGATACCGAGACGGCCGTTTTCGCCGATGCCGGATTTATCGATGGCAATTCGGCCTTTGTAGGTACCGGCGTTGAGCATCGGCGTGCCGTCTTCCGCAGGAGACGTGGATGCGCCGGCAACTTTGGCAATCGCGGCGGCGACGGAGTTGTTCCAACCGTTCAAGCACAGATGACCTTTGCCGTTAACGGTGAAGTCGTAGTCAAGATACAGTTCCTCGCCCTCGGCGGAAGTGAACTCAAGCGCATCTTCGGAGTAATACAGCACCCACACGTTCCACGGTTTCGACTGGCTGATGACAAAGCCTTGGCCCTCGTCTTTGATTTCGGTCGTGTCGGTCTCATCCGAGCCGTTGCCGATGGTTTCGATCAGGTCAACCTCGTTCGTGACGACCACTTCGCCCGAGGTGGGTTTGGTCGTCGGTTTCGTGGTCGGTTTGGTGGTGGCGCTGCCGCCTTGCGTGCCGGTGGATTCGGATTCGGTACCGCTCACCAAGCGGAAGGTGCGGATGGTCGCGTCTGCGCTGGACACGCCGCGCAGACCGAAGCGGCCGTTTTCGCCAATCATGTCTTTGGTCACTTCAATCGCGCCCGTGTACGTGCCGGCTTTCAGCATCGGCGTGCCGTCTTCAGCGGCGGCAGTTTTCGCGCCGGCGGCCGCGGCAATGTCGGCGGCAACCGAGTTGTTCCAAGCATTCAAGCACAGATGCACGTCACCGGACGTGGTGAAATCGTAAACGAGATAGAGGCTCTCGCCCTCGGCAGCCTCGAATTCGGCGGCCTCAGCGGCGTAGTTGAGCACCCACACGTTCCACGCTTTCGGCTGGCTGATAGCAAAGCCACTGCCGTTGTCGGTGATTTCGGTGGTGTCGGATTCATCCGAGCCATTGGTGATGACCGAAATCAGGTCAATACCGGCGCTTTCCGCCACCTGTTTCGGTGCAGGCGGCTCGGTGGGCGCTTTGGACGGGGCCGGATCGGGAGTCACCGGCGTGCCGGCGGTGCAAACGAGAGCGCAAGTGCGAATCTCGATGCCGTTGCCGAGAACACCGATGCGGCCGTTGTCGCCGATTTGCGAACGGTCAAGTTCCAGCGTACCGCTGTACGTGCCGCCCGGGATGGAGTATACGCCACCCTCGCCGAGCTCGGCGGCGTCGCCTGCCAACTCTTTCGAGATGGGGTTGTTCCAACCATTAATTGTGAACTGGACGTTCGTGCCGGAAGCGACGGTCATATCATAGATAAGATACAACTTTTCGCCGGTTTCAGGGGCGAAATCCGCCACCTCGTCGGTCCAGTAGGAAACCCACGCTTTCCAGCCGCCGGTGCCGGGAATGTTGACACCGCCCATGCCGTCTGCAGGCAATTCCTGTGTTTCGGTGGCGCCGTCCACAACGACACCGAGCAGCGGCACACTGCGCTGCGCGGCGACATCGTTGTCCGCCAAAGAAACCACGCTCACAAGGCTCAGCAAAAGAACGCAGGTGAGCAGGATACCAAATAGTTTTTTCATACTTTTTCCTCCAATTTTTATTCCGGGCTTTGAAAATGAAAAGAATGTCCGTACGACTACGAGTATAACAAATTGCGCCGATAGTGTCAACATAAAAACACCGGATTTTTCTTCCAATTTATCATTATTTATATACAGTGCGTACAAATTGCATAAATTCTTGCACTTTTCGGCACTGTTTACGTATAAGTAACCGAAAAGTGCAAAACTCTCTGTAAAAGCGAAAAGGGCAAGAAAGCCGCCTCGTCGCTCGGTTGCGATAAGCGTAACAAAAAAGCGCCATCCTTGCGGATGACGCTTTTGAGAGTGCAGAAAAAAATCAGCGTTTGCAAAACTGCGGAGCGCGACGGGCGAAGCGCCAAGTCGCTTCGCGCGCAATGCCCCCACTCGCTCGCCCTGCCGAGGCAGGGCAACCGCTCGGGGATGGCAAGAAAGCCGCCTCGTCGCTCGGTTGCGATAAGCGTAACAAAAAAGCGCCATCCTTGCGGATGACGCTTTTGTGAGTGCAGGAAAAAATCAGCGTTTGCTGAACTGCGGAGCGCGACGGGCGGCTTTAAGACCGTACTTCTTACGCTCTTTCATACGCGGATCGCGAGTGAGCAGGCCGGCTTTTTTAAGCTGCGGGCGAAGCTCGCCGTCGTTGTATTGAAGCAGGGCGCGGGCGATACCGTGACGGATGGCGCCGGCTTGACCGGCCACACCGCCGCCGGCAACGCGGCACTCGATGTCGAACTTACCGGTGAGACCGGTGAGTTCCAGGGGTTGACGGACGATGAGTTTCAGGGTTTCAAGGCCGAAGTAATCGTCCATTTCACGATCGTTGATTTTCACAGAACCGGTACCCGCATACAGGCGGACACGAGCCACAGAGCTTTTGCGGCGGCCGGTACCATAGAAATAGGGGCGTTTGTTAAAATCCATTTTTACCAGTCTCCTTCCTTAAATCTCGTAGGCTTCGGGTTTCTGCGCGGCTTGTTCATGCTGATCGCCGGCGTAGACACGCAGGCGAGTCATGGCGGCGCGGCCGATGGTGTTGTTCGGGACCATACCGTAGATCGCGAGTTCCATCGCTTTCTCCGGACGGCTCTCCATCAGCTGGGAATACGGAACGGTTTTCAGACCGCCGATCCAGCCGGTGTGGCGCTGCCACACTTTTTTCTGCAGTTTGTTGCCGGTGAGCACCGCTTTGCCGCAGTTGATGACGATGACGTGATCGCCGCAGTCAACGTGGGGGGTGTAGGTCGGCTTGGTTTTGCCGCGGAGCAGGTCCGCCGCCGCCACCGCAACACGGCCGAGCGGTTTGCCGGCAGCGTCGATGACGTACCATTTGCGAGCGACTTCGCCCGCTTTTTCCATATACGTGGACATTGTGGTTCCTCCTAAAATAATATTCTCTTTGACAGAAGCGGGGGCAACCCCCGTTTTTCGCACGAGAATGATGATACCATACGGTTTTCGGAAAGTCAACAGTTTTTTGAATTTTTTTAATTTTCAATGCCGTAATCTCTCGTTTTCGCCGTTTTTCTTGTTTTTTCATATGATTTTCTCGTTTGTCATTTTCAAAAAGTGCCGATTTTTTTCGAAAAAGAAAACCCGCTCCGAGGGGATCGGAGCGGGAGAAAACGCAAGAACGGGGGATTATACGGCGTATTTGCCTTTCAGGGAATATTCGCAGCCGATTTCTTTTCCGGTGAAAAAGTCCACTTTCGGTGTGCGGCGAATTTCATACACCGTGTACAGTCCCTCTAACTTGTC
>JAZLLJ010000091.1:0-43702 GCA_045598065.1 Acutalibacteraceae bacterium
ACGTTTTTCACGCGCGATTCAAAATAGCGGTTGGAAAGCCCCGCTAACCGCGAAACGAGGTCTTTGGAATGTTTCGCCGAAATGTGACGGGAGGCCATCACGCTGTCGATGAGCAGGCGCAGTTCCGCATCCTCGAAATCGCACGGACGCACGAGATAGCACCCCACCGACGAGCGCACCAATTCGTAGTCCGCTTCTTCCAGCGCATCCAACCGGCGGCTGATGGCTTTGCGTTCCAGCACAATGCCATACTCTTTTTCAAGATGAGCCGCGATGTCTTCCTGTGTCAGCAAGTGGTCGGCATCGGAATACTCTTTCAAAATCTCTAAAATGGCGAGCAAGCTCACCGCGTTGGATTTGGCAACATATTTTTCCATAGCGCATCCTCCTTTTTCTACCTCTATTGTACTATCGTCATTGTACCACATTTGGTACATCTTAGCAAGCGAGTTTTTTATCTGGCCAAAAGCCGCCATGTATTCTCTCGTCCCATTTTCGTCCCATCCACTCTGCTATACTATACTCGGAGGCGATGACAATAAGTGAACAGCGAAAAAGGAAAACCGCGTTCCAAAAGCGCTTGAAAGAAACCCAAAGCAAAACGGCATAACCATAATGGCTATGCCGTCTCAAAAACACAATTATTAAGATTTGATACAAAGGCCCTCCCTTTGAGACACCTTCCTTACGTAGGGTGCCCCAATCGGGTGGTCTTTTCTTTATGCCTTTATTTCGACGTACTGCCGAAACCGCCGTTACGTTTGGCGGTAGCTTCGTCGTCTTCCGTCACACCAAACGGCAGAAAAATGCCTTGGGCAAACCCGTCGCCTGCTTTAAGGCTGAGTGTTTTGCCGGCCTTGCCGTCGTTGGTGATTTTAATGAAGATATGCCCTTCATTGTCCGAGCCGAAATAGTCACTGTCGATGATACCCACAGTGTTATCCAGTTGAATACGATACTTGAATCCGAGTCCGCTTCGCGGAAACACACACAGCACCCATCCGTCTGCAATTTTCGCGCGGATGCCGGTAGGAATCTTTGCCGTTTCGCCGGGTGCGAGGGTTACGTCACAAGGCATCACAAAATCGTACCCCGCCGAACCTGCCGTGGCACGGACGGGGAGTTTCACCGCTTCTTTGGCGGCGGCAACGTCCGCGTCCGGAAAGGCATCCTCAAAATCCGCTTCGAAGCGCTCGTCCGACACGCGCATAAACCGGCCGACAACCGGCAACTTGGTGTTTTCCATTTACGCTTCCTCCGTTTTGGAGGCCACTTTCGTGAAGCCGCAACCCTCTGTCTGGCAGAAGAGTTTTTCCGTCTTGCCCTTTTTCACAAACAGCGTTTTACCGCAGTTCGGGCACACCTCACGGCTCGGCTCGGTCCACGACACAAAGTCGCATTTCGGGTAATTCGAACAACCGAAGAAACGACGGCCGTTGCGAGATTTTTTCGCCAAAATCGTGCCGCCGCATTTGGGGCACACGCCGGCGGTTTTTTCCACCAACCGTTTGGTGTTTTTGCAATCCGGATAGCCGGGGCACGCCAGGAATTTACCGAAGCGGCCGGCTTTGATTACCATTTTGCGACCGCATAATTCGCACACTTCGTCCGTTTCCACTTCCGGCACTTTGATGCGATCGCCAGAAAGCGTACCCTCGGCGGCATCAAGACGTTTTTTGAAATCGCCGTAGAACGCATCCAGCGTTTCCACCCAGTCGTTGTCGCCGTTTTCCACCGCGTCCAACTGCTTTTCCATTTGAGCGGTAAATTTCACATCCACCACTTCAGGGAACTGTTCTTCCATCCATTTCGTAGTCACTTCGCCGAGTGCCGTCGGTTTAAAGGTTTTGCCTGCGCGCTCAATGTACTCGCGAGACAAAATCGTACCGATCGTCGGCGCATAGGTGGACGGACGGCCAATGCCGTTTTCCTCCATGGCTTTAACAAGCGAAGCCTCGGTAAACCGTGCCGGCGGTTGGGTGAAATGCTGATTGGGCGTAAGCGCTTTCAGTTTCAGTTCCATACCCTCAGCCAGTTCCGGAAGCGAGGCATTTTCCTCGTCCTCCTCGTCCTTGCCCTCGACGTACAAAACGGTATAGCCGTCGAACGCCACGGTATAGCCGGATGCTTTGAACAGATAGTTGCCTGCTTCAATGTCGGCTTGGCAAGTCTTTTGGACACACACCGCCATAAGGCTCGCAATAAACCGCTCCCAAATGAGTTTGTAGAGTTTATACTGATCGGGAGTCAGCGCCTCTTTCACCGATGCCGGCGTGATAGACGGCGTAGACGGGCGAATCGCCTCGTGCGCATCCTGTGCGCCTTTACGGGATTTATAATAGCGAGGTTTTTCCGGCAAATACTCTTTGCCGTAAGCCTTTTCAATGTAGGTGTTGCCCTCTTTGCGCGCATCTTCGGAAATGCGCAGGGAGTCGGTACGCATATAAGTAATAAGACCGACCGCGCCAATATCCGGAAGCGTAACGCCTTCGTACAATTCCTGCGCCGTCTTCATTGTCCGACGCGTCTCAAAGCCCAGTTTGCGGTTTGCCTCCTGCTGTAACGTGGAGGTAACGAACGGCGGCGCAGGCGTAACATGACGCTTGCTGTATTTCACCGCACCGACTTTATAAGAAGCGGAATTTAACTCTTCTGAAAGTGCAGTGGCGGCGGCACCGTCGCCAATTTTAATTTTTTGCTTTTTGTCACCGTAGAATTTGGCAGGGAACGCTTTGCGACTGCCTTTGGGCATCAATTCGGCATCGAGCGTCCAATACTCCTCGCTTTGGAACGCGCGGATTTCTTCCTCGCGGTCAATGACGAGTTTCACGGTTGCCGATTGCACACGGCCGGCAGACAAGCCTTTGCGAATCTTGCGCCACAAAAACGGGCTGATTTTATAACCCACGATACGGTCGAGCACGCGGCGCGCCTGTTGCGCGTTCACGAGGTCCATATCGATGGCGCGCGGATGCGCCATACCCTGTTTAATACCGCTTTGGGTGATCTCATTAAAGGTCACGCGATTTTTCTCGTTGAGGTCAACGCCGAGCAGCGTTGCCAAGTGCCACGAAATGGCTTCTCCTTCGCGGTCCGGGTCAGCCGCCAGTAATACGCGGTCGGCACGGTCGGCATGCTCGCGCAGTTCGCGGATAAGCGCGGATTTACCGGCAATATCCACGTAGCGCGGCTTAAATCCTTTTTCCACGTCCACCCCGAGGAGCGTTTTCGGAAGGTCGCGGACGTGGCCTTTGGAGGCCATGACTTCGTACCCACTTCCGAGATATTTTTGGATGGTTTTTGCTTTGGAGGGAGACTCCACAATTACCAATGTTGCCATCGTTATCTTCCTTTCTTAGCGTATTGCCGGCCGGCATAGCTCTGCACCGTGCCAAACAGTTCCAGTTCGGTCAGTGCCGAGAGCACCGCACCCGGCGAAAGGGCGGCATCTTCGGCGATATCGTCCAAATTCTTAGGACTCAGCGAAAGAGCCGCATACACCGCTTTTGCCGTTTCGGAAGCACCGTCCGGAAGCGGAATTTCTTCCGTTTTCTCGGTCGCCGTCTCCTCGGCAAGCGGTTTCTTTTTCGGTTTGTCCGGCCGTTTCTTAAACAACCGGCGAATGGGATGTTCCGTTTTCTCTTTCGGGAGTACCTTGCCGCGAAATTCTTCCTCGGCGGTGTAGGCCGCGGCCAAATCCATGGAAGCGGCATACGTCGGCATATATTCCGAAAGGATATCCGTGCTTCGGGTAACAAGAAGCGCCCCTTCACGGATTAAATTGTGACATCCTGCGCACAGCACCTCGTCACCGGGAACAGCGAACACGTCGTGTCCTTGGTCACGGGCGCAATGAGCTGTAATCAGCGTCCCACTGCGAGCTTGCGCTTCCGGCACGAGCGTGCCGAGCGTCAACCCGGAAAGCAGGCGGTTTCGCACGAAAAACGTGCCTTTTCCCACCGTCGTTTTCGGTGGGTATTCGGAAAAGAGCGTGCCGCCTTGTTTGAGAAGGCGTTCACGCAAATCGGCGGTTTCCGTCGGATAGTTGACATCGAGTCCGCACGCTTGCACCACAATAAGATTGCCGCCGCAGTCAAGTGCGGTTTTCATCGCGGCCGCATCGCCGCCCACCGCGCCACCGGAAACAATGGTCGCACCGCCGGCGACCAACCCAGCCGTAAGATACGCGGTTTTGTGTGCGCCGGCAGGACTGATGCTACGCGGACCGACCACGGTAATCGCCAGCGAATCTTCGGGGAGGCCCCGAAAATCACCTTTGCCGTAAAGCACCGGCGGAAAATCGGGTAAATTAAGAAGCCGCGAAGGATACAGCGCATCATCCGGTGTCAGCACGAAGATATCGGCCTTTTCACAGGCCTCCAACACCTTCTTGGCATCGCTGAGCGTCGTGCTTTTCAGCCGCTTCACCAGTTCCGGTTTGGCTCCTGCACGTTGCAGCACCTTTTCGTCCGCCTCAAAGACGGCACGGGGATGCTCAAAAATGCGAAGAAGCATGGCGGTAGCCGGGTTGCCGGCTTTCAGCGCCAGTGACAACCATATCCAGTAAAGCCGAATATCCACCGTTGCCCCTCCTCACTTTTATTTTTGCAGTTCCCACATCGTAAGACACGCCGCCACCGCCGCATTCAGCGACTCGGCACGACCGCGCATGGGAATGGTCACACGACCGGTGCAAGCTGCTTGCGTTTCTTCGGTGAGGCCGTTGGCCTCGTTACCGATGACGCAGATACAGCCGTCGCCGAGCTTCACGTCGGTGAGAGGCGTTGCCTCGCTGTCCGCTACACAAGCGTAAACAGAAAAGCCCTGTAACCGCAAAAGGCGAATGGACTCCGCCATATTCTCCACACGGCCGGTCGGAAGACGTAATGCGCCGCCCATACTGCCGCGAAGCACTTTCGGATTATCCAGCGCCACGCAATCGTCCGACAGCAGAATACCGGACAAATCAAACGCCTCGGCAGTACGGAGAATCGTCCCCATATTGCCGGGATCGCGCACCGCTTCCAGTGCCAGATAGCGACCGTCAAGCGGCAACATTCCGCCGGAGAGTTTGTCAGGCAAGCGGCGGCAAACACAGAAAAGTCCTTGTGGGTTTTGGGTATCACCGATTTGGGCGGCGAGGGCGTTGGAGATTTCATACACCGTCTCCGCACGGTCGCGCACGGCTTTCACTTGTGACGGATAACGCGCTGCGGCATCGGGCGAGATAAACGCCTCCACCACCGCGACGTCCGATGCACCGACCTCGGCGCAAAGACGCGCGCCTTCGAGGACGAACAGCCCCGTTTCACGGCGAGCATGCGCATCGGAAAGCAGACGGCGTACCCGTTTCACAGCGGCATTGTCGCGGCTTGTTACGGTCATTTTCGTCGTCTCCTTTCCCTACTTTATCGGTAATTTTTTAATACATTATAGGAACGGATTATTGCGTATAACCCATTCCTTTTTGTCTCTTGAAAATGCAACACGTCCGTCGGCGCACGAAAACGCGCACCGACGGACAGAGTTTTATTTATTGAGAGCCTCTTTGGCTTGCTCGGTGAGAGCGGTGAACGCCGCGGCGTCTGCAATCGCGATCTCGGAGAGCATTTTGCGGTTAAGGGTGATGCCCGCTTTTTTCAAGCCGTTCATGAAGGTAGAGTAGTTCATACCGTTCATTTTAGCGGCAGCGGAAATACGGGTAATCCACAGGCGGCGGAAATCGCGTTTGCGCTGTTTACGGCCGATAAACGCATATTGGCCGGATTTCATAACCGCCTCTTTCGCGGTACGGAACAGCTTGGATTTGCCTTGATAATAGCCCTTCGCGAGCTTCAAAACTTTCTTTCTTCTTTTGCGCGTCATCATAGCGCCTTTAACACGAGCCATTGTCTATACCTCCTAATGACGATTATTTGTACGGAATCATGCGCTTGACGGCCGCCACGTTGGTGGCATCCGCCACGGCAGTTTTACGCAGGTTGCGTTTACGTTTGGTGGTCTTTTTGTTCAGGATGTGCGATTTGTAAGCTTTCGCGCGAAGGACTTTGCCGCCCTTGCTGAGCTTAAAGCGTTTTTTCGCACCGCTGTGCGTTTTGATTTTCGGCATAATATTTTCCTCCTTAATAATATGTGTTGTTATTTGGCCGGCTTGGGCGCTAAGAACATCAGCATGTGACGGCCCTCGAGTTTCGCAGGCTTTTCAATCACAGCCGTTTCCTCGCACGCAGTCGCGAAGCGGTCCATAATGGTCTGCCCCAGTTCAGGGTGGCCCATTTCCCGTCCGCGGAACCGGATAGAAACCTTAACTTTGTTGCCCTGTTTCAAGAACTTGGTGGCCTGGCGCTGTTTCGTGTCGAAATCCGCCACGTCGATGTTGAGGCCCAAACGGACTTCTTTAATCTCCACCACGTGTTGATTTTTACGGGCATCTTTTTCGCGTTTTGCCTGCTCGTAGCGGTATTTGCCGTAGTTCATAATACGACACACCGGCGGATTGGCGTTGGGCGAAATTTTGACCAGATCCAAATCCTGTTCGTCCGCCAGTTTTTGGGCTTCCGCGGCAGACATAATGCCGATCTGTTCACCGGTCTCGCCGATCACACGAATTTCCGCATCGCGGATTTGTTCGTTGATCTGCACTTCTTTGTTAGCGATAGTAAGCACCTCCGTAACAATAAAAAAGCGGGCAGTTCTTGCCCGCTTCAAAATTCATTCAACAGTCTTTGCGTTATGAATAAACTTTATTGACCTGTCGGGAACGAAATCCGCAGGTGAAAGCGGGTAAGGCTTTACTTCATTTTTCTGCAACAGTAATTGTACCACCCTGTCGGGCGTTTGTCAAGCACTTTTTTTCGATTTCTTTTTGATAAGGAAAATAACCAAAAGCGTTACGGCCGTAACGACCACCACAATAACGATTACAAGAATAATCTTGAAAACCGCCGAGGAGGAAGCCGCTCCCTCTATGCTGGTTTTCGCATCAATAATATAAGGGATGGTGTCCGTCAATTTGCACTCTCCCTCATAGGCGAAATCGCAGGACATCTCAAAGAAGATCGAGCCCTCCATATTTTTGGGCACGTCCACCGTAACCTGCAAATCGCCAATATCCGCATACGGACCGGTATACACCGCTTCTTTCGCGCCGTTCTTCATAACGGAAACGGTCAAATTCAGCGCTTTAAGGTACTCCATCTCCTCCGGCTTATCCGTCGGCAGTTTAAAATCTTTCAGCGTAACCGAGGCATCTTTTTTGGAATCGTTATGCAACCGCAGCAAGCCGTCTGCACGATGCTGGCCGGCTTCCAACGAAGGAAATTCCCAAAAGCAGGCACTGGATTCCGGATGTTTCAGCTCCAGTTGTTCCCCGTCAAGGTCAAAGGAAACCACCGTTTCATTATCCGTTGCCGCCGCCACCGAAACGGTGGGAATCATCAGACAAAAAAGGAGCGTGATTACAAGAATATGTTTCCATTTTTTCATGATTTACCCCCCTTTTTTCCGCTTAGCTTCATGATGATTTAACAAAATCGTCCCGATAATCATCAACAACACAAGTCCGCCGACAACAAACCAAGTGAATGTCGGAATGGTGATATCGGAAAACGCGCTGCTGTTGTCCACGTCGTGAAGAGCATCTTCTTCGGGATTGGCAGGCGCCGACTCCGAACCGTCACCGCCGGATGACGTCTCGGCAGAAGGTGTCGTCTTCTCTTCCGGAGGATCAAAATACAACGATGCTCCTGCCGCCATATAACCGATATCTCCCGGTTTGAAGACGCCTTGGAACAACGCGACATCATCCATCATACCATTGAACGTAGGCGTTAGTTCTTTCTGTTCCTCTTTTCCCAACGCTCTTTCGTCGGACAGCAAATCCACTTTGCTCATCCAGCCGCCCACAACCAGTTTTTCCGCCTGTAATTCATAGCAGGCATTCTCCCTCGGCACGTTAAGCCACTCACGACCGTTGATATACACCTTAATGCCGTGCTTGCCAAGCGTCATCGCCACGTGTGTCCACTGGTTTTTCGGAATCGCATTGTCGATTCCCTCCGGGACAGAACGATAATCGGGTTTGGTTATACCGGTATTTCCACCGATTCTGTATTTCACGTACACGCCGTCGCACCGACCTGTGGATTCTTCCATTTGGTGGCGCGCGATGACCGTACAATAATCCACCGGCACGTACTCATCGCTATCTTTTTTCAAATCGGGACGTTCTCGCAACAGAGTAAACAGTTGTTGGTCAAACTCTTCCTCGGGATTGTTCGAGGCACTGCCACACCAATACACCCAACCCATTACCGTCACTTCGTCCGAAAAATACGACGGGCTCGAATACTCCATATAGTCCCCGAAGCCGTTAAACCGTACCGCCTGACCGTGGACGCCGTTATCGTCCCAATCCCAGTGGTTCAACGAATCTTGGGATTGTCCGGTGCTGACTGCACAGAAAGCGTCCGGCATTTCGGTATCCCGTTCATCTACGATGACTCTTCTACTGGTGTGCGTTCCCGGTTCAATGGGCGTAACCTCCGCCGACACCGCGACCTGCGTAGTCATCAACGTTGCCGCAAGAACAACCGCCGCGACGCAGCGTTTGAGTTTTGTTTTTTTCATATTCTTTCTCCTTTCGGGAGGCTCATTTTTTGCCGGTAGAAAGTCCGGCGGCGGCACCTGCCAACAGATTGGTCTCATAACTGAACGTCAACGCCTGCCGCTCGCGCTCGCGTTTGAACGCCAAAGCAATCATACGGTCAAGCAATTCCGCAAACGGCACGCCTGCCGCTTCCCACAGATAGAAAGACAACGAGCCGGGAATGGTGTTGATTTCGTTCACCCACAGTTCGCCGGTTTCTTTGTCGTTTAAGAAGTCAATTCGCGACACACCGAGACAGCCGAGCGCCTTGAACGTAGCGACCGCGTAGTCTTGCACCTGCTTCGTCATCTCGTCCGGAATATCGGCCGGGCAACGACGTTTGAGGTCCGACATACCGCCGGATTTGCCGCCTTTTGCGCCGCCCTTGCTTCCGCCGGACATATATTTGTCCTGATAACTCAAAATGTCGGTGGCGTTGAGCGGCTCTTCACAAACGGACGCCTCCGCCTCATACATATCGCCGAGCACCGAGCAGTTGATTTCGCGCAGATTCGGCACCGCGTGCGCAATGAGGATGCGCGCGGAGAACTGCGCCGCCAAATCGAGCGAGCGCTGCAGCGCCTCGCGGTCGTTCGCTTTGGAAATACCCACCGAACTGCCGAGATTGACGGGTTTCACGACAACGGGATAGCCGAGTTCTTTCTCCACGCGGTCCATCACACGGTCGGCACCGGCGGCATATTCCTGCCCCGTCACCTCAATCGCAGGAAGCACCGGCACACCGGCTTCGCGCAAAACAGATTTCATCCGGCCCTTGTCCATACCGAGCGCGGAACTTGTCACGTCGCAGGAAGCATACGGTATGCCGAGCAATTCAAGATAGCCCATCAGCGTGCCATCCTCCACGTTGGTGCCGTGCACCACGGGAAGCACCACTTCAAAAGAGCCCACTCGATTGTCACCGAATTTTTTCTGGGGGAAGCGGAACATTTCCACGCCGTTGTCCCCTTTCATCAGCGTCACCTGCACACCATTTTCGAGGCAGGTTTTGAGGTCGGAGTAATTCTTAATTTCCCCCATTGCCTCGCCGGTGAAAAAACGGTTGTCTTTGGTCAAATACAGCGGAATCGGCTCGTATTTCTCGCGATCAAGCGCGTGAAACGCCTGCAATCCCGAAATGATAGACACCTCGTGTTCCACGCTGTTTCCGCCGAACAAAACGGCAACTTTTGTTTTCGTAGTCATCGTGTAAAACCCCTTTTTAGTCGTAATTATCCGGTAAATCGTTTTCAAGCAACACGGTGCGCTGACCGTTCGCCGGAATGGTTTTTAAAAAGTTGAGTCCGTCCGCAAGACTCTTGGCAACGTAGACGTTGCCCTCGTCAAAGCCGGCAGACAAAAGGCCTTTTTTAAGCGGCGGTGCCTGGCGTTCGCCGACGAGAATCGCCAAGTCGCAACAGTCGGCGGCATAAGCGCCGAGCTCCTCATTAAGCGCGGCCTCGCGCTCGCCGAGTTCCACCATGCCAGGCGTGACAAGCACTCGCTGACCGGAAAACGCTTTCAGCGTGTCGAGCGCCGAACGGAACCCTGCCGGATTAGAGTTAAACGCATCGTCAATAAATCCGTTCGGAAGCAGTTCCAAACGGTGGCGCACCGGTTTAAGAAGCCGCACCGCATACACGAGTTTTTCCGCCGGCACACCGAGTTTTGCGGCCAGCGCCAAACACCCCGTGATGTTCTGTGCATTGTGACCACCGAGCAATTTTGTACCGAACGCGGTCTCTCCGCCGTCGGGATTGCGAAGGGTAAAACGACATCCTGCACCGGAGACACTGACGTTGGTTGCGCGGTAATCTGCCGTGCTGTTTTCCGCCACACCGTAGGTAATAACTTCCTTACCGTCGCCTTTGCGCGCTTCCAACTCTTTGCATATCAAATCGTTATCCCCGTTGACACAGATAAATCCGTTTTCGGGAATAGCATCGTACAATTCAAATTTGGTTTTCACAATGTTTTCGATGGAGCCGAAACTTTCAAGATGCTGTTCGCCCACCGAGGTCAAAAGACCGTATTGCGGATGGACAATATCGCAGATTTCTTTGATTTCGCCAAGGCCTTTCGCCCCCATCTCCACAATGAACACTTCGTGAGAGGGTTTTAAGCGCTCCCGAATGGTGCGAACAACACCCATCGTCGTGTTGTAGCTTTCGGGAGTCATCAGCGTGTTATACTGCGCCGACAACATCCCATACAAAAAGTTTTTGGTACTGGTTTTACCGTAACTGCCGGTAATGCCGATAATCGTCAAATCGGGATGTTCCGCCAAAATGCGTTTGGCATCTTTCACGTACCAGTTGGCAACCGCTTTCTCAATGGGCGCGTTGATAACGTTGGCAAGCGGCACCAAAAACGGCACAATAAGAAGCAAAACCGCCGCGCCGACCGCCAGTTGCCAATAGCCATCGAAGCCAATCAGATGTTCCCAAAGAAGCACGTACACCGCAAGCAGAATGGCAAACGTAACGAGCAAGCGCCACACGCGTTTTGTAAACACCAACGGTTTCTTCGCTTGACGCGGAAGCGCGCCGAGAAAACTCACAAACAATCCGATACAAGCGATAACCAAGAATATTTCTGCGACCATGTTCAAAAACAGCACCGACCGCAACGCCAGCAACAACAACGTCAATAGGCAAAAGATACGACTCAGAGGCATTACTTTTGCCATATGTTCCTTGCACCAGCGGCCATACACGTTGTTGTGATAGCCGGACAGTTGTAACATGTGTACAAGGTGCAACGACTGTGTTATCGCGTGAAGAAGCGCCAGCACCACAAGCACCACGGTAAGAGTTAAAATCATCGCTTTTCTCCTTACACCAAAAACTTACAAAAACGCATCGAGCACCGCGCGGCACTGCGCCCACCGCTCGGCAAACGCAAAATGCCCTGCGCCGGCAAGTGTCACCAGTCCCGCATCGGGGATTTTCTTTTCCATCAACTTGCCGTCCGAAAGCGGGGTGGCATCGTCCAACTCGCCCCAAATGAGCAACGTAGAGGCGGTAATCTTCGGCAAACAGTCGGTGAGATCTTCGTTGACCACCTTCACCATCGCCTGCCGCATCACGGGGCTTGCGGCTTTGTAGTCGGTCGAGCCCACCTTGCCCTGCATCTTTTTCGCCAAGCCGGGCAACACCTTTTTCGCCGCTTTGTAGCTGTATACTTTCACATACCAATCCACGCCGTGTTTCGGTTTCACCCCGGCGGAATCAAGCAACACCGCTTTTTGAACGTTCAGCGGTGCAGGCGTGCGAGACAACAGTTTGATTAAAATGCGCCCGCCGTTGGAATGGCCCATCACCACAGGATTGTTCACCCCAACCGCCTCGCAAAAATGCAATACAAAATCGGCGTAATCGTCCACCGAAAACGCCTCTTTCGGCTCTTCGCTGTCGCCGAAGCCGGGCAAATCGGGTGCAACGACACGGTACGTTTGCGACAAGTGGTCAATAAGCAGACGATAGGTCTCCGCCCGTGCGCCCCACCCGTGGAGCAACAGCAGATCGGGGCCTTCGCCTTGTTCGGTATACACGACGGACAATCCGTCGCAAGTCACGGTTTTTACCATACTTATCCCTCGTAGGTCTTGATTTCGATCGAGTTGATGATCACATCGTTTACCGGCTTGTTATGCGTGTCTGTCTCCACGTTGGAGATCTTCTCCACCACGTCCAGTCCCTCGAACACCTGACCGAACACCGTGTGACCGCCGCTGTAACGCCATGCACCGTCCAAATGGATGTTGCCGCCGTATTTAGCATACACGTCCCACACCTCGCCGGGAATCCAGTTATAAACCGGACCGGAATACGCCGCTTTCAAAAAGTCGATAAACGACGGGAACCGTGTCGCATAACTCGGATCGGAATTATACATCTCTAACGCTTGTTCGCGGATAGCGGCATCGGTGTTCGATTCATACCGTGCACTTTGCGGCGCATTTTCCGCCGACTGGTAGTTGATAAAGAACTGGCTTCCGTTGGTGTTCACACCGCTGTTCGCCATCGACAGCGCGCCGGTGATGTTTAAGAGTTTTTGGTCAAACTCATCCTCAAACGGCGTGCCCCAAATGCTCTCGCCGCCGGTACCCGTTCCTTTCGGATCGCCGCCTTGAATCATAAAATCGGAGATAACGCGGTGGAAAATCAAGCCGTCATAGTAGCCGTCTTTCGCGTGCGTCTTAAAGTTCTCCACCGCTTTCGGCGCGGCTTCCGGGAAGAAGCGAATAGAAATATCGCCCATATTGGTGTGCATCACGGCGATTTCCTCGCCTTTTTCCGGTTTTTCCACTTGGAAACCGTAGGCTTTGTCGGAGTAAGCCGTGCCCACGCCGTTACTGAAATCAAACGACAGAGCATCTTCTTCACTGATTGCATCCGGCTTAGCGTCGCTCGTTTCCGATGACGTATCCGTTTTTTTATCGCAACCGACCACCGCCAACATCATAACGGCAACCGTCAAAAGTGCTATAATCCGTTTCATTGTACTCTATCTCCCTTTTCTTTAAAAGTCATTCCGTCCACTCTTGGATTTCAATGGAGTCAATCGTCACCGGCGTTGTCGGCTTATCGTGCAAATCCGTCTCCACTTTGGAGATTTTTTCTACGACATCAAGACCGTCAAACACCTGACCAAACACGGTATAACCGCCGCCGTAACGCCACGCACCGTCCGATTGGATGCTGCCGCCGTATTTGGCATACACGTCCCACACCTCGCCGGGAATCCAGTCATAAACCGGATTGGAGGAGAAAGCCTCTTTCATATAATCCAGCAACGTGGAAAACCGACTCAAATACGCAGAGTTGCCATAGTAAGACTCCGCCGCCTGTTTGCGAAGAGCCTGATCGGTGTTCTCGGTATAATCCTCTTTTTTCGGCGCTTTTTCCACCGATTGGCAGTTGATAAGGAACTGGCTGCCGTTGGTGTTCGGACCGCTGTTCGCCATCGACAGCGCACCGGTGATGTTTAAGAGTTTTTGGTCAAACTCATCCTCAAACGGCTTGCCCCAGATGCTCTCGCCGCCGGAACCGTCACCGTTCGGATCGCCGCTTTGAATTTTATAATCCGAAATCACGCAATGGAACATAAGTCCGTCATAGTAGCCGTCTTTCGCGTGCGTTTTAAAATTCTCCACCGCTTTCGGTGCGGCCTCCGGGAAGAAACGGATAAAAATGTCGCCCATACTCGTGTGCATCACGGCGATTTCCTCGCCTCTTTCCGGTTTTTCCATCTGGAATCCATACGCTTCGTCGGGATAGACCGTGCCAATACCGTTGCTGAAATCCAGCGAAGCGTAGTCTTCCTGCGTGTCGGCTGCCGAAACGTCGCTTCCTGCTTTTTTACAGCCGGACACCATCGTCAGCATCATGATGACCGCCAAAAGCGCCGCTATCCGTTTCATAGGTTCATTCCTCCGTTTACGGTTTATTCCGCCCATTCCTTCACGTCGATACCCAAAATCACCACATCGTCCAGCGGTTTGTCCCGACGGTCGACTTTCACCGCGGCGATTTCGTCCACCACGTCCATTCCGTCAAACACCTGGCCGAACACCGTGTGGCGAAAATCGAGGTGCGGTGTACCGCCCACCTCGGCATACGCCTCGGTGACATCTTTCGGGAATCCGTGTTCTTCCAGTTCTTTCATCTCTTTGAGCAGACGCGGATCCACCGCTTTCGCCTGCACAATAAAGAACTGACTGCCGTTCGTTCCGGGGCCGGCGTTTGCCATCGACAAGGCACCGCGCAGATTGTGGCGATTTTCGGTAAATTCATCCTTAAACGGATGTCCCCATTTGCTTTCACCGCCGCGGCCGGTACCGGTCGGATCGCCGCCTTGAATCATAAAGTTGTTGATAACACGGTGAAAAATAATGCCGTCATAATAGCCGTCTTTGGCGAGCGACGTAAAATTTTCCACCGCTTTCGGCGCATCTTCCGGGAACATCCGAATGGAAATATCGCCTTTGTTCGTATGCATCACGCAAACGGTCTCTCCCGTCTGCGGCTTTTTCAGTTGGTCAACCATAGGTAATCTCCTTTATTGTATGCAATCGTGAAGTTTAATACGCTTTGCCCCAGTAGACGAGCGTGTTCGCCGGCTTACCGCAGCAAACGCAGGTGCCTTCCTGTCCTTGCCCGTCAAACGGAATGCAGCGCGAACCCACGCCGGTCAATTCTTTTACCTTATCCTCGCACGCTTCGTCACCGCACCACAGAGCGCGAACGAAACCGTCACCGCATTCGGCGAGTTTCGCGTTGATTCCGTCAATGGTTTTGCAGTCGTAGGTGCGTTTTTCGCGGTTTTCAAGCGCCGCGGCATACAGACCGTCGCGCACTTCTTGCAGTTTTTCGGCAATCGCCTCTTCGAGATTGTCGAGCGACACCACCGTTTTTTCGCGGTTATGACGCGTCACAAGCACGCAGTTGCCGGCCTCGATATCGCGCGGACCGAGTTCCAGACGCACCGGCACGCCGCGCATCTCGTACTCGCTGAATTTCCAACCCGGGGAGTTGTCACTGTCGTCCAGTTTCACACGGAATTTTTCCGCCAGCCGGTCGCGCACCGCACAGGCGGCATCCAGCACACCCTCTTTGTGCTGAGCAATCGGGATAATCGCCACCTGCACCGGCGCTACCGCAGGCGGAAGCACCAAGCCGTTGTCGTCGCCGTGTGTCATAATGACCGCGCCGATAAGACGGGTGGTCACGCCCCAGGAAGTCTGGTGCGGATAGACGAGCTTGTTCTCTTTGTCGGAATATTGAATACCGAATGCGCGCGCAAATCCGTCACCGAAATAGTGGGACGTGCCGGCTTGCAGCGCCTTGCCGTCGTGCATCAGCGCTTCAATCGCGTAGGTCGCTTCCGCGCCGGCAAATTTGTCGCTGTCGGTCTTGCGGCCTTTCACCACCGGCATCGCCAGATCGCGCTCGCAGAACTCGGCATAAACGTTGAGCATCCGCTCGGTCTCCTCAATCGCCTCCTGCGCCGACGCGTGGATGGTGTGACCTTCCTGCCATAAAAACTCGCGAGAGCGAAGGAACGGACGGGTGGTTTTTTCCCACCGCACCACGCTTACCCACTGGTTATACAGTTTCGGCAGGTCACGGTAGGATTGCACAATATTCGCGTAGTGCTCGCAGAACAACGTCTCACTCGTCGGGCGCACACAAAGGCGCTCCTCCAGCTTTTCGTTGCCGCCGTGCGTCACCCACGCCACTTCGGGCGCAAACCCCTCGACGTGGTCTTTCTCTTTATTGAGCAAACTCTCCGGGATAAACATCGGCATACACACGTTCTCGTGTCCCGTCGCCTTGAACATCCCGTCAAGGATTTTCTGCATATTCTCCCAAATCGCGTAACCGTAGGGACGGATAACCATACAGCCTTTCACGCTGGTATAGTCGATAAGCTCCGCTTTTTTCACAATGTCGGTGTACCATTTCGCAAAATCCTCATCCATCGAGGTAATGGCGTCCACCATTTTCTGTTTGTCTGCCATAGATTTGACCGCCTTTCGGTGTAATTTACAAGTGCGTTTTCTTATAATTTCTTATATAAACACAATATTTAGATTATTATACCTCTTTTATTCTCCTTTTGCAAGAGAAAACCGTGTTTTTATCGGATTTTTTTGCACCGTATTTTTGTCCGCCGCATAGGGTAATAAAAACGAGAGGAGACGATACATTATGACTACCGAAACACCCCGATTTTTTATGGGAACTTCCACCAAAACCGGCTTTTGCGGCTTCCCTCGAGACCTATTTGAAAACGATTCCGCCGCCCACGCTTTTTTGATTAAATCCGGCCCGGGGACGGGCAAATCCACTCTGTTGTGTTCGTTGGCATCGCGGTTTCGCGATCAAGGGGAGACGGTAGAAGAAATCCTCTGTTCCTCCGATCCCGACTCACTGGACGGCATCTATATCCCCTGCCGCCGCGTGTGTATACTGGATGCCACCGCGCCGCACGTATTGGAGCCGAAGCGATGGGGATTGCAAGAGGAAATCGTCTCGCTCGGCGATGCGCTGAACGTCTCCGCACTTTCGCAAAAATGGGAGGAAATCACCACCGCTGCCGCGCAAAACACCGCCTCTCACGCCCGTGCACGACGCTTTTTGGCAGGAGTATCCACGCTTTACGCCGACCGGAAATCCCTGGCCGCCGCCGCACTGCAACCGGAAAAAGCACAAAAAATCGCCGACCGCCTTGTCAAAACCGAATGTTGCGGCGAAACGCGTCCTTGCTCTTTTTCCGGTGCCCAACGGCGGTTTGTCTCGGCTGTCACCCCGAAAGGCCTGTTGTCTTACCCCGAAACGGTCACCGCTCTTTGTCCACGTGTCATCGCGCTTTGCGACAAACACACCGTCGCCGCCAAAGCCGTTATCACCGCAATTTCCGCCGCCGCAGAAAAAGAAAATCTTCCGCGCATCCTCTGTCCCGATCCGCTGTGTCCGGAAGAAATTTCCCATTTGTTGCTTCCTTCTCTCGGCGTGGCGTTCATCACCGAAGACGACCGCTTTTTCGCAGAACGTCCTGTTCGTCGTTTGCACCTGGAACGGCTCTACGATTCGTCCCTTTCGGCGGCGAACAAAAACCGAACCGCGTTCGATAAAAAAGCCGAACGTTTGCTCCTTTCAGCGGCAGTCGAAGCCCTTTTCGATGCCAAAAACGCCCACGACGCGTTGGAAGAACCCTATAAATCCGCGATGGATTTTCAAAAAACGGAAATCGTAAAATCCGCTCTATATCAACGGATTTCGGCATTTTCTTTGCAAATCTGAAAAAAATTTTCAAAAAAATTTCAAAAAACACTTGCAATTTTCGCAACGGGGAGTATAATAAGAACAGATGTTCGGAACAAATGTTCGGCTCTGTTCGATTTTTCCCGAAAGTGAGGAATGAAAATGTTCAGTTTTATTTGCAGTTTTGTGTTGGGTTCGTTGGCGATTGTGATGTTCGCTCGCGCTCGCTTTGAATTTACCAAAACGGTGGCGCTTGTCCCGGCGGCAATGGCCGGCGTAGAGTTGTTCTTCGCCAGCGTGCTCGAACCAGCGATGTTCCCGGTGTTAACGGTGCTGTTGACCGCGTTTCGCGTGGCGATGGTCGGCTTCGGTCTGTTTGTGTTGCGCGAAGATGCGAAAATGGCCGCCCGTCGCAGCGAAAAACGTCGCCGTTGCGCCCGTCAGGTCCTTTGTGCCTCCCACGGCATCCAACCGGTTACTACCGAAAAATCGCAGAACATTCTTGTTTTCGAAGCGGCATAAATTTCCTTTTTCCATATTTCTGTAACCAAAAGGGCGGCCAGCGTTACACCCTCCCCCGCCTTTTGGTGTTTTTTTATTCTTCGTACCGAATGGAGCGTTCGCCACCGTCATAGTAGGCACACAATAACTGGACCACCCGTTCGTAACTGTTTGAACTCGTTTCCACACTCTCATACCGCAAAGCAGCGGTAGCAGGGAGATCCACCTGTTTTCCCTCGATACTCTCCCAATACGTAGTTTGCGCATCCAAATCTTTGCGAACCCCTTCGGAGCAATGCTCTCGCGCCTCTTCCCACTTTTCGTAATCAATATCATACAGCGCGTTCGCGCAGTAGAGATAGGAAGCAAGATACCCTGCATACCGATACTCCGGCGACGGATGACGAAAACACGCAAGCGCTCCGAAGAAGTTTGCCTCGTCTTCGCGAGCAATCCCGCGCAGGTGCGCCATTTCGTGTTCCGCCGCAAACGGAATCCAAATTTCCGGCACGTCCGTATTGATGTTCGGCTCGGCAAACAACGAAAAATACACACCGTACACGCCGGAAATTTGCGACCATTTGTGTGAAAGAAGTTTTACCGGTTTCACCCGTGTAACATTGTGTTCCAAAAACGGATATTCCTCGGAAAGCCGCGCATATCCCTCCCCGGCAAGGTCCAACGTTTCGCCGATAGGCGCGTTCAAAATCGCCTCGCCGTTTCTGTTCGTTTCCAGCGCTTCCCGTTCGGCTCTCGCACAATCCGCAAGCTCTACGCACAGCGCAAAAAGCTCCTCTTCCGACGGCTCCGTTCTCAGCGACAAATCACACAGTTCATCCGCCGGTAAACGGTAATAATTCGCCCCGGAAACGCATAGGTGAAACAACACCGCGCACGACACAATCCACCCGAAAATACGCAGGATTCTCAACGGGTGACTTTCCGGTTGTTCCTCGTGATTTAGAGCGCGTTGAACCGTTTTGAAAACGACCAAAATGAACACAAGTATCAGTCCGCCGCCCAGCACAAAAATCGACGCTTCCGTCACGGAAAACGGCACTTTGGAAACAAGCCATCCGAACGTGGTGGTGAGAAAATGGGAAATCCTCCGTGAAAACACCGTTTCGGTGAATTCGGGCATCAGCGGCAAAATGCCGGTGAGAAGCAACGCCGTCAACGCCGGGATCGTCCACCCGAGCGCACGCCAAAACCACCGAAATAATTCTCGTTTTTCCATTTTGCCACCCCCTTTTGACATCCTCATTATACCCGTTTTTTTGCCGTTGCGCAAGCGTTTTTGTAATTCTCGCCGAAAACTTGCAATTTTCTCTTGCCAACGAAGAAAAAAGTTGGTATACTATATTGGTTATAATGCGCGTACTATGTATATTTGTTCTAAGAAAGGAGCGTGCGCTATGGACTGGACCGACGTCACCGTGACGGTTCCCCGTGAACAGGCGGAACTTGCCGCCGCCATCGCCTCGATGGTTGTGACCGGCGGTGTGTATGTGGAGGACTACGGCGATTTGGAAGAAATGGTACAGGAAATCGCCCACATCGACCTGATTGACGAAGAGCTTCTCAAAAAAAATCGCGACAACGCCATTGTGCACGTATACATAAGCCCCGAAGAAAACCCTGCCGAAGCCTTAGGCTTTTTGCAAGAGCGTTTTACCGAGGCGTCCATTCCGTTTTCGCTCGGAAACACCGCCGTACGGGAGGAAGATTGGGCCACCAACTGGAAACAGTATTTCCACCCCCAACCTGTGGGTAAAAAATTGCTCATCTGCCCGTCGTGGGAAGAGCCGGGCGACGTGGGCGACCGCGCCGTGCTGACACTGGACCCCGGTATGGCTTTCGGTACGGGCGAACACGCCACCACCCGTTTGATGCTCGAAGCGATGGAAGAATACATCACCCCCGACACCGACGTGTTGGACGTGGGCTGCGGCAGCGGCATCCTTTCGATGGCCGCCCTGCTTCTCGGTGCCAACAGCGCCGTGGGTGTGGATATTGATCCCGTTGCCGTCAAAACCGCCGTCGAAAACGGCGAACGAATCGGCATGACCGCGCCGCGCTACGAAATGCGCCTCGGTAATTTAGCCGAAGCGGTGGAAGGCACGTTCCAAGTAGTCGTCGCCAACATCGTAGCGGATGCGATTTGTGCGCTTTCTCCCGACGTGCCTCGCTTTTTAGCCGAGGACGGTGTCTATCTCGTCTCCGGCATCATCGACACTCGCGAGCAGGACGTGCTGACCGCACTTAATGCCTGCGGTTTCCGCGTGGTGGACAGAAAGGAGAGCGGCGGTTGGCTATGTCTTGTGACCAAAAAGGCAGTTTAACACTTGTCGGCACCCCCATCGGCAACTTGAGAGACTTTTCTCCGCGTGCTGTCGAAGCGCTCGAAAACGCCGACCTTATCGCTGCGGAAGATACACGCGTTACGCTAAAACTCTTAAATCATTTCGGCATCAAAAAGCCGCTCGTCAGTTATTTTGAACACAACAAACGCGACCGCGGCGAACAACTGCTGTCTCAAATGGAAAGCGGCACAAATCTCGTTTTGGTGTCGGATGCAGGGATGCCTGCCATCTCCGATCCCGGTGAAACCTTATGCAACAGTTGCCACGAGCGCGGCATTCCCGTCACCGTGGTGCCCGGCCCTACCGCGGTAACAACCGCTATGGCGCTTTCCGGTTTCCCGTCCGGGCGGTTTACCTTCGAGGGCTTTTTAAGCACCAACAAGAAAAGCCGCGCCGACCACTTAAAGAGTGTAAAAGACGAAACGCGCACGATGGTGTTTTACGAAGCTCCCCACAAACTGCGCGCCACAGCGCGCGACCTGCGAGACACCTTCGGCACCGACCGGCCGGTGGCAGTCATCCGTGAGTTGACCAAAATCCACGAAGAAGTGTGGCGCACCACACTCGGTGAGGCCGCCGCTCGCTACCGAGAGGAAGAACCTCGCGGTGAATACGTGCTGGTGATTGCCGGTGCCGCGCCGAAAGAAACCGCCCCTGCATTTACTCTCGACCTTGCCGTCTCCCTCGCTCGCGATTTGATGAACGACGGCAGTTCCGCTTCCGCCGCCGCCAAAGATGCCGCGGCGCAAACGGGATTTTCCAAAGGCGAAATCTATAAACGATTGGTGGAAAAAGAATGATGATTTTGGAAATTGATCCCATCGCGAGCACAATGATTCGCATTTTTGTGCTCTTTGTACTGATGGCGATTGTACTTGTTATAATGAACCGTCGCTACGACAAGAGCCAAAAGGCCCGTGCGGAAATGCTGGCGGAAACCTACAAAACCATGACACGCTCGCTGCTGGATGACACCGCCGACGATGATTTGTTGGATGCCGTCGTCGCCAACCTCAACGGCAAGCTGGACAAGAAAAACCCCGATCCGTATTACACCGTTCCTCTGCTGTCGCGCGAACGGTTTCTCATTTACTCGTTCTGGCTGTGCGACCATGAACTGAACGCCAACAACTTCCAAATTATGCAAGAAACCGGCTCCTTCCGCTTTGCGGAAACGGCGGCGGATGCCTGCAACCAGTTCGGCGCGAGCGGTTGTGCCGAGGCGTTGCAGCGCGCGGTTTCCAACGCCGCCGACCAAGACGTTTTGGCGAATGCGCACATCGCCTACATGGAAGCGCGTATGGAGGAAAACCCCACTGCCAAAGCCGTCTCGTTCATCCGCGACAACGCCGATGCATTTTTGGACGATACCGATAACAATGAACCCCAAAACGACTAATCCCGAAAGGAGTCGTTCTTTTATGAAACCGATTTTCCGACCGATTGCGCTGTTGACCGTGCTCGTGTTGTTGGTCACGGCGCTTGCGGCCTGCAAAAAAAAGGATGAGAAAAAAAACACCTCTTCTCCTGCGAGCACATCCGACGCCGTATCGAAAGATCCCACCGATTTCACCAATCCCGACAAGGCTTTCTCGCTGTACGAGACCGCAAAAGAAAACCGTGCGGCCGCCGGCGGCGTGGATGCTACGCTCTCGGGAACTGCCGTGATCCAAAACGACGATAACACCACCAACTGGACAATGGATGTCCGGTGGATTTCCAAACAACCTTCCGAAACCGCCACGGATTTCGTGGATCATTTGACCGAAACCATTGTCAAAGACAACGACGTTATCGAGCGCGACGTATACTACGGCAACGGAACGCTGTATACCAACCAAGACGGCAAAAAATACCGTCAGCTGGTGGATCGTGTCACCGCTATCGGCGAAACGGCGCTGTTTACTCTTCCCGAGATGACCAAAGCGGCATTTGACAAACCGCAAGCCGGCTATGAAAACGGCAATACAAGGTTAACGCTTACGCTCGACGGAGATATTTTGTCCGAAGAGCTGTTTGCCGAAAACGGCGCGCTCGTATATCTATTGGGCGGCCACGTGGAGAACACCGAATACACATTCGGCGACAGCGGCATCACCGTCACCATAGAGATTGACGAAAACGGCTGTTTTGCTCGCTATGCCCTCTCCTACACCGTCGAGCTGAACGACGATAAACATACGTCGGCGGATGTCCGGCTTTCCATTCTCTACGACAACTCCGCCAAAGAAATCAACGTGAAACTTCCCAACGAAAAAGACTATAAAGAGCGCATCGGAAGCGGTCTTTCCAAAGAAGCTTACGCGGTGATGACCGACGTGGTGGATTTGTTGTTCGGCGCGGACGGCAAACGTATCGAAGACTATGACGAGGCGTATGAAGACGCCTGCAAACAATATAAAAAAGCCATCGTAGACGAAATCGTAGAATGGTTTGAAGAACAGTAAGCGAAAAAAAGTAAACGGAGGACACATTCGTGGCTACTACTTTAGAACAAGAAATTCGCCGCCGCCGCACCTTTGCGATTATCTCGCACCCGGACGCCGGCAAAACCACTTTGACCGAAAAATTCCTGCTTTACGGCGGCGCAATCGCCGCGGCCGGCATGGTCAAAGGCAAAAAGAATATGAAACACGCGGTGTCCGACTGGATGGAAATCGAAAAACAGCGCGGTATCTCCGTCACCTCATCGGTAATGCAGTTTGAATATGACGGCTACTGTGTCAACATCCTGGACACTCCCGGTCACCAAGACTTCTCGGAAGACACCTACCGCACCTTGATGGCCGCCGACACCGCGGTGATGGTCATTGATGCCTCCAAAGGCGTGGAGCGACAGACGAAAAAACTGTTCCAAGTCTGCGTGATGCGCCACATCCCGATTTTCACCTTTATCAACAAAATGGACCGCGAATCTCGCGATCCGCTGGAATTGCTCGAAGAAATCGAGAACGTACTCGGCATCCAAACCTATCCCGTCAACTGGCCGATTGGTTCCGGCAAAAACTTCCGCGGTGTGTATGACCGCACCACCGAGCGTGTGGCGGTTTTCTCCGGTGTCAACGGTAAATACGAAGCCCACGCCGAGTATGCCGAACTGCACGATGCGGAAAGCGCCGGCAAACTGATGTCCCCCGACCAATACGAAAAACTGCTCGAAGATATGGACCTTTTGGACGGCGCCGGAAGCGAATTCTCTCAAGAAGCCGTGGACTGCGGCGAACTGTCGCCGGTGTTCTTCGGCTCGGCACTCACAAACTTCGGTGTCGAACCGTTCTTGCGCGACTTCCTCAAAATGACCTCCTCGCCGCTTCCCCGTGTGGCAAACGGCGAAAAAATTGATCCGTTCGACCCCGCGTTTTCCGCCTTCGTGTTCAAAATCCAAGCCAATATGAACAAAGCGCATCGCGACCGTATCGCGTTTATGCGCATTTGTTCCGGCAAGTTTGAAAAAGACAAAGAAGTGCTTCACGTGCAAGGCGGCAAACGCCTGCGGCTCTCGCAACCGCAAACCATGATGGCGCAAGACCGTGAAAACATCGAAGAAGCCTACGCCGGCGATATCATCGGTGTGTTCGATCCCGGCATCTTCTCCATCGGCGACACGCTCTGCGCCCCCTCGAAGAAATTCACGTTTGAGGGCATCCCCACCTTTGAGCCGGAACACTTCCGCCGCGTGCGCCAAGTGGACACTATGAAACGCAAACAGTTTGTCAAAGGCGTTACCCAAATTGCCCAAGAAGGCGCCATCCAGATTTTCACCGATCACGGCGGCGACTTTTCCGAAATCATCGTGGGCGTGGTCGGCGTGCTCCAATTTGACGTGCTCGAACAACGCTTAAAATCCGAATACGGCGTGGACGTGAAAATGGAACCGCTTTCTTACCAGTTTGCTCGCTGGATTGAAAACGACGAGGAAGATTTCGATCCGAAAGCGCTCGACCTTACCTCAGACACCCGTTTGGCACAAGACACTCGCGGCAATCTTTTGCTGCTCTTTTCCAGTGAGTGGAACATCCGCTGGGCAGAAGAACACAACAAAACCCTCCGTCTGCAAAGTTTCAGCCGCACATGAAGATATTGCGTTATTTTTCGCCGAAAAACCCACTTGTCCGCGCGGTAGCATTTCCCCTTCTCCTCACCGCGACGGTGCTCACCTTTGTGTGTGCGGTATTCGGCCTGTATCCTTTCGGAGACGGTTCGCTTTGCTGGTGTGATATGCGCCAACAAGGACTGCCGCTCTTAATGATGTTACGAAACGCCCTCCTTTCCGGGGAAAGCCTTTCCTATATGCCGGGCCTCACCGGCGGCGCCGATTTTGCCGGTGTCGCGGCATTCTTCCTGTGGAATCCCGGCTCGCTTTTGTCGGTGTTTTGGAAAGCGGAAAACCTGCTCGACCTACTCAACCTGCTGGTGTTCGGGAAATTACTGCTCTGCGCCGCCACCGCCGGATGGTTTTTCTATCGACGGTTCCCCCAAAACGGTGTCGGCATTGCCACGGCATTTTCCACCGCCTACGCCCTTTGCGGATACGGCCTTCTCTACTACCAAAACCTCATGTGGTTGGACGTAATGGCGCTGTTTCCGCTGTTTTTGTTGGCTTGCTATGCCTTGTTGGAGCAAGGACGTCCGCTGCCCTACATTTTGCTGATGACGGCGTGTATGGCCACCTGTTTTTACATCGGCTTTATGGTGGCAATTTTTGCGTTGCTCTTTTTCGGCGTGCATCTGTTTACACTCCGCAAAAACCGCCGCCGCACTGCGGTACAATTTCTCCTCGGCAGCTTTTCAGCGGCGCTTCTCTCCGCTTTCGTGTGGCTTCCCTCGCTTTGGCAAGTCGTTCACTCGGCGCGCGGTACGTATCTCCCGAATTCGCTGATCACTTGCAGTTGGAGCGCTCCGTTTGCCACGTCACTTCCGCTTCTTCTTTGCTCGGCCGGAGTTCCGGCGCTGTTGCTCGTCACGTTTCTCTTCCACCCGAAGTGGAATCGAAAAACCGTCTCTCTTGCCGTTCTCTGCGCACTTTTGTTGATTCCCATGGTGCTGGAGCCCATCAACCGTATGTGGCACATGGGCAGTTATATGTGTTTCCCCTGCCGCTTTGGGTTTATGCCCATTTTGCTGATGCTCACCTTGGTGGCTCATCTGTGGTCCTATTCTCCCCTGCCGCAGAATGACCGCCGACCGATGCGGATATGGAGCGCCGTTTTCTGCGGCGTAGTGACAGTAAGCGCGGCGATTTTTCTCCGGCTCGTCTTCTCGAAAAACAGCGATGCCGCCACCGTCTATATCCGCACCTTGTGGGGTGACAGTACCTCGCTGAGAATCCACCTTTTGGCGTTTGCGGTTATCGCCGGCGCCGTCGCTGTTTGGGCGGTCTTCTACCGCTTGGGATGGTTCAAAAAAACCGTCGCTCCTCTCTTCTTATGCGGACTCATTTTGTGTGAAAGTGTTTTCTACACTTCCCTCTACATCGGCAAAGTGCCCAATTACTGGCAGTACAACCGTTTTGAAAAAATTGTGGATTTGTCGGACAAAACCGAGGGTGACACCTTTACTCGTGTAAAAACAACCGGCGATCTTTTCGACTCCAATATGATTGGTGCCATCGGCTATCCCTCTCTCGGCGGCTACACGTCCCTTGTGAACGAAGACACGTTGTACACCGCCAAAAAACTGGGCTACACCGCCAACTGGATGGACATCGGTCTCAACGGCGGCACGCGGTTTTCGGATGCGCTGTTGTCGGTCGGATACACAGTGAACCAACGGTACGGCCGCTATTCCGGCAACTCCGTTTTGTATTCCAACGATACATTCCGTCTTGAACAGATTCGCGATACGCTTCCGTTCGGCCTTCTTGTCAACGATGCTGTGATTGCCTCTGCAAAAGAGTTGCCGGACGGCGATCGAATTTCCGTTCAGGAAGAACTGGCAAAAACTCTGTTCAACAAGCCGAATCTTATCACCCGTCACACCTATTTTTCCAAAAATTGCGAGGTCACTATGCCTCCCGACGGCGGTGCAAACGTCGTCATCACTGGGGAAGAGCCGGCCATCGTCTACACCGTTTACGTCAACGACACCGTCACGCTGTATCTCGACTGCTTTGACGGTTGTTCCACTCGCGTCAACGAGCCGATTTTCAACAGTTTCTCCGTCACGGTCAATGGATTGACCGTCGCAAACACCTATCCGAACAGTCACGAAAGCGGCTTTCTTGATTTGGGCTACTACCAAAACGGAGACGTCGTCACCATCGTGCTGACACCACTGAAAAACGTCCATTGTTCCTCTTTCGGCCTGTTCAGTCTCCACCAGGACGTTCTGGATGACATCGTTACGTCCGCATCTTCTGCCGGTCTTTCGTATGACGGCCACGCTTACACCGGCTCTTTTACCGCGGACGAGCATCAAAATCTGCTCCTTACACTGCCGTATTCCGACGGCTATAAAGCGATTGTCAACGGCCACCGTCGTCCCATCCAAAAGCTTTTGGGCAATTACTGCGCCATCGTCTTAACCCCCGGTGAAACCGCTGTCAAAATCACCTATACACCGCCCGGCCGCACCGCAGGATGGATACTGACGATTCTCGGCATCCTGCTGCTCGTTCTTGTCTTTAAGTTCCGGCAGCGTATTGATGCGTTTCTGTCCCCACACAAAGCGCTCATTAAAAACAGCAAAAAGGTCGCTTTCATAACGGCTATTGCGGCAACGAGTCTTTGCTTTGTGACCGTCTACCTATTCCCCCTTGTATTCAAACTGCTCAATCTCTGATTAGGAGTGACTTCTTATGCCCGAAAAACCGTCCGATTCCCGTCCGATCGGTGTCTTCGACTCCGGTCTCGGCGGACTCACCACCGTGCGTCAACTGCTTCGTCGCCTGCCCCACGAAAACATCGTGTATTTCGGTGACACCGGCCGCGTACCCTACGGTACACGCGGCGAGGAGGTTATCCGCCGCTATGCGGCACAAGACTGCGCCTTTCTCATGCAGCACGACGTCAAAATCATCATCGCCGCATGCGGTACGGTCAGTTCCGTCGCGCCGAATGTTCTGAAAGAGTTGCCGCTTCCCACCATCAGCGTGGTCAATCCGGCCTCTCGCGTAGCCGCTTCGGTCACAAAAAACGGCATCATCGGCATATTAGGCACGGCGGCGACCGTCAAAAGCGGCTCGTACGCCAAAGCAGTAAAAGCCGCCAAACCGGATGCGAAAATTCACGCGATTGCCTGCCCGATGTTCGTGCCGATTGTCGAAAACGGTTGGAACGGCGTGAAAGACGAGGTGGCAAAACTCGCCGTCGAGCGCTATTTGCAACCGCTGAAAGAAGCAGAGGCCGACACCGTGATTCTCGGCTGCACCCATTTTCCTCTGCTCGCTCCGGTCATCCAAAATTACCTCGGTGACGACGTCATTTTGGTGGATGCCGGCGAAGAAGCCGCGCGCGTGTGCCAAGTGCAGTTAGCGGAAACGGGGATGCTCAACCGCGAAAACGAGGGCGAAGGCGACGTGAATTTCTACGTCAGCGACCAGCCGAGCGGTTTTTCCACGCTCGCGGAACGCTTTCTCGGCGTACCGGTGAAAAAGAACGTCCACGTGGTCGATCCCGGAACACTGTGAGGTAGCCTATGAACGTAACACTGGACCTCACCTTTCTGACAGAAATGGACGGCGAACGGGACGAACAGCGCTTTACTCTCCCTGCCGTTATGTCGCCTATCACCGACGGTTACGCCGTGTGCTATGACGAAGTGATTGACGGCACCAAAACCGCCGTTACCGTTACCGCCGCCGGCAACAAAGTGGAAATCGCTCGGCGCGGCGACTGCTCGGTCACATTTTTGTGTGAACCGGGCGCGGCACACCCCTGCACCTACGAAACCCCTTACGGCGCAGTTCCCATGCTCGTAAAAAACGCCAAAATTGAAAACAACCTGACCGTCGCCGGCACACTTTCCGTCGATTATACACTCGATATGGGCGGCGGCAGTTCTCTGCATACCATGACAATGAAGATAAGGATGGACAAACAATGAAAACGACTGTACAACAAGCCGAACAGCAAATCCGCAACGCGGTAAACGCCGCGTTTAACTCCGCCATGTCCGAGGGCGCGCTCCCCGAAGCCGCCATTCCGGATTACACGGTGGAAGTCCCTAACGACCGCAAAAACGGCGATTTCGCCGTCAATGCCGCTATGATGGGCGCGCGCACGTTCCGCCTTGCTCCTCGCAAAATTGCGGAAGAGCTGCTCTCCCGTCTTAACCTCGACGACACCTATTTTCAAAACGTCGAAGTGGCAGGCGCCGGTTTTATCAACTTTTTCCTCTCTCCGTCGTTCTACGGCGCGGCGGTGGCGGAAGTGCTCGAAAAAGGCGACGATTACGGCCGTTCGGAGGCAGGTGCCGGCCGCAAAGTAATGGTGGAATACGTGTCCGCCAACCCGACCGGCCCGATGCATATGGGCAACGCTCGCGGCGGCGCTCTCGGCGACTGCCTCGCTTCGGTGATGGATGCCGCCGGATACGACGTGGCACGCGAATTCTACGTCAACGATGCCGGCAACCAAATCGAAAAATTCGGTCTTTCTTTGGACATCCGCTATCAGCAATTCTTAAACGGTGAAGAGGCTATCGAACTGCCGGAAGATGCCTACCACGGCGATGACATCAAAGACCACGCGGCCGCCTTTGCCAAAGAATACGGCGACAAATATCTCACCGTTTCCGAGGAGGAGCGCCGCGCCGCGCTCGTGCAGTTTGCGCTGCCGAAAAACCTTGATAAGATGCACAAAGACCTCGAAAAATACCGTATCGTCTACGACCGCTGGTTTTTGGAATCCACCCTCCACGAAAGCGGCGAAATCAAAGAAATCGTGGATATTTTGACCGAAAAAGGTCTCACCTACGAAAAAGACGGCGCGATTTGGTACAAAAACGCCGAGGTAATGACAAAACAGTTGCTTGCCGAGGGCAAGTCGCAAGAAGAAATCGACAAACTCGAACTCAAAGACGACGTGCTGATTCGCCAAAACGGCAACCCGACCTATTTTGCCGCCGACATCGCCTACCACCGCAACAAAGCCCTCCGCGGCTTCGATTTGTGCATCGACGTGTGGGGCGCCGACCACCACGGTCACGTCGCGCGTATGAAGGGCGCAATGGATTCCGTCGGCGTGGGCGGCGAACACCTGGAAGTGCTGCTCGTCCAGCTCGTCCGCCTCATGCGTGACGGCGAGGTAGTAAGAATGTCCAAACGCTCCGGCAAAGCCATCCAACTCGCCGACCTGCTCGATGAAGTGCCTGCCGATGCCGCGCGTTTCTTCTTCAATATGACGTCCGCCACCAACAGTATGGACTTCGACTTGGGACTGGCTATCGAAGAATCCTCCAAAAACCCCGTCTACTACGTCCAATACGCCCACGCGCGTATCTGTTCCATTTTCCGCAAACTAAAAGAAGAGGGCGTGTCGGTGAAATCCGCCAAAACGGTGGATGACCTCATCCACCTCGGCTCGGATGAAGAAAAAGAACTCATCCGACACATCGCCTCCTTTACCGGCGAAATCGTTGCCGCCGCCGACACCCGTGATCCGGCGAAAATCACCCGTTATGCGATTGAACTCGCCACGCTGTTCCACAAATTCTACAACAGCTGCCGCGTGATTTGCGAAGACGAAGCGGTCATGGCGGCGCGCCTCGCGCTTTGCGATGCCACGCGCATCACGCTCAAAAACGCGCTGACGCTCCTCAAAATCACCGTCCCCGAAAGCATGTAATTTTTACATAGAAAAAGGCACCCGATTTCGGGTGCCTTTTCTTATTGTTCCGCTTTTGTCGGCTCGACTTCTTTGACTGCGATGCCTATTGCCACCACCGGATCGACCACACGATCGTCCGCGATCATTTCCAGGTGCAGGTGAAATCCCAACTCTTTTTCGCAGGGGATCTCACAAAGCACACCGAGCGCGTCGCCCACTTTCACCGTGGTATTCTCCGCCAAACTGCATTTGACACCGCGGTAAGTGAACGTCGTGCCGTCACGGTGGTCCACTGTCACGCAACCGCCCCACAGCGCATCCTCATACACCTTCGTCACCGTACCGGAAGCCGCCGCTTTCACCGTTGTTCCCTCTTTGCCCACGTAATCCACCGCGTGGTGCACTCGCCACGTATCCAGCGTTTCCCAGTAAATCGGGGCATCGCCGTAACCGCGCACCACCGCGTTGGTCAACGGCAACGCGAACGTCCCTTCGGCAGGAAACGCTGTTGTTTTCGTCGTCGCCGTAGGCTTTGCGGCAGTCGTTACACGTAGGTCAGGCACCGTTTCCACCGGTCGTCCTGCCGCCACCGCTTTAGTAGTCGCCGCCGTTGTGGTAACTGCCGGTCGCGATGTTTCGGACGTTTCCGCTTTTTGCAAACTGTCGTTCACCGTCCAAATCGCCACTCCGCCGACCGCCGCCACACACAGCGCCAACACAAGATAAAATCCGCTACCTGCAAAAAATTTGCGCACACGGCCGTCTTTTTTCGGCTCGTCGATTTCCTCAAAATCCAGCCCACTCAGCCCACTGTCCCAAAATTCGTCTTTGTCAAACTCTGACATGATTCATTCCTCCGTTTCGCCCATAGTGTGGACAAAACGAAACCGATTTATGCGGATTTTTTGAAAATTTGTTAATAAAAAACAGGGCGATCTCGTCGCCCTGTTTTTTTATTTTTCTCTCTCAATCAACAGTTTTGTTGCTTCCACAGCGGTTTTGATGGCATCGGTGGTGTCGTGGACTTCGGGGTTATCAAGTCCGAGCCGTTCGCGTTCTTGGTTCCACACAATCGAAAACACCGAACCGGCACGCACGCGCAACGTCGAGCACACGATAAACAGCGCCGCGCTTTCCATTTCGGAGGCAAGACACCCGGCGCCGATCCACGCGCGCCATTTGTTTTCGAGTTCGTAACCAATCGGCATACGGCTTGGCGAATGTTGCCCATAAAACGAATCTTTGCTCTGCACCACACCGGTGTGGCAGCGCAAACCGAGGTTTTCCGCCGCCTCTTTGAGCGCGCAGGTCACGGCAAGATCCGGCACAGCAGGATATTCGATCGGCACGTATTCGCGTGTCGTCCCCTCCATACGAATCGAGCCGGTCGCGACCACCACGTCACCGCCGATAACTTCCGGTTGCATACCGCCGGCAGTACCGATACGGATAAACGTCGAAACCCCGAGTGCTGCCAGCTCCTCCACCGCAATCGCGGTAGACGGGCCGCCCATACCGGTGGACATTACGAGCACCGGCGCGCCGGCCAATTTGCCAAGCCACGTGGTATACTCGCGATTTTGCGCCAAAAATTGCGGCTCATCAAGGTATTGCGCGATTTTCTCCACGCGCCCGGGATCGCCCGGCAAAATCACATATTTCGCGCCTTTGGCATCGTTGAATCCGATATGATACGATTTCTGCACCATAAAATCCACTCCTTTTCACTCAACACGCGATGGTTTGGTTATAGAAATCGCCTAATTCCACGATTTCGCTGAACAAATCCGAAAAATCGGAATCAAACGTCCTGGAACGAATAGAATTCATATAATTCGAACGCACTTCAATCGTTCCATCCTTGTGGAAAACAACGGTATTATTCACATTACAATTCCAAAAATACGGAGCCGAACCATAGTAATCCGAATGCAATTCAAATTCCACAATCGCTTCCACATCGTTAAAATATTCCTCATAATGCGCATACGTCGACTTCTCGTTAACATACATCAGTTTCGTATTGATGATTTTCACCGTTTTGTTGGTTGAAATACCTCTTTTTTCAACTTCTTCATACGAATCTGACCA
The DNA here is from genome assembly GCA_045598065.1 of Acutalibacteraceae bacterium. Lineage (GTDB taxonomy): Bacteria > Bacillota > Clostridia > Oscillospirales > Acutalibacteraceae > RGIG426. Next base: position 32,141 of record JAZLLJ010000091.1, read on the forward strand.
CATAGAACGAATATTTTTTATCGCGTTTTTTATATATTTTTCGTCGCTTTCCGATGCCTTGTCTTTTTTGATATAGTTCGTATTATACGCTGTTCCGTACTCTACGATTTTCTCGATAATGTCTGAAAAATCGGTATTGAACGTTGATGCACGATAAAGACTGAAAACATCTAATCCGACTTCAATTTCACCGTCTTTAAAAAAGGTGACGGTGTCGCGCTGTTGAACATTTGAATAATACGGAGAACTACCGAAAAAATCCGTAAAAAGTTCAAATTCCACCACTGCTTCAACATCTTTGAACCTTTCAATGTCGTTGTCTTTTACGTAGATAAGCCGCGTGTCAATGATTTCAACGAATTCTTCCGTCTTTTCGGGAGAATTCGAAAAAAACTTTTCCCAACTTTCATTTATCTGCTCTATGGCTTTTTGGATATATTCATCGTCCTGCTTGCTGGTGACGTTTTTTTCGGTGTTTTTCTCCACGTCCTTCTCATTTTTGCTGCAGGCCGTCATCATTAAAAGGAGCACCACAATTAAACAAACAGACAGAATTCTTTTCAAGGATTCGTTCCCTCCTTGTCATTATTTCACCGTCATTTTACCACATTCCACAACAATGCGCAACGTTTTTCGGTCAAAACCTCAAAGAAAGCGGTAAGCACTTCGAATCCTTGACTCACTGAAACGGAAAATCCCCGAGGGAAATCCATGTCTTTGATTACTCCGCCTTAATCTCGCTGCATGTATACCAAAACGTTTCGGCGGAGGACGGATCAACCCGGCTGTATTCTTCCCAATGTACCTTATATTCTCCATTCAGTAGGATATCGGCTTCACACCCTTTTTTTGTCCCGGAGCCTGTATTTTTTCCCCACCGCATAGTTCCTTTTTTTACGGCGCCTTCATGTAAAGAAAATGCCAAATAGTTGCAATCTTTTTTTGATGGATACTTCAAATAAGACGGCTCATTCGTAAGCATTATCGTATATCCCGTAAAGAACTCAGATGTTTCTCTTTTGATTCGTTCTATTCTTTCTATTCTTTCAATGTCTTTCAAATACAAATAACAGTTTACATCTTTTGCCGAATGATTGGCAAGCCGATAAACATCCCCATCAACATTCAATGAACAACCTTTGGTTTTATATTTTAACTCTATGGGCATCCAACGATTGCCATCCATTAAAAGAATATCTATATGCATTTGGCGATCAAAATCAGGAACATATTCCATTCTGATTTTCAAATTCGGATATTTGGTTTTAACGGCCCATGCAAATTCCAATTGAAAATCCGCTTCCGAAGAAAAGACTTTTCGTCTGGAAGAAAGTTCCGCCATTATTTCTTTAACGTTAATCATATTCACGTATACCCCTTATGCTATGTTAATCTAAATACTAAACTTCCACAATTCAAGTATCCTTGACATCCCGTTCAACTTAAGAAAATACAAAACCGCTCTGAGATTTCTCCCAGAGCGGTCATTTGGCGGAGAGTGAGGGATTCGAACCCTCGAGCCCGTGAAGGCTACCTGATTTCGAGTCAGGCCCGTTATGACCACTTCGATAACTCTCCATAAGCGCAACGCCTATTATATCGGAAAAAGTGTGGTTTGTCAACCGCAAGAGACGATTTTCTTATGGCTTACCGAATTTTTCTTCTATCCGCCGCAAAATCTCCTCATCCGCAGGGCAAAAATCAAATTGCGAAATTTCCGCAGGCGTAATCCACCGAAAATCGTTATGCTCCAATTTTTGCGGCGTTCCCTCTGCAATCGTACACAAAAACAGCGTTAAATGCACAAACAAATCGGGGTAATCGTGGTCCACTTCCATAAACACATCACCCACCGAAACGGTCACATCCAGCTCTTCGCGACATTCGCGGACAAGCGCTTGCTCTTTGGTTTCGCCCGGCTCCACTTTGCCGCCGACAAACTCCCACAACAGTCCTCTCGCCTTATGTGCCAGGCGCTGACAGATGAAAAAACAGTCGCCGTCAAAAATCAACGCCGCCACCACTTGCACCGTCGGTTTTTTCGCGAGATCGGTCATCCCCATTTTTTCGGTGAGGTCGCCGAAACTTTTATCATACTGCGCTTTGGTAATCGCGCCGTGCGCCAAAAACGTATCGAGCAACTGTTTTTGCCGTAGATACAATTCCCGTTTCTTATCTGTTTCGCTCATCGGTCTTCCTCCCTCACTCGTGCTTGAAGCACCGCGCCGTGCTCTTTAAGCCATCGATGTCGCTCGTCATAATCCGGCATCACACGGTAGATTTCCGCATAAAACCGCCGGGAATGATTCATCTCTTTCAAGTGGCACAGTTCGTGCACCACCACGCTATCGCGCACTTCCGGCGGCGCGAGCATCAACAGCGCGTTGAAGTTGAGGTTGCCCTTGGTACTGCAACTACCCCACCGCGTTTTTTGCAATCGAATGGTCACGTTGCCGTAAGAAACCCCCATTTTTTCGGCATACAACGCCACTCGTGCCGGAAGCACCACGTTGGCGATAGCTCTCAGCTCCGCAATATCTCCGTCGGTCAAAAACCCCACCGTCGCCGCCTCGTTTTTTGCAGCGGCAACGTTACGTATCGTCTTTTGAAGCCACGCTTCTTTTTCTTTCACAAACGCCGCCACCGCGCCGTCGCTCATCCGCAAAGGCGCACGGGCAATAATTTCGCCGTCTTCCATCACCGAAAGCGATAGCGTTTTGCGGCGGCTGCGAAGGACGGTAACGGAAAACGTGCCGGCCGTCAATGTCTTGTCCCGTTTCATTCTGCGTTCTCCCCTTCCGGCTCATCGCTTTCCACCCACGCGATATCCGAAAGCGCGACACTCTCGCCGGAGGTAAGCGTCAACGTCTGCGCCACGGTGTCCACCCGTTTTAAGTTGCCGCACACCGTCACGTAGCGGCCGCCCTCTTTGCGCTCGTCGGCACGAAAACACAAAATCGTAACGACAGGATGCTCCTTGATGCGGTCACACAGCCGGCGAAGCCGCAAGTCAATAGCGGCGCGCACGTCTTCGTCAAAGTCGATTTTTTTGTCCGTGAGTCGGGCAGTTTCTACTAAAATTCCCTCATATCCCGTCAGCGCCGCAAAAGGTGCAAACTGCGCTGAACGGTCATAACGGGACATTTTCGGTCGGTCGCTTTTCGGCCGCGACAACCCGATAATATCGTCATAGTTTCCCATCGCCGCACCTCACGCCTTGTGGCCGCCCACTTGCCCGTTACGTTCACGGGTGGTGGCGCCCTCTTCAAAATCGCGGCCTTTCAGCACCGCGTTTTTGCCGTATTTTTTCTTAATGGAAAGCAGCGCCTTTTGCAGCCCACGCTCGCGCGTCTTGGCATCGGCATCTGCCTGTTCTTTTGCTTCCTTTTGCGCGTAATCGGTGAACAGATCCAGCTGTTCCGGCGCCGTTTTCGGCGGTATATCCTGCTCACGGATTACGTGATTTGCCTCAATATACAGCCGCCGCACCGTCAGCGTTTTGTCCACGATACGGTCATAAATCTCCGTCACCGCCGCCACGATTTCCTTTGTCGAAGCAGTGTAGCCGGAAAGATTACGCGAGCCGTGCACCGGTTTCGGCGCTTTACGGCCATAACGGTCGGCGGCCACTTCACCTTGGTAGTTCTTTTTCATATTTTCCACGTCGTAACAAACGGTCAGCACCATTTGGTCGGTAACAAGCCCTTTGTCCACCAAATCCAACGACATCAAATCCGCCATTTCACGGGCAATCAGCCGCCCTTTTTCCGCGGAATAGGGGGTTTGCAACACTTGGCCGGAATGGAGACTGTTGTTCTCCGGCACGTAGGATTTGATATCCGCAATCGTACACGGCTCTATGCCCCACGCGTGGTCGATGAGCAGCTCGGCGTTAATGCCGAACAGTTTGTAAAGCAGCGCTTCGTTGTGGCGGTCAAGCGGTCCGCCCAACGAGCACCGCGCCACGTCGCCCATCGTAAACATCCCGTTTTGTTCCAGTTTTTTCGCGTAGCCCGGCCCGATGCGCCAAAAATCCGTCAGCGGCCGATGCTCCCACAGCTGACGGCGATAGTCTTCTTCCGACAGCTCCGCAATGCGCACCCCGTCGCGGTCGGCAGGAATGTGTTTTGCTACGATATCCATCGCAATTTTGCACAGATACAAGTTGGGCGCGATGCCGGCAGTCGCGGTGATGCCGGTGGTTTTCAGCACGTCGGAAATAAGCAGCGACGCAAACTGCCGCGCGGTCATTTTTCGAGCTTTCAAATACGGTGTGGCATCAATAAATACCTCGTCCACCGAATAGACGTGGATATCCTCCGGTGCGACGTATTTAAGGTAAATCGAATAAATCTGACTGCTTTTTTCCATATATTTCGCCATCTGCGGCGGCGCCACAATAAAATCCAGCGCCATCTCCGGGTGTTTCGAAAGTGTCGGCGCATCAGACGATTTGCCCGAAAGTCTGCCTCCTGCCGTTTTTTTGCGTGCGGCATTGACCTCTTTTACGCGCTCAATCACCTCAAACAACCGCGCTCTTCCGGGAATTCCGTAAGCTTTCAGCGCCGGTGACACCGCGAGACAAATCGTTTTTTCCGTGCGCGTGGGATCGGCAACGACGAGATGGGTGGTCAGCGGATTCAAGCCGCATTCCATACACTCCACCGAGGCGTAAAACGACTTCAAATCAATCGCAATATACGTTTTTTCGCTCACCGCTTTCCACCTCGCTTTCGCTTCTTTTTTTATCATTTACAGTATACCACATTCCGCGTCCCGTTTTCAACCCAAAGAAAAAGACAGGGCGTTTCCGCTCTGTCTTTTTTATCCGAACATCTTCTCGATTTGCTTTTCGGTGGCAATGGGATATTCCTCCTGCAAAAAGGCGAAAATCCGCGCTCTCGACGCCTCCGGTTTTTCCGCATACGCGGCGGCAATCGTGTCCGCGCCGAACACCGTTTCCGGTGTCGCATACACCGCAAGCGCCCAACCGTACGGCTCTTGCTTTTTGTTTAAGCGCTGGCGAAAATCACACAGCACAAGATACGTTTTTTCCTGAAGTGCCGCCACAACGCCGGGAAAATTCTTTTCCCCACCTTTGCCAAAACCGGCAAGCCGTTTCAGCTCGTGCGAAAACAGCCGCTCGCCGTTTTGGAACTCATCCATAATTTTCTTTTCGCGGAACGTGGCGAGTTCATCCTCATAGCGCGCATCAAAATCATAGCCGTCCCGCCGCCAGTTGCAAAACGCGGGAAACCAATCGAGCGAGATAAACCCGGCTTTGCCGCCGAAAAACTTACCGTACGCCACTTTTCCGGAAGCGGCAAGCACGCGCCGCCATTCCCACGGATCGACCGCTTCGTTTTCGCTCCACCAATCGGTAGCAAGCGTGCGCTCCTCCACCGAAAGGCCTGGAATTTCACCGGCAAACAGCGGCAAAAACCCCACTTCGTTGATGTAATCAAGCAACTCCCACGGGGTTTTCAAGCGATACGGATCGTCTGCGGCAAGCCCGTGAAGCACCCATTCACCGTTTTCATACGCCATACGTCCACCTCAGTTTTCGAGCCACCGTTGATGTTCATCCCACAGCCGCTCGTATTCCCGTTCCAGCCGCGTCAACTCGATTTCTTCCTCTTCATAGGTCAACATTTTGTCAGAGGCTTTTCTCCCCTCGACACGCAAAAGAATCGCCGCAGCAAACACAAAAACCGCCAAAATCAGGCAGGGAATCGCGCCGGAAAGGTTCAAAGAAACGCTGGCGCCGGCCGAGGCCACCGCCAAAAACAAAAACACGCCGCCGAGTTTCAAAAACGTACCGGTGTTTTGTTTCGCAAACTGATGCACGCGCACTTGTTTTGTATGCCACGGCGCCAAATTGGCGAGATGCAGACGTTTTTCTTCCACCGCCGCCTCTGCCTCTTTAAGTTTTTTCTGGTATTCCGCTTCTTTCTTTTGGAACACCGCCGCCGTGTGCGCGGCCAACTGCTCAAACTGTTTTTGTTTCTCTTCCGGAGCAAACCGTGTCGCTTTTTGGAAATCGGCCATTTCCCCGAGTGGCTTGTCGTAATCCGCCAGTTCGTCCGGCTTCTTTTTTTCTAATCGGCAAAGCACTTTGCCGAGATACGCTTTATAGCATTTGGGATCAATATCCAGCACACGGTCAAAGTAGAGGTCGGCCTCGTCGAAGTTGCCGTCTTCCAAAAACAAGACAGCGCGCTCGAGCAAACTTTCCTCGGTGGCAACACCGGAGAAAGACACTTCCACGAACTGTTTGTCTTTTACGATTTTCGACCCACAAAACTGACAGAAAAAACTGTCCACACCGTCCGGCGCATCCAATTTGGAACCGCAGGACGGACAGGTCATAGACACATAGGCCATTATTCGTCAACCTCCTTCTTTTTGGGGCTGATATTCAGCACAAGAATCGCCGCAAGCACCGACACGATGCCGATAGCGATGGTCGTGGTCATACTTTCGCCGCGGCAAACGCTGATAATCGTCGCCACTACCGGCTCAATGGTGGCAACGATCGCCGCACGGGATGCCGGAATCGAGCGCAAGCCGTTTGTAAACATCAAATAGGGGAAAAACTCCGTTACGACGCTGCACGCCACGATCCAAAACGTAACCTCAAGCGGCGCGGCGGCGGTAACTTTTGCAATCATATCGGCAGGATTACATAAAATCCACGCGCCGACCGTACCGACCGTAAACGCATAGGTCGTAATGGTCAGCGGCGAATAGCGGCGGAGCAAATACGTGCTGAAAATGCTGTACAATCCATACCCAAGCCCCGCGCCGAGCCCACAAAACAGCCCGAACGGTGTCAGCTTTCCGCCGCCGCCGGATACCAAGATACAACCGCCGAACGCGAGCGCCAAAGCAATGAGTTTTTTCGCGGTGATCTTTTCTTTGAACAACAGCGCCGAAAACAGCATCACCCAAATGGGCGACGTATACAGAAGAATGGCGGCTTTGGACATCTCCATCTGTTGAATGGCGGTAAAATAACACCACGAAAACGCCAAAACGCTTATTAGTCCCGTTGCCAAAAACAGCGGCACGTCACGAAGCCGCACCTTAAACGCGGATTTGTCTTTGCAAAACAAAATCACCGCAAAAGCGATGGTTGCCAAGGTAAAACGGGCGCAGGCGATCTGCATGGAATCCAGCCCGAAACCGTCGGACAATGCATGGACGAAAATGCCCATCGAGCCCCATAATATTCCGGAAAACAGCACTTGTAACGTGCCGAGTTTTTCGCTTTTTTCCATCGCCATCACCCCACTTTCGCTCAGTTAGAATCAGTATAGCATATAAAATGCAAAAAGGCAATACGGGGTTTTGGAATTTTCACACACCTCACGGCGTGTCCGTAGGGGCGATGCCTACATCGCCTCACGTAGAATTTTGATAAAACTTTCGGCTACGCACCCAATATGTCAGGCCTCCCCTTGAGGGGAGGCTGTCGCCGAACGGCGACTGGTGAGGTGTCTGCGGAATTTCACGTTCCACCTCATCCGTCACGGCTTCGCCGTGCCACCTGTCTCGCTGCGGCTCGGTCACGGCGCGGCTCCGACCGTTCCCAGAACGGTCATTCACTTCCGCGCCGCCGTTTCACTACCCTCAAGGGGAAGGCAGAAACGTCGAGGTAACGTCCCTTATACAAAAAAACCGCTCTCCATTCGGAGAACGGTTAAGTTTCCTCGTCTTTGTAAACCAAAATTTCCTCCACACGGCAATGTAAAATGCGGCATAAATCGTTGATGGTCAGTGTACTGATGCCCATATTCTTGCGCAAGCGGTTGACGGTAGCACTGCTGATGTGGTGGTCGTTAATGAGGGAGTACGTCGTTTCGCCGCGTTCACGAAGCGTGTTCCAAAACGGCTCGTAACTGATCATAGCCTCTCCCTCCTTATATTTCATTGTAAAATATGGTCGCATACTTGACAATAGTCATAATTATGACTATAATGGAATAAATTGTCGAAGCAAGGAGGGCAAAGCCGTGGCAGAAACAACAGTTTACCTAAAATGTCCCGGTTGCGGCGCGGGCGTCACCGCCAACCAAAAAACCTGCGCCTTTTGCGGTCGTCCGGTGGTGGTCTGTTCGTTTAACGATGTCTATACGATGTCGCTCGCGGACGTGCAGACCTACGCCGGCTCCTACGAAGCCCAACACGCTCTCTTTTCCGACGGCGGCTCGTTGCGCCACTCTCTCGGGATGTGCTACTTAAAACTCCGGCTTTACGACAAGGCCGTTGCCGCGTTTTCGGAAGCCATCGAGCACCGGCTCAACAACTCCGAGCTTTACTTTTTCGCGGCGGTCGCGCTGCTGCGCGGAAAAAAAGCGTTCGTCGCCGACCGCAAGACGATCGACACGGCGCTCGAATACGTAAACGCCGCGTTGGCGCTCGAAAACCGCGGCATCTACTATTATTTCCTCGCCTATCTGAAATACGACTATTTCGAGCGAAAATTCCTCAACATCACGCCCGATTACAAGGCGTGCCTGCAAGCAGCGACCGACCGCGGTGTGTCCGATTTCGACAAGCAGATGCTGTTCGATGTGTTGTCGGTCGCGAATCCCTTTTCCTAAGGCTTACCCCCGCAAGGGTTTGCAAATACAAAATCTTATTTTACGAGGTGTTTTTTATGTATGAACAAGCGAAAGAGTATTTCACCGGCAACATAATGGCCATGCTCGGCTGGCTTATTTTGGCTATGCTTGGTCTGATTTTTGGGCTCTGTCTGATGATTGTCCCCGCAGCAATCGGCGAATTTTCGGGTGGTATGTTTTTCGTGGGGCTAATCGGTCTCGCGGTCGGAATTTTTGCCCTTGTCAAATTAAGACAACTGAACAAATCTACGGCTGAGGCCGACATTGCTTACGACAATTTGGTTGCATCCATGATGAAATTTTCCAAAGACGACGCGCTGGCGAAGCTCGGTCTCGACGAATCCGAAGTGACCGAGGCCGCGCCGGTGTGCATCAGCGGTTATTCCTATGAGGGAACCGGTCTCGTGAAAAAAGGCGCGGACGGCAAATGGCGCTCTAACAAATACGAGACTTGGTATATGTTCTTCTCGAGCAATGAAGTGCATTGCTGCAAAAAGATCATCAAATCCACCGAGAATTGGAAAACAGAATCCACCGACGTCTATTTTTACAAAGACATCGTCTCCGTTTCCACCTCTTCCGAAACGATTACGGTGTTGTACGATCCCTTCGGGAAAAATGCGTTGAACACGGCTTTAACAAAGCAGAACACGATGCAGGTCGACTACGACTGCTTTGTGCTGACCACCGCCGGCGGCACGGCGTTCAAGGTGTCGCTCAAAGACGTGGACGATGCCCAGCGCTCGGTCAATGCGATGCGCTCTCTCCTCCGCGCCAAAAAGCAGGAAGCATAATTCCACAAACAACCGCCTTTCTCAAAGGCGGTTTTCTTTTTCCGGCAGTCCGCTTGCCGCTCGATTTTTGTTGACATTTTTTGCAAAAACAAGTATACTTTGCTTAAATTGTTTTTCAAGGAGGTTGTTTTGATGAAATACTGTCCTTTTTGCAACACCCCCTTGCACGATGATGCCAAATTCTGTAACGTTTGCGGTGCCGCTCAAAATGTTACCGCTCCGGTGGACGACGAGCAAACCGTTTTCATTTATGACCAGCCTGTTCCGGTTTATGAGCAACCCGTGGTTGTATACGAACAGCCCGTTATGGAAAAGAAGAAAGAGGACAAAAGCAACCTTATCATCCTGCTGATGATTATTTTGATAATCATTTGCGGCACGGTCATCTGCCTGGGCCTTTTTGTGTTCCCGGAATTCTTCGGTGAAAAAAAGAGCGCCGTCTCCGAAACGTCTGTGGAAGAAACCGAAAGCGATGCCGAAACCGCAAAAGATGCCGTTATCGCCTATATTGAAGCCTTCTGCACGTCTGAATTTGAAACACAACTGACGTATGCGTTGCCGGATTCGTTAAATGACGATGTGTGGGAAGAGTTAGGCCTCGACCGTGACGAGTGGATGGACACGAAAAACGACTATTACGAAAACAACGGCAAAAAATACGGCAAAGGGTGGAAACTCTCCTACAAAATCGTCTCCGCCGAGGATATGGAAAAGAACGCCTACAAGAAGCTGTCCGACGCGCTGGATGACATTGACGTTGACGTCCGGGCCGCACAGAAATTGAAATGCAACCTCACCTACATTGTTGGCGGCAAAGAAACCACCGTGGAAAAAGACTACGTATGCTACCAATACGACGGTAACTGGTACGTTGCGGACGAAGACATTTTTAAGTATTGATTTCCTTTTTCGGGAGCACGAAACGGTGCTCCCGATTCTTTGTTGACTTTTTATGTTTGCGCGTATATACTTTTATAGATGTTTTATTACGAGAGGAGGAGTGTATGTGAAACTTTGCCCGACCTGTGGCACGGTAATGGACGACAATGCGGTGTTCTGTCCGGTTTGCGGCTCTGCCGTTGCCAACCCCACACCTGCACAACCTCCTATGCCGCCCTATTCCCCTCCGCCGGCACCGTATTCTCCTCCGCCGGCACCGTATTCTCCTCCGCTGATTCCTGCCGTTCGATCCGAAGAACCGCCGACGCTGATAGAAAAGCCCATCCAACCCACCACCATCAAAACCGAGAGCGGCGTATTTTATTCCAACGCCGCCGTGCACGACTATAAAAAATGGCTGATTATCGGCGGAATCGTTTTGGCGCTGATAGCGCTTATTGTCGCGATTGTGCTTTTCATCCTTTCCGCCGGTCCAAAAGCCACGGTCGAGAAAATGTTCGACAGTCTCAACGCACGCGACACCGAAACGCTTATCAACATCACCTGTCCGGAACATCTTTCCGAAAAATTCAATCTTAACCCATACACCTTGACCACCTACGCCAAAAACTCCATAAACGATCTTTCCGAGCGCATCGGTGTGGACTTTACGATTGAACATACCAATCTGAAAATTCGGAATATGAAAAGCCGTGATTTCAAAAACCTCAAAAAAGACTTAAAAGAACGCTACGACCTCGAAATCACCGATGCCAAGGAAGTCAATTTCCGCTACAACATCACCGGCTTTAAAAATCGCGAAAAAGGCTCGGATTCTTTCATTCTCTACAAATACGACAAAAAATGGTATGTTTACTCCGCCGAGGACGTTGAACGTCTCGTTTTCGGAGATTGATTTTTTCGGGAGCACGAAACGGTGCTCCCGATTTTTATTGACATTTTTCGGAAAAAAAGGTATACTTATGCCAAATGGTCCAAATCTGATTTTTTGGAGGGATCTGTAATGAAATTCTGTCAAAAATGCGGTGCCAGATTAGATGATGCCGCTCAATTCTGCCTTACCTGCGGAACGCAGCAAGCCAACTACATTCCTGCGCCGCAGCGTCCGGTACAACCGCCGATGCCGCCGCAACCGGTGCAACCGTTGATGCCGCCGCGTCCGGCACAGCCGCCGCAGCCATTGATGCAGCCAAATTTTGCGCCGCGTCCGGCACAGCCGCCGCAGCCGGTGCAACCGTTGA
>JAZLLJ010000092.1:0-7170 GCA_045598065.1 Acutalibacteraceae bacterium
TCAGCGGGATATCCCCACTGACGTGCTCATTAAACTTTCGTAATTCTACAACGTTTCCACCGACTATATTTTAGGGCTGAAAGAAAAATGACCGCTTCTGAAATCGGAAGCGGTCATTTTTGATTTCAATCAGTTGTCAAAAAACTTCGCGTGCACCGCACTCACGGCACGGTCGCAATCTTTTTCGTCGATGAGGACGGAGATTTTGATTTCGCTCGTGGAAATCATGCTGATGTTGACACCGGCATCGAACAGCGCCTCGAACATCTTGGAGGCAACGCCGTCGTGGGTTTCCATACCGGCGCCGACGATGGACAGTTTCGCCACGGAGTCGTCGAACGTCACGCTCTGCGCGCCGACGTTCTCGCAATACGGACGCACCGCCTCGCACGCGGCCTCACCGTCCGAATCCGGCACGGTAAAGGTGATGTCTTTGGTGCCGTCGCGGCCCACGGACTGCAAAATGATATCCACGTTAATGTGCGCTTTCGCCACGAGCGAGAACAGTTTGAACGCCACGCCCGGTTCGTCCGGCACACCCACAATCGACACACGCGCCACGTGTTTGTCACACGCCACGCCTTTCACCAACATTTTTTCCATCTTCGTTGCCTCCTTCACAATCGTTCCCGGTTTACGGGAGAAACTGGAAAGCACTTCCAGCTCGACGTTATATTTTTTCGCCATTTCCACCGAACGGTTGTTGAGTACCTGCGCGCCCAACGTCGCGAGTTCCAACATCTCGTCGTAGGTGATTTCATTCAGTTTTTGTGCATTTTCCACTTTGCGCGGATCGGCGGTAAATACGCCTTCCACGTCGGTATAAATCTGGCACAGATCCGCGCCCATCGACGCGGCGATCGCCACCGCACTCGTATCCGAGCCGCCGCGGCCAAGCGTGGTAATATCGCCAAAGCGGTTAAGGCCTTGGAAGCCTGCCACAATCACGATTTTTTTCTTATCGAGTTCCGCACGAATACGCTCGGGATCGACTTTTTTGATGCGCGCAAAGGAATACTGGCTGTCGGTCGCAAAACCGGCCTGCCATCCGAGCAGGGAGATGACCGGATAGCCCATTTCCTCGATCGCCATCGCGAGGAGAGAAATCGAAATCTGCTCGCCGGCGGAGAGGAGCATATCCATTTCGCGCTTACTGGCTTTCGGGTTGATCTCTTTGGCTTTTTCGATAAGGTCATCGGTCGTGTCGCCTTGCGCCGAAACGACAACCACCATATCGTTGCCCTCGTTATACTTGTCCGTGATCACCCGCGCAACGTTACGCACGCGGTCGGCGTCCGCCACGGAACTGCCGCCGAATTTTTGTACGATTAACATGGTATCGCCTCCGTTAGATTACAAAGCCGCAATACGAATACGGCTTAAGAGTTGCGCGCCGCGAAGCGCGGTAACTTTTTGGTTGAGAGCATCCTCGCTCATCACATCGGTGATGAAAGTCAGCTCGTTGTCGCCAGCATCCGGACGGGACACCGCTTTCACGTCACCGAACGCGGACAGCACTTCGGCCCACGCGGTCTGACGGTCGTCGCAGGAAAGGCGCACAAGATACGCCATCTCGGCAGCGGCGGCAGGAAGCACGTAGCCCTCCACCGCGCTGTCCCAAAACAGGCTCTTGCGGTTGCCGATGTGTTTCGCTTCGTCAATGACGTCACCGACCACCGCGGAAGCGGTCGGCAATTTACCGGCGCCCTGGCCATAGAACACCACGTCGCCGATGGCATCGCCGCGCACGAGGATGCCGTTGAACACGCCGTTTACATCGGACAAAAGGCTGGTTTTCGGCAGCACCATCGGCGCGACCATAACCTGCACTTTGTCGTCCGCCACTTTTTTCACGTGGCCGATCAGTTTGATGACACCGTTCATAGCGCCTGCCGCCGCCACGTCTTCCAGCGTGATGTTTCGCAAACCTTCGGTATACACCGCATCGGGATACACGTGCTTGCCGAACGCGAGCGACGCCAAAATGCAGATTTTGCGGCAGGCATCGTGGCCGTCAATATCCGCCGAAGGATCCCGTTCGGCGTAACCGCGTTCTTGCGCGAGCGAAAGCGCCGCATCGAAATCCATGTGTTGCTCAATCATTTGGGTAAGCATAAAGTTGGTCGTGCCGTTCAAAATGCCCGCGATCTCGGACACCTCGTTGGCGGCAAGACACTCGTTGATGGGGCGCAAAATCGGAATACCGCCGCCCACGCTCGCCTCAAACATAAAATTGAGGTTATTGTCTCTCGCCAGTTTCAAGAGTTCGTCGCCTTTGGCCGCCACCAACTCTTTGTTGGACGTGACAACGCTTTTGCCTGCTTCCAAGCAGGATTTCACGAAATCATACGCCGGGCGCAAGCCTCCCATCGTTTCCACTACGATTTGGATGCGGTCATCGGTCAAAATGTCGTTAAAATCCTTGGTAAGGGCGCTTTCAAACGGATCACCGGGAAAATCGCGCAGGTCGAGGATGCGAAGCACTTTCAGCTCGTCCCCTGCTTTGCGGCCGATGCTGGCGGCATTCTTATGAAGAACCTCCGCCACACCGGAACCCACTGTTCCGTAGCCCATAATACCGATACCTATCACAGTATATTCCTCACTTTCGTGTTTTGTCTTCTTGTTGTTTGCCTGCCGCCGCCGAAGTGATTTTCAGCACTCCTTTGAGCGAAGACAGCGTTTGCAGAAATTGGTCCATCGTCATACTCAGCCGATCCACACGTGCCGACACCGATACGCTCGCCGTACCGCTGTCCGGGATGTTCTGGTTGACCGTCAAGATGTTCGCTCCTGCCTCGGCAAAAGCGGTCAAAAGCGACGACAGCACGCCCGGTCGGTCCTGCAACAAAAAGTGCAGAGTTAAAAGCCGGCCTTCGGCCTCCTCATTATAAGGAAACACCGCGTCTTTGTACTTATAAAACGCACTGCGAGAAATGCCGGCCCGTCGCGACGCTTCCGCTGCCGAGTCCACCGCGCCGGAAGCCAACAGCTCTTTGGCTTTCAGCACTTTTAAGAAAACCTCCGGCAACGCGCGCGCATCCGTCAGCACCCACGCGGCTTGTGCCTCGCTCATGGCGACACCTCCCTCGCACTGTCCGCGACACGCGGACTTGTGTACTGCAACGAGATACACTATACCACACATCTCTTGGAATTGCAAGGGTTTTTTGCAATTTTTTAAGAGGAATTTTTCAATAAAAAATCCCCGGCGGAAATTCGCCGGGGATTCCACAAGCCATTCTTATTTCTCGTGTCTCGTGGGCACGAACAAAATCGACACCACCGAGCTGGCAAGTAGGAACATCGGGTAGAAAAGGAACGGAATGATCTCGAACGCCGATATCGATCCGCTCGCACCTTTTACGGCACCGATAGCAAGCAACATCTGTGCGCCATAGGGCAACACGCCCTGCACGATACAAGAAAACGTGTCGAGCAGCGAAGCGGTCTTGCGCGGCGAAATGTCATACGTGTCGGCCATTTCTTTGGCGATGGGGTTGGCGACCACGATGGCCACCGTGTTGTTGGCGGTTGCAATATCGAGAAGCCCGACAAGCAAGCCCATGCCAAACTGTCCGCCGCGTTTTCCTTTGAACGTCTTGCGGATGAAACGGAGCAACACATCAAAGCCGCCGGATTCCCGAATAAGAGCACAAATCGCGGCAACGAGAACCGCCACCATCGCCGTTTCGAGCATATTCGAAATACCGCCCGATTGGCCATCAACAAAACCGCCCATGAGTTTGATCAACTCGATAACCGTCACACTGTTGGTGGCCAACATCACCACAATTCCGGACACGATACCGATGAGCAGCACCAAAAACACGTTGATACCAATGATGCCGCCGACCAAAACCAGCACGTACGGAATAATTTGGATTAAATCGTATTCATCCGTCACCGATGTCGGCGCATCTGCTTGCAGCGACAGCACAATGATCAGCACGAGCGTAGCCACCGCCGCAGGAAGCGCAATAAAAAAGTTCTTTTGGAACTTGGATTTCATCGGAACATTCTGTCCGTTACAAGCGGCGATGGTGGTGTCCGAGATAAACGAGAGGTTATCGCCGAACATGGCGCCGCCGATGACCGAGGCCACACAAAGCGGCAAACTGAAGCCGGAGGCCTCCGCCACCGGCACCGCGATCGGCACGATCAGCGAAATCGTACCGCAAGAAGTGCCCATCGCGGTGGACACGAAACACGCCACCACAAACAGCACCGCCACCGCAAACTGCGGCGGAATCACCGACAGCATAAAATAGGCGACACTTTCGGCGCTATCGCGTCCCACCACGCCCACAAAGACTCCGGCAACGAGGAAAATGAGTATCATCGTAACGATGTCTTTGTCACCCACACCGCGCCCCATAATTTCGAGCTTTTGGTCAAATTTCACTTTGCGGTTTTGGAAACACGCCACCGCAAGCGCCACCAAAAAGACAACAAGGATCGGCACACCACCGAAATCCTCGTTGTTCATTGCAAAAAATATACCCAGTCCAAGGTACAACACCACGAAGACGAGGATGGGAAGCAACGCAAGCGCGTTGCCCTTTTTGTTTTCCTGATTTTTCAAAAAAATCCCTCCTAAAACCAACCGAGCTATTGTATCATTATTCGAGGAAAAAGTCAACCTTGCATCCCGACGAGAAATTTGCTATACTATGGAAGAACAAAACAGAAAGGAACTTGCTTTATGGATCATTTTTTAGAAAATCTTATTGAACTCGGTACCACGGCAGGGTTAAAATTGCTGTATGCAATACTCATCCTCGTTATCGGCTTAAAACTCGCAGGGTTTCTTGTTAAACGATTCGACAAATCCCCTGCTTACGCGAGATTAGATCCCGGTGTCAAGAGCTTTTTAAAGAGCGGCACCAAGGTTGTGCTTTACGTATTGGTCTTTTTGACCGCCGCCTATACCATCGGCATCCCGATGACCTCGTTTATGACGATTTTGGCGTCTTGCGGTCTTGCGGTCGGTCTCGCTTTGCAAGGATCGCTCTCCAACCTCGCAGGCGGACTGATGATTCTTTTATTCAAACCGTTTAAGGTGGGTGATTTCATCCTCGCCAACGGACAAGAGGGTACAGTCAAAGCCATCACCGTGTTTTACACCATTCTCCACTCCCCCGAAAACAAAGTGGTCACTATCCCGAACGGCACGATCACGTCGGGCGACGTAGTCAACTACTGGGCGCTCGATAAAACCCGTCTCGACATTCCGTTCTCCACCGCTTACGAAGACGACATTGACAAAACCCGTGACGTGGTGTTGGCCGTTGCCGCCTCGCGCGAAAACGTTCTTTCCGATCCCAAGCCGGAAGTGCTGCTCGATAAAATGGACAGCAGTTCTCTTAATTTCATCCTGCGCGTGTGGGTTGCAGGCAAGGATTATTGGGATGCGCGCTTCGGCCTCACGGAAGAAGTGAAAAAGGCACTCGACAAAAACGACATCACGATTCCGTTCCCTCAACTGGACGTACACCAGAAATAATCCGACAAAAACAAAAAAACTCAAAAAATCCCTTGACATTTTTCTCGGAATGTTTTATGATATACAAGCATTCCGAAAAACGGGGGCGTAGCTCAGCTGGGAGAGCGTACGGTTCGCATCCGTAAGGTCGAGAGTTCGATCCTCTTCGTCTCCACCAAATGGCCATTGGACGAACACCTACTTCTTTAACGGCGGTTTCGCTGTGAGAATTTCGTTCTGATGTCCCTTATAAAAACACCGTCTTGATTTTTCAAGACGGTGTTTTTGTTTTACTTATAATCTGTATAAAACAATTGGAAAAACCCCACTCAAGGCCGGGAGTTCTTAAGGAATGTATTCCTTAAGAACTCCCGGCCAACGAGAGGGGCTTTTCCTGTTTGATGAGCTTACGCGCCTAAGTTTTCAACCATACTTGCAAGATACTTGCGAAGCAGCAGCACGTCTTTCATATTGACCGTGCCGTCTTCGTTGCAGTCGGCGTTCGTCATATTGATTTCGGGGTTCATGCCACCCAACTGTTTGCGAAGCACCAGCACGTCTTTCATATTGACCGCGCCGTCGTCGTTGGCATCGCCGAGCAGCGCCGCCGGCGCTTCCACGGCTTCTTTCGATTCGCCCCAAGCGTAGAAGATGCTTGTGTCTTCGTCATTTCTGTACGAATCGGCTTCCAAAACAGAAACCTCGCCGCCGTTCAAAACAATTTCGGGTTTTTCGGCGAAGATGTATCCCCCATCGGCAACCAGCACACCGCCGAGTGAGTAGAACTTGCCCGCTTCAAAGGTATCGTCGTCGTACACGACCTTACCATCGGTATCGTTATACCAGCGCGGACTACCCTCTCCAAAGTGGTAAGGCGCATCTTCGGGGAGCGTGAGATTTAAGAAATCGCCCGCTTTGCCGCCGGCAACCGCGTCACAGAAGCCGTCAATTTCGATTTTGTCGATGATAATCGGCTCCACCGCTTCGGTCGGTTTTGTCCACACATAAAAGCCCGTGCTGTCTTCATCATTGATTTCCGTCCACGTCGCATCCACAAGGTCGGTCGTGCCGTTGATGGTCACCACCGTTTCAGCAGAGAACGTATAGCCGCTGTCTGCCTGAATATACCAGAAGCCGTCGTACTGCGGGCCTGCTTCAAAAACAGCCGCCGATTCCATTCTGTTTCCCGTATCCTCGTTGTACCAATAATGTCGATCCACCGTAAAGTGGCAATCGTCGGAGAGGGTGTAGTCAAGAAAATCGCCGGTTTTTTCGCCCAAAATCGGTGTCACGTCCGCATCAATGATTTCGATTTTGTCGATGACAATCGGCTCCACCGCTTCTTTCGGTTCGCTCCAAACATAGAAAACATACCCGCCGTAATTGAGACTTTCATCTCTTTCTGTATTGGTTTCATCAACGGAGTATTCCCCGCCGTTCAAGAGGACTTCGGCATCCTCGGCGAAGATATATCCCCCGTTGTTGACAACCAGCCAACCGCCGAGCGAATAGGATTTTCCCTTTTCAAAGGTATCGCTGTTATTCAAAAGCACGTCATCGGTAACATTACCCCACAGCGGAAAATTCGTAAAAAACTGATACGGCGCATCTTCGGGAAGCGTGAGGTGAATAAAGTCCCCCGCTTTGCCGCCGACAACCGGGTCACAGAAACCGTCGATTTCGAT
>JAZLLJ010000093.1:0-3272 GCA_045598065.1 Acutalibacteraceae bacterium
TTCAGCGGAACATCAACAGTGGCAGTGCCTTCTTCGACTTCGACAGCGTCGAAAGCCATGGTGCAGGAAGCAGCGGAAGCGGTCATGCAGGCGGTAGCCATCAGCATAACAGCAACGAGGATAGCAAGTGCTTTTTTCATGGGAATCATTCTCCTTTTAAAATTATTTTTTCAACTCTTACGAGTTAAAAACATAGTTGGGATTTGTCAAAAAGACAAATCAGATCGGCATACCCGCAACGAGTTTGCGGATGTTCAAAACGTCTTTCATGTTGACTTTGCCGTCGCCGTTGGTGTCGGCAGCCGCCAGATCGAGATCGGTGGACAGGCCGGCAACGTATTTACGAGCAGCAAGAACGTCTTTCATGTTGACAACGCCGTCGCCGGTAGCATCACCGACGGTGCCGATAACGGTACCGGTGCCGGAGGGCTCAGTCGGCTCAGTCGGATCAGTCGGATCCGGAGTGAGCTCGCCGAGGTCGAGGTCGGACTCTTCGCACGGAGTGCCGTTCTCGTAGCCGATGAACACTTCGCCCACATCCTGCCATTCGCCGACCCAGGTGAATTCGATGTTATCAACATACATGTAAGCGCCCTGGGCGAGAGTGTTCTCGTCGCAGAAGCAGATACCGCCGTTGCCCAGGCCATTGACCGGAGCACCGACTTCGTAGGCAGACCAGTTGAACGTACCGGTGTTGAACTCGTTGGAGCCAGGAGCATAGGTGCTGTGGTCCGCATAGTTCTCTTCCTCATCATTGAAGAGGATGAACGGGTACATATAGGAGCCTTTGGTGGAGCCGGCATACGCGAAATCGATGTTCAGTTCGAATTCGGAACCGGTATCTTCCAGGTCACCCTGAGCAGCGAGGACGCCGCCGATACCCACCGGCCAGATGTACGGATGCGCACCGCCGCCGCCGGTCTGAGTCTCAGCGTTGAGCTCATAGCGCAGGCAGTGGTTGCCGGAACCTTCCGGCCATTCAACAACTTCGCCAACATAGACGCCGCCCTTTTTCAGGATGGACTGAGCGTTCTCATCTTCGAAAGTGAATTTGTACACTTTCGTAGAAGCAGCGCTGGCGGAGAAGGCAGCCACGGAAACCAAGGTAACAACCATAGCGGCAACCGCGACCAGGGAAAGAATCTTTTTCATGATAATTTCTCCTTCTTTCTTTCGATAGATTTCTTATGCCAAATCATAGAGCGCTGCCTGCTACAGCGCCACTATGACTAAACATACCTGTAAAGGTATTGTGCTTTGCATCCGCAAAGCAGGTCAGGAAGCTTTTACCGGAAGGGCTTTTTCGATACCGGCCACAAACTTGCGAAGCGCGAGGATATCTTTCATATTCACGTCGCCGTCAGCGTTGGTGTCCGCCATGGCTTCGTTGACCGTAGCACCCTCGACAGCGCCCACGAATTTACGAAGAGCGAGCACGTCTTTCAAGTTCACATCGCCGTCGTCATTCACGTCGCCGCAGATGCCGCCACGGACGGAGTAGAATTTGAAATTGTCCACGTACACGGGAACGTGCTGGTTGGTGTAACCGTCGGTAAACAGCGCGAGCGCCGTGTTGCCGCTGGCAAGGTCAAGACCTTCCGCCTTAAACACATAGTAACGTGTAACAAACACGGAGTTGAACGGCATCACCGCATCGTTGCCTACGCGACCGGTGGAATCCCACTGGTACGTCGGGGCGTATTCTTCGTCCCCCACCATCAGCGAGCAGTAGGCGTAACTGCCTTTTGCCACCGTATCAAACTGGAAGACGTAGTAATCGCCGTCTCCAAGCGGGGCTTGCTGTTTATAGATGTCGCGCAGGTCTTCGTTCCAGAACCACACCACCGGATAGTATCCGGTTTCGGAATAGAACTTGCCGGGGCTGAGTTTCGGAATGAGGTAGCGCGCGATGGTAGTATCGTTGTTGCGATATCCTTTCACGGTGTCAAGGATAAACGCTTTACTGATGTTCGGGTTCCAATGACCGAATACCGAACCTTTGGACGCATCTTCGAAATCGTTTTCGTAGAGCATCGTCATCTGTTTGCCGTCAGCCGTCTTGCCGTTTTCGTCCAGCGGCTCATAATACTCCGGCGCTTCTACCGGCGTGACCGCACGGATGGTGCCTTCGGCAGGCTCGGTAAAGTCACCGCCGACTTTGGCAAACTCGATGTTGTCGATGTAAAGGGTTTTGCCCGTACGCAGGCTGTTCTCACAGCAGAAGGCGATGCCGCCGCTGTCGCTGCCCGGCGTAGGAGGAACGAACTCTTGATAGCCATCGGGGCTGATCTTATAGAGACGGTAAGTAAAGGTTTGGAACTCTTCGCCGATTTGTTTGGTCACGGTATCCTCGGTAGCGGTGAAGTAGTTTTCATCCGCGCCGTTGGTCAGCAGGAACGGGTACACGTAAGCGCCTTTTTTCGCGACTGCCACGCCGCCGTCCCACGCGATGTCCACCTTCAACTCGTAATACTCGCCCTCTTGCAAGTCGCCCAAGTTGTTGAACACGCCGGAAACGCCTTCCGGCCAGATGTAGGGCAACACACCGCCGCGACCGGTCAGTTCCGCTGCCGAAATGGTCAGTGCCAAACTGCCGCCGGATTCACCGGCGAATACCTCGTGGCTGATGTAACCGGGAGTGGCGCCTGCTTTCTTGTACAGCGTGGTCGCATCAGGATCATCGAAATCAAACGAGTAGATAACGTGACGCTCCGGATCGGTGGTTGTCGGTTCTTCTTCCGCCAAAGCGGAAAACGCGAAACCGCCGGAGGTAAGCACCATGGACGTTGTCAACAGACAGGCGACCACGGATTTTACGAAATGTTTCATACGAATCCTCCTTATTCAATTTTCCTTTTCAAGTAAAATCGCAGGCGAAATCCGACTCCGAAAAAGGATAGACTTCCCCATCTATTCCACTGTGTCTATTAAACCACAAAATACGGGATTTGTCAACCTTCTTTTGGCGATTTTCCACAAGTTTCCGTGTTTTTTTTGCCGTTTTCTTTTCTCTTTGTCACAAAAACGCAAGAAAAAAAGCCCCTGTCTTGGCCGGGAGTTCTTAAGGAATGTATTCCTTAAGAACACGAGATTTTGGCGCAGAACATTGTCAAACCGCCTCGCTATACGCCAGTATAGTCGAGTCGGTTTTTCGCGTTCTTCATCCAAAATCTGTGTTTTAAGGCGCTTCGCGGTTTCGTAGCCGATAAAAATTTTCGTTCTGGGAAGTTGAAAAAGCCCGTAAGGCTGACGCCTTACGGGCTTTTGAAACA
>JAZLLJ010000094.1:0-20957 GCA_045598065.1 Acutalibacteraceae bacterium
TCGTAAACTTTACCACACTTGTCACAGATATAATGTCCGTGATTCATTATGGTTTTATCAAACCTCGACGGCTTACCATTTACTGGTATTTCAAGAATAAGTCCTTCGTTGACTAATTCTCTTAAAATTCTGTAAACCGTACCTAAACTGATTTTAGAAAGCTCTGCCTGAGCTCTTTCATATATCATATCGGCGGTCGGATGATCGCAGGCCTCCTCTACGATATTTTTAATCAGTTCTTTCTGCTGAGTGTTCCTTACTGCTTTCATTAGTTTCCTTATTGATAATGATTACTATTATCATTATAGTATTTAATTAAATATTGTCAACAAAAGAAAAAAACGGCCTGAATAATCAGACCGTTTCCTATCATAGGTAATAATAATTATTTGATTTCTGCTTCTGCACCAGCTTCTTTTAATTTTGCTACTAATGCTTCTGCTACATCTTTTGCAACGCCTTCCTTGAGGGCCTTTGGTGCTGCTTCAACTGCTGCTTTTGCTTCTACAAGGCCGAGACCTGTTGCTTCTCTAACAACCTTGATAACTGCAATCTTGTTTGCGCCGAAAGATTTAAGAATTACGTCGAATTCTGTCTTTTCTTCTGCTGGAGCTGCATCTGCTGCTGCGCCTGCACCTGCTGCTGCTACTGGAGCTGCTGCGCTTACGCCGAATTCTGCTTCTAATGCTTTAACGAAATCGTTTAATTCAAGAACTGTCATGCCCTTGATTTCTTCCATAAGTTTATTGATATCTGCCATTTTTGTATTCTCCTAATTATTTTTTCTTTTTGTTCTGACCATGTCAGAGTGTCTAGGCGGCAATTATGCCTGTGCCTTTGCTTCTGCAATCTTGTTGATGCAGATTGCGAGTTTTGTGATTGGTGACTGCATTGATCCGAGCATCTTTGAAAGTAAAATTTCTCTTGATGGGATTGCTGCGATTTTCTTTAAGCCTTCTTCATCCATGAATTCACCTTCGACCATACCGCATTTTGCTGCCATCTTCTTTAATGAAGAAATGTTCTTGCAAATGAATTTAGCCGGAGCAACTGCATCCTTGTCTGAAAAAGCTACTGCTGTAGGTCCGTTTAATGCTTCATCAAACTGAGTATAACCGAGTTCGTTGAATGCAATCTTAACTAAGCGATTCTTTAATACTGCATAATCTACGCCATTTTCTCTGAGTTCTTTACGGAAAGCTGTATCTTCAGCAACAGTAAGTCCCTTATAGTCAATGATGACGATGGATTTTGCAGTCTGAATGTTAGCTTTGATTTCTTCGACCTGCGCCTTTTTAGCTGCTAATACTTCCTGATTCATTATTACCTCCTATAATAGTCAATAGGGTCTACCCTATAAAAATTTAATGCGCCATTCCAAACGACAATGACGCATAATTACTTTAGGTATTTAGCTCATCCTCGGCAAGCGCTAAGCTTACGGGTTTCTCCACTTGCTGTCTTTGGAATGTATTAATAATATTATAACTGCTAATTTAAGTCAAACGATTTAAATGCAATTACATGTTGATCTTGTAGTTAACTTTGATACTTGGGCCCATTGTGGATGTAATATAAATAGATTTTAAATACACACCCTTTGCTGCTGCCGGTTTTGCTTTTACAAGAGCATCCATTAATGTGTTGAAGTTCTCAAGGAGTTTTTCTGCTCCGAATGACTTCTTACCGAATGGGCAGTGAACGATAGCCTGTTTGTCAACTCTGTATTCAACTTTACCAGCTTTAATGTCCTTGATAGCTTTTGCAATATCCATTGATACTGTTCCGCTCTTCGGGTTTGGCATTAAGCCCTTTGGTCCTAAAACTTTACCTAAACGTCCGAGAACACCCATCATATCCGGTGTTGTTACGATTACATCGTAATCAAACCAGTTTTCCTGCTGGATCTTCTGAACCATCTCATCTCCGCCGACGAAGTCTGCGCCTGCTTCCTGTGCCTCATCAGCTTTAGCACCTTTACAGATTGCTAAAACTCTTACAGTTTTACCTGTTCCGTTTGGAAGTACGACAACTCCTCTAACCTGCTGATCTGCGTGACGTGGGTCAATACCGAGTTTAACATGTAACTCTATAGTTTCATCGAATTTGGATTTTGCTGTCTGAACTGCTAAGTTCATTGCTTCTTCAGTTTCATATGCTTTTGATCCTTCGATGAGTTTTTTCGAATCTACATAATTTTTACCGCGTTTCATACTCTATACCTCCTTAGTCAACAACGACAATACCCATACTGCGGGCTGTGCCGGCGATCATACTCATAGCTGCATCAATATCTGCTGCATTGAGGTCAACCATTTTCTGCTGTGCAATCTGTCTAACTTGGTCTTTCGTAATCTTTGCTACTTTGTCCTTATTCGGAGCACCTGATGCTTTATCAATTCCGCAAGCTTTCTTAATTAAAACTGGCGCTGGTGGTGTCTTAAGAACAAATGAGAATGAACGATCCTGGTAAATAGTGATGATTACAGGAATAATTAATCCTGCATCTTTAGATGTCTTTTCATTGAATTCTTTTGTAAAGCCGGCAATGTTAATTCCGTGAGGACCGAGTGATGAACCTACTGGTGGTCCCGGTGTCGCTTTGCCTGCTGGCAATTGTAATTTAACAACCGCTGTAATTTTCTTAGCCATATTTCCTCCTGACTAGCGTGGTTTAGCGATGGTATATAAGATTTGCCATCTCCCACTTAACATGAGTTTTTAGTCCTCCGACTCAGCTAATTAATTAGCCATTCTTTCTACTTGTTCAAAATCAAGCTCAACCGGTGTTTCACGGCCAAACATTGAAACGATAACTTTAATCTTTTTGCGTTCTGCACTGACTGATTCGACTGTTCCTGTAAATCCTTCGAGCGGTCCGTTTACAACTTTTACAAGTTCACCCGGCATAAAGTCAAGATCAACGATCTCACGATGCTCAAGTCCGAGTCTCTTGATTTCTGCTTCTGTAAGTGGAGTCGGTCTTCCACCAGGACCTACGAAACCTGTAACGCCGTTTGTCTGTGTTACAAGGTACCATAAACGGTCGGAATAAATCATTTTAATGAACACGTAACCAGGGAATTTCTTCCTCTGTATAACTTTTCTCTTACCATCTTCTTTTTCGATAATATCTTCATATTCAGGAACTACGATATCAAAAATCTGCTCCTGCAGTCCGTTGTTATCAATTAAGTTACGGAGACTCTTCTCTACTTTAGATTCGTAGGAAGTGTATGTATGAAGAATATACCATAATGGTGTTTTTCCGTTTTGCATAAAAGCCCTCTTAGATAAATACTGTAGTCCACTTGCCGTCAACAACAAGACCAAGTAAACCAGCTAATACGTAGTCGATAATGAATAAAACGACAAAGAACAGGACAACTACTGTTAAAACTACTGCTGTATTTTTAGCAACGTCTTTTCCTTTAAGCCATGTAACCTTTTTAAGTTCTGAGAAAATACCCTTGAGTCCTTTGCCCATTCTCTTGAAGATATTAGGCTTCTTTTCAGAGTCTTTTTTCTGAGCCTGCTTTTTGTTATCCGGCTTCTTGTTTGCTTTATCAGTTTTTGAATCTACATTAACTGCAGCTTTCTGAACTACAGGTTGTGCAACCTTCTTCTCTTCTACTGCAACTTCTGTCTTTTCAACTGAGGTATTTTTCTTAGGCGTTTTTTTAGCCATTTCTGCCTCCTAAACCTTACTTAGTTTCTCTATGTAAAGTATGTTTTTTGCAGAATCTGCAATATTTCTGAAGTTCCATTCTATCTGGATGCTTCTGCTTATTTTTAGTAAGATTGTAGTTACGTTGTTTACATTCTGTGCATGCTAACACAACCTTTACTCTAACTTCTTTCTGAGCCATTATAGCCTCCCTTTTTTGTCCTTTTGTTTAAGAGTCACCCCTGCACGGCATAGGCCATGCAGGGATTTCATCATATTTAAATGAAAGAACAATTATTCAATAATTTTTGCAACAACACCAGAGCCAACTGTTCTGCCGCCTTCACGGATAGCAAAACGAAGTCCTTCTTCGATAGCGATTGGTGTGATAAGTGTGATTTCCATTTCGATATGGTCACCAGGCATTACCATTTCAACGCCGTCTGGTAATTTGATAGAACCTGTAACGTCAGTTGTTCTGAAATAGAACTGTGGACGATATCCATTGAAGAATGGTGTATGACGTCCGCCTTCTTCTGCCTTTAATACGTATACCTGGCTTGTGAAGTGTGTATGTGGATGAATTGAACCCGGTTTAGCAAGAACCTGACCACGTTCGATTTCTGTTCTCTGGATACCACGGAGAAGAACACCGATGTTATCGCCGCCCTCTGCATAGTCGAGGAGCTTACGGAACATTTCGATACCTGTTACTGTTGTTTCTTTCTTTTCATCAGAGAGTCCAACAATTTCAACTTTGTCGCCCATCTTGAGCATACCACGTTCTACTCTACCTGTTGCAACTGTTCCACGTCCTGTGATTGTGAAAACGTCTTCAACTGGCATTAAGAATGGTTTATCTGTATCTCTTTCTGGATCTGGGATATATGCATCAACTGCATCGAGTAATGCCTGGATTGGAGCAAACTTAGGGCTGTCCCATTCACCTGCAAGACCTGCCTGCATTGCTTCGAAAGCTGATCCACGGATGATAGGTGTATCATCACCAGGGAATCCATATTCATTTAATAAGTCACGAACTTCCATTTCAACGAGCTCTAAGAGTTCATCGTCATCAACCTGGTCGCACTTGTTAAGGAATACAAGGATATATGGAACACCAACCTGTCTTGCGAGAAGGATGTGCTCACGTGTCTGAGGCATTGGGCCGTCTGTTGCAGCAACAACGAGGATTGCACCGTCCATCTGTGCAGCACCTGTGATCATGTTTTTAACATAGTCAGCATGTCCTGGGCAGTCTACGTGTGCATAGTGACGTTTGTCTGTTTCATACTCAACGTGTGCTGTGTTGATCGTGATACCTCTTGCTTTCTCTTCTGGAGCTTTATCAATTTCGTCATACTTCATAACCTGAGCTTTGCCCTTTGAAGCACTGTACATTGTGATAGCTGCTGTAAGAGTTGTTTTGCCGTGGTCAACGTGGCCGATAGTACCAATGTTAACATGTGGTTTTGTTCTTTCAAACTTTGCTTTTGCCATACTATTTTTTCCTCCAAATTAGTATTGTTTTTTTATTTAGTTTGTTTTTATTCCTTAAATCAATATTGTTATATCAATTTAATAAATACTTACTCTTCCGATAATCTTATCTACAAGATTTTTCGGGACCATTGCAAAATGGTCAAATAACATTGTGAATGTTGCTCTGCCCTGGGTCTGGGTTCTTAATGCTGTTGCATACCCAAACATTTCTGCAAGAGGAACATCACAAGTTACTACCTGTGCGCCGCTTCTGAGCTCTGTGCCCTTAAGAGCGCCTCTCTTTCCTGTCAGGCCGTTCATTACATCTCCGAGATAATCGTTCGGTGTGATTACTTCGACCTTCATAATCGGTTCAAGCAGTGCCGGTTCGCATTTTTCGCAGGCTTCTTTGAATGCCATGGAACCTGCTACCTTAAATGCCATTTCCGAACTGTCAACTTCATGCATGCTTCCGTCTACGAGACGAACTTTGAAATCAACACATTCATATCCTGCAAGTACACCGCTCTTTGCTGATTCTTTAATTCCTTCCCACGCTGCGTTTGCGAATTCTTTGGAAACAACTCCGCCGACTATTTCATTTTCGAATACGAGTCCTCCTTCCGGATTTGGCTCAAGCTCGATAACAACGTGTCCGTACTGGCCGTGGCCACCGGTCTGTCTAATAAACCTTCCTTCGGCCTTAGCAGACTTTGTGACTGTTTCCTTGTAACTTACCTGAGGTTTTCCTATATTGGCCTCGACTTTGAATTCTCTGAGCATTCTGTCAACAATAATGTCGAGATGGAGCTCTCCCATTCCGGCAATGATTGTCTGCCCTGTATCCTTGTCTGTATAGGCCTTGAATGTAGGATCTTCCTCCTGAAGTTTCTGGATTGCATCAACCATTCTTTCCTGAGACGCTTTGCTCTTAGGTTCTATGGCTACCTTGATAACCGGATCAGGGAATTCCATATTTTCAAGAATGACCTGTCTGCCTTTATCGCACAGAGTGTCGCCTGTTACGCTGTTTTTCAGTCCGATAACTGCGACTATATCTCCTGAAAACGCTTCTTCGACATCCTCTCTTTCATCAGCATTCATTCTGAGGATTCTTGCGATTCTTTCATTTGCTCCCTTTGCAGGGTTGAAAGTCACATCTCCTTTCTTTATTGTACCCGAGTACACACGTATGAATGACAGTTTACCGACAAACTCATCAGTGAGTATCTTGAATACAAGTGCACTGAAAGGTTCTTTGTCGTTAGGATGACGAACTTCAGGGTTCTTTGCATGCGGGTTTGTTCCTTCGATGCTCGGGACATCAGTAGGTGCCGGCAGGAAATCAACAACTGCATCAAGCAGTAACTGAACTCCTGCGTTCCTGTAAGAACTTCCGCAGAGTACAGGATTCAATTTCAGTCCGATAGTTCCCTTTCGGATGGCGGCCTTGAGCTGCTCTAATGAGATTGAATCGTAATCTTCTTCGAGGAATTTTTCCATGATGTCATCATCGAAATCAGCTGCTGCACCGATGATATCCATCCTTGCAAGTTCTGCTTTTTCCTTATATCCATCAGGAATTTCCTTTTCTTCGAATTTGACGCCTTTTGATTCTGAATCATAATAGATTGCCACCATTCTGAACAGGTCTATTACTCCTTCAAATTCACTTTCCTTTCCAATCGGTAAGGCAATAGGCACCGCATTTGCCTCGAGTCTGTCTTTCATCATCTGGACTGCGTTTTCAAAATTCGCGCCGTTTATGTCCATTTTGTTAACGAAAGCTATTCTCGGGACTTTATAGGTATTTGCCTGCCTCCAGACATTTTCTGACTGAGGCTCAACTCCACCTTTTGCACAGAAGACCGCAACTGCTCCGTCGAGAACTCTCAAACTTCTCTCGACCTCAACCGTGAAATCTACGTGTCCCGGAGTATCGATGATATTTATCTGATGCTCCTTCCAGATGGCTGTTGTTGCTGCAGAAGTTATCGTGATTCCCCTTTCTCTTTCCTGCTCCATGTAATCCATGGTTGCATTTCCGTCGTGAGTCTCACCTAACTTTCTGTTTACGCCTGTGTAGAATAGAATACGCTCGGTTGTTGTGGTCTTTCCTGCATCGATGTGTGCCATGATGCCGATATTCCTCACCTTATCAAGAGCATATTTTCTATCCATCTACTACCACCTATAATGTGCGAATGCTTTGTTTGCTTCAGCACTCCTGTGCATTTCGTCTTTCTTCTTGACTGCTCCGCCTGTTAAGTTAACTGCGTCTACTAATTCACCAGCGAGTCTTTCGTTCATTGTCTTCTCACCACGTTTTCTTGCAAATAATACAATCCAACGAATTGCGAGAGTCTGTCTTCTTTCTGGACGAATTTCCATAGGAACCTGGTATGTGGCTCCGCCGACTCTTCTTGCTTTTGTTTCTAATACTGGCATAACGTTCTCTAATGCTTTATTGAACATATCGATTGCTTCCATACCAGTTTTCTTTGCTGCTATTTCAAATGCCTCATAGACGATTGTCTGTGCTGTTCCCTTCTTTCCGTCTAACATTACCTGGTTGATTAATTTTGTAACAACCTTGCTGCCATAAACTGGATCTGGGAGTACGTCTCTTTTCGGCACGCCGCTTCTTCTTGGCATAATGACCTCCTAAAGTCTAAAGTTTAATACATTCGAAAAATTATTTCTTTGGGCGTTTTGCACCATATTTACTGCGTCCTTGCATACGTTTTGCAACGCCGGCAGTGTCAAGTGTGCCACGGATAATGTGATAACGCACACCAGGCAGGTCGCGAACACGGCCACCGCGCAGCAGCACGACGGAGTGTTCTTGCAGGTTGTGGCCCTCACCCGGAATGTAGGTCGTAACCTCGATACCGTTGGAAAGGCGCACACGAGCAACTTTACGCAAAGCGGAGTTCGGTTTTTTCGGCGTAGTCGTCTTGACGGCAGTGCACACACCGCGTTTTTGCGGAGCGTTACGGTCGGTTGCGATCTGCTTTTTGGAGTTCCAGCCTTTCAACAGAGCCGGAGCTTTCGCCTTTTTCTCCAAGTCTTGGCGTCCCTTGCGAACCAGTTGGTTAAAAGTCGGCAAACAAAACACCTCCTCATAAAAAATTTATTCGGGCGTAGGTGGACAGACCTCTGTCCACCTACGCAACCAAATATACATTTTAGCATACCCCTTTGCGGTTGTCAAGCGAATTTTTTCTGATTTTTCGCTTAAAACCGCGGTTTTTTCGGATTTTTTTACTCCTCAGAGGTACTCTCGGCCAAATCCGCCGCCATTTCGTCCTCGCCCTCCGCCAGCATACTGCGCAGAGCGTTGACGTACGGATCGTCATCCGACGCGTGGGTATTGATAACCTCCACGTCGTTGTAGGTCTGCACGCCGGTACCGGCCGGAATGAGTTTACCGATGATGACGTTCTCTTTAAGGCCCATGAGCGGATCGACTTTGCCCTTGATAGCGGCATCGGTCAACACGCGTGTGGTCTCCTGGAAGGAGGCCGCCGACAGGAAGCTGTCGGTCGCGAGGGCAGCTTTGGTGATACCGAGAAGCAGCGGCTCATACTCGGCAAGACGGAGGTTCTCCTCCCCTGCCTCCATGCGCGCGCGCACGGCATCGTTGGCCATCTCCGCTTCAATACGGTCCACAGTGGAACCGCCGATCAGCGTGGAGCTTCCCGGATCGGCCACGTAGACTTTATGCATCATCTGACGGACGATAACTTCAATGTGTTTATCGTTGATTTTAACGGACTGCAAACGGTAGGTGCGCTGCACTTCTTCGGTCAGATAGTTCTGCACCGCCGTACCGCCGTTGACCGCCATAATATCATGGGGGTTGATGGCACCGTCTGTCAGGCGCTCGCCTTTCATCACGTGATCACCCTCGTGCACACGGATGTGCGTGCCAAACGGAATCACGTAGGAGCGCTCATCCAGTTCGCCGTCGGTATTGTTGGTAACGACCACGAGCTGTTTCTTCTTTTCCTCCGCGAAGCGCACGTCGCCCTCGATTTCAGTGATGATGGCGTGGTTTTTCGGCTTGCGAGCCTCAAACAACTCCTCAACACGCGGAAGACCTTGGGTAATATCTTCGCCGGACGCGATACCGCCGGTGTGGAAAGTACGCATCGTCAACTGCGTACCCGGCTCACCAATGGACTGCGCCGCAATTGTACCGACCGCCTCGCCGACCGTAACCGGATCGACCGTCGCCAAGTTGGCGCCGTAGCAGTGCGCGCACACGCCGTGACGGGCGTGGCAGGTGAGCACCGAACGGACACGGACTTTCATCGGCATTCCGAATTCTTCCAGTTTGGACACCATAAATTTGGCATCTTTCTCGGTCATCATCTTCTCGCGGCTGATCAGCACTTCGCCGGTCTTGGGATCGACGAAATCTTCCGACAGGAAGCGACCGGTCAAACGCTCGGACAGCGGCTCAATCATCGCATCGCCGTCTTTGATGTCGTAGACCTCGATACCGTCGTGGGTACCGCAGTCGCGCTCACGGATAATAACGTCTTGCGCCACGTCCACGAGACGACGAGTCAAATAACCGGAGTCAGCGGTACGCAGAGCGGTATCCGCCAAGCCTTTACGGGCACCACGGGAGGCGATGAAGTACTCGAAAACGTTCAGGCCTTCGCGGTAGTTCGCACGAATCGGGACTTCGATGGCACGACCGGAGGTGTTGGCAATCAGACCGCGCATACCGGCGAGCTGACGAATCTGGGCGGACGAACCACGAGCACCGGAATCCGCCATCATAAAGATCGGGTTGTACGGATCCATGTTGTCGTTCAAAGCATTACCGACTTTTTCGGTGGTCTCGTTCCACACGCGGACCACGTTGCGATAACGCTCTTCCTCGCTCATAAGACCTTGCTCGAACAAGTCGACGATTTCGTCCACTTGATCCTCGGCGGCTTTCACCAAATCTTTCTTTGCAGGCGGAATGGTAGCATCCACAACGGAGACGGTCAACGCCGCCACGGTGGAATAGTGATAGCCCTGCGATTTCACAGCATCGAGCACTTCGGAAGTATCGGCAGTGCCGTGCACTTTAATACATTTTTCAATGATCTGAGACAGTTGTTTTTTACCAACCTTGAAGTTGACCTCATACTCGAACAGATTGTCCGGGTTAGAGCGATCCACAAAACCGAGGTCCTGCGGAATCGGACGGTTGAAGATGATACGGCCGATGGTGGTCTCCACCATACGGGATTTCTCCTCACCGTCAATCACAAGGGTGCGACGAACGCGGATTCTCGCGTGCAGGCCGATAACACCGTTATCGTAAGCCATCTGCGCTTCATCCTCACTGCCGAAGGCTTTACCCTCGCCCAGTTCGCCTTCGCGCTCATAGGTCAGGTAGTAGGAACCGAGCACCATATCCTGCGTCGGAACAGTAACCGGTTTACCGTCGGACGGTTTCAGCAAGTTGCCGGCAGCCAACATCAGGAAGCGAGCTTCCGCCTGCGCTTCGGCAGACAGCGGCACGTGGACGGCCATCTGGTCACCGTCGAAGTCGGCGTTGAAGGCGGTACAAGCCAGCGGATGCAGTTTGATGGCACGGCCCTCGACGAGCACCGGCTCAAACGCTTGGATACCGAGGCGGTGAAGCGTCGGCGCGCGGTTGAGCATAACCGGATGGTCTTTAATCACGATTTCCAGCGCATCCCACACGTCCGGATGGACACGTTCCACCATCTTACGGGCGGATTTGATGTTACCGGCAACACCGGTTTCCACGAGACGTTTCATCACGAACGGTTTGAACAGTTCGAGCGCCATCTCTTTCGGCAGACCGCACTGATACATTTTCAGTTCCGGACCGACAACGATAACCGAACGGCCGGAATAGTCGACACGCTTACCGAGCAGGTTTTGACGGAAACGACCTTGTTTACCTTTCAGAATATCCGAAAGGGATTTCAGCGGACGGTTGTTCGGACCGGTCACCGGACGGCCGCGACGGCCGTTGTCGATGAGGGCGTCCACCGCTTCTTGCAGCATACGTTTCTCGTTGCGAACGATGATGTCCGGCGCACCGAGTTCAAGCAGGCGCTGCAAACGGTTGTTACGGTTAATCACGCGGCGATAAAGGTCGTTAAGGTCGGAGGTGGCGAAACGGCCGCCGTCCAACTGGACCATCGGGCGGATATCCGGCGGAATGACCGGCACCACGTTGAGGATCATCCACTCGGGGCGGTTGCCGGAAGCGCGGAACGCTTCCACCACTTCGAGACGTTTGATGATACGGGCACGTTTTTGGCCGGTGGACTCTTCGAGTTCGTCTTTCAGCTCTTTCGTAAGGGCTTCGAGGTCAATTTCAGCCAACAGTTTTTGGATGTATTCCGCACCCATACCGGCCTCGAAATCGTCCTCGTATTTCTCGCGCATATCGCGATACTCTTTCTCGGAGAGAATCTCTTTCTTCGCGAGCGGCGTAGAACCCGGATCGGTCACGATGTAAGAGGCGAAATACAAAACATTTTCCAATTGACGGGGCGTGATGTCCAGCATCAGACCGATGCGAGACGGAATACCCTTGAAATACCAAATGTGAGACACCGGCGCGGCCAGTTCAATATGGCCCATACGCTCGCGGCGCACTTTGGCGCGAGTCACTTCCACGCCGCAACGGTCGCAAATTTTGCCTTTGAAGCGGATACGTTTGTATTTGCCGCAATGGCACTCCCAGTCTTTGGTCGGCCCGAAGATACGCTCACAGAACAGACCGTCCCGTTCCGGTTTGAGCGTACGATAGTTGATGGTTTCCGGCTTTTTCACTTCGCCGTAGGACCAACTGCGGATCTGGTCGGGAGAAGCCAAACCGATTTTAATGGAATCGAAAACATTAAAGTTCATCATAAAGCAACTCCCCTTTCTCAAACGTCGAGGTCATCGTCGCCGTCATCCGCGCCGAGAAGCGCACTGAGAGCGGCACCGAGATCGTCATCGTCAGTTTCCGGCGCTTCCTCCACGGAATAGCCGGCAAACTCGTTTTCATTCGCAACCATTGAGAACGCTTTATCGTCCTCGATATCGCTGATGCGGAAATCGTCATCGTCATCCTCGAAATTCTGTTTCAGATCGATTTCGTTCTTATCTTTATCCATCACGCGCACGTCAAGACCGAGCGATTGCAGCTCTTTAACAAGCACTTTGAAGGACTCCGGCACACCGGATTGCGGCACGTTTTGGCCTTTGACAATGGATTCGTAGGTCTTGACGCGGCCGACCACGTCGTCCGACTTGACCGTCAAAATCTCCTGCAAGGTGTAAGCGGCGCCGTAAGCCTCAAGCGCCCACACCTCCATCTCACCGAAGCGCTGGCCGCCGAACTGGGCTTTACCACCCAAAGGCTGCTGCGTAACGAGTGAGTACGGACCGGTAGAACGGGCGTGAATCTTATCGTCAACCAAGTGGTGCAATTTAAGGAAATACATATAGCCGACCGTGACCGGGTTATCGAACGGCTGACCGGTACGACCGTCATACAGCGTAATCTTACCGTTGTGCTCGCGGCCGACTTCTTCCAGCATCTCCTGAATCTGATCCTCGTGCGCACCGTCGAAGACCGGCGTCATAATCTTAATGCCCTTCGCAGCGCAAGCCGCGCCGAGGTGCACTTCCAAAACCTGACCGATGTTCATACGGGACGGAACGCCCAAGGGGTTCAGCACGATATCAAGCGGACGGCCATCCGGCAGGAACGGCATATCCTCGCTCGGGAGAATACGAGATACAACACCTTTGTTACCGTGGCGACCGGCCATTTTATCGCCCACGCTGATTTTACGTTTTTGGGCGATGTAGCAGCGAACGACTTCATTCACGCCGGGCGACAGCTCAGAGCAGTTCTCGCGGGTGAACACTTTCACGTCCACCACGATACCGTACTCACCGTGCGGCACACGCAAAGACGTGTCACGGACTTCGCGAGCTTTCTCACCGAAGATGGCGCGCAGCAAACGCTCCTCCGCGGTCAGTTCGGTCTCGCCTTTCGGGGTGACTTTACCGACGAGGATATCGCCGGAACGCACCTCGGCACCGATGTGGATAATACCGTGGGAATCAAGGTCTTTCAGCGCGGCGTCACCGGCCTGCGGAATGTCACGGGTAATCTCCTCCGGCCCGAGTTTCGTGTCGCGAGCTTCGATTTCATATTCTTCCACGTGCAGCGACGTAAAGATATCGTCGCGGACGAGTTTTTCGTTGATGAGAACGGCGTCTTCGTAGTTATAACCTTCCCAGGTCATAAAGCCGATAAGCACGTTCTTTCCGAGAGCAATCTCACCGTTGCTGGTAGCCGGACCGTCGGCGGGCACTTCGTGCTCCTCCACGTGCTGACCAACCGACACAACGGGCTGTTGGTTGATGCAGGTACCTTGGTTGGAACGGGAGAACTTAATCAGTTCATACACGTCCTCCACGCCGTCTTCGTCACGGCGCACTTTCACACTGCGAGCATCCACCGCGGTGATGGTACCGGCGTGTTTCGCCAGCACGCACACGCCCGAATCCACACCGGCTTTGTATTCCATACCGGTACCGACAATCGGGGATTCGGTGGTGAGCAGCGGCACCGCCTGCCGCTGCATGTTGGAACCCATCAAAGCGCGGTTCGCATCGTCGTTCTCGAGGAACGGAATCATAGCGGTAGCCACCGACACGACCATCTTCGGCGAAACGTCCATGAAGTCCGGTTTATCCGGTGTCACTTCCAAGAACTCGCCGCGGAAACGGGCGTTGACACGTTTGTTGGCAAAGCGGCCCTCTTCGTCGAGCGGCTCGTTCGCCTGCGCCACGATGTAGGCATCTTCCACGTCGGCAGACATATAGATGACTTCGTCGGTGACGACGCCGGTCTCTTTGTCCACGCGGCGGAACGGCGCTTCTACAAAGCCGTATTCGTTGATACGGGCAAAGGTCGCCAAATAGGAAATCAAACCGATGTTCGGGCCCTCAGGAGTCTCAATCGGGCACATACGGCCATAGTGGCTGTAGTGAACGTCACGGACTTCGAATCCGGCGCGGTCACGGGACAAACCGCCGGGGCCCAAAGCGGACAAGCGGCGTTTGTGGGTGAGTTCGGCCAACGGGTTGTTCTGGTCCATAAACTGGGACAGCGGCGAAGAACCGAAGAATTCTTTGATTGCCGCCACCACCGGGCGGATGTTGATAAGCGCTTGCGGCGTAATCTCGCCGGAATCCTGCGCCTGCAACGTCATGCGCTCGCGAATCACGCGCTCCATACGGGAGAAACCGATGCGGAAATGGTTCTGCAACAGTTCACCCACCGAGCGGATGCGGCGGTTGCCCAAGTGGTCGATGTCGTCGGTGTTGCCCACGTCAAAGCACAGGCAGTTGAGGTAGCTGACCGACGCAAAGATGTCGTCCACGATAATGGTGTTCGGGATAAGGTCGTCGTGACGGGCTTTCAGCGCTTCCATCAGCGCTTCTTTCTTGCCTTTCGTCTCGGCGAGCACTTCCTGCAACACCGTGAAACGCACTTTTTCATTGATACCGCAGGAAGCCAACTCGTCCTCGCTCAATTTCACGTAAGCGCGGATATCCACCATCTGGTTGGTGATGATTTTAACTTCTTTCTGCTCACCGTGGTCGTCCACAGTGATGTAGGCGATTTTCACGCCCTTGTTTTCCATTTCCAGAGCGCGCTCGGCGGTAATTTTCTCGCCTGCTTCCGCAAGCAGTTCGCCGGTCGCCTCGTCCACGATGGGCTGAGACAGCACACGGCCGGTCAAGCGGTTTTGCAGACCGAGTTTTTTGTTATATTTATAGCGGCCCACGCGAGACAAGTCATAGCGACGCGGATCGAAGAACAGGCTTTCGATGTGCTGCTGCGAGTTTTCGGTGGTCGCCGGCTCACCCGGACGCAGTTTGCGATAGACTTCCAAAAGACCGTCTTCGGTGGATTTGGTGATATCTTTCAGAATGGTCGCCTGCATCAGTTCGGTCTCGCCGAAGAATTCCAAAATCTGCGCGTCGCTGCCAAGTCCGAGCGCACGCAGGAAGGTGGTCACCGGCAGTTTGCGATTTTTATCGATGCGGACGTACGCCACATCGGTAGAATCGGTCTCATACTCGAGCCACGCACCGCGGTTCGGGATGACCGTAGAGGTAAACAGCTTTTTACCGGTGGTGTCGTAACTCATATCATAGTAGACACCCGGCGAACGAACGAGCTGAGACACGATTACGCGCTCGGCACCGTTAATCACAAAGGTGCCGCTGTCGGTCATCAGCGGGAAATCGCCCATAAACACTTCGTTTTCCTGGATTTCGCCGGTCTCTTTGTTGAGCAGACGAGCCGTCACGTGCAGCGGCGCGGCATAGGTCACGTCACGCTCTTTGCACTCTTGCACCGAATATTTCGGTTTTTCTTCCAGGCGGTAGTCAATAAAATCCAGCACCAAGTTGCCGGAGTAGTCGGTAATGGATGCGATATCGCGGAAGACCTCTTTCAGGCCTTGATCCAAAAACCACTTGTACGAGTTCTTTTGCACTTCAATGAGGTTGGGCATTTCCAAAACTTCGTTGATTTTCGCAAAGCTCATACGAGTCGTCTTACCGAGTTGTACCGGTTTAAGATTCGTCATACGTTTTCTTCAACTCCCGTAATAATATGGCGGAAAAGCATCGCTTCCCCGATAGGTTTATTTACTCATTTGCACCCTCGAAAACGGCTCGCTTGCGGCCCGATTTCAGCTCTCCCGAAACCGGCGTTCAAGCCCCGCGTTTTCTTGCGCGCACAAGAATTTAATTTTACTATTATATAAAAAATTTGTCAAGGGGTAATTTTAGACGAAATCCAGAAGAAAGAGACGAAATCGGTGCACATTTGGGTAAAAAACGCCCATTCGTGTAAAAAACGCGCACATTTCGCTCGAAATATTAAACGCACGGTTGGGTTGTTGCTTTTTGGCGTTTTGTGACGTTTGTGCCCCTTCACATAAGGTTGTTATAAAGATTTTACACTCTTATTTTTAAGAAACCACTTGACAACCGCCCTCATTTTGCATACAATGAAAAGGCAATCACCGGGAACAAGTATCCGCTCGTCCCCCGATTTTCAGAGAACGCCGCCTTTGGCTGTAAGCGGCGAATCGACCGAGCGGTGAATGCCTCTCGCAGCACGTCGAAGGAAGCCGCCCTCGCGGTGCGTATGTCGGCGCGGTCGCCCCCGTTATCGGGCAGGAAAGTGTTGGCTTTCCGCTGAGTGAAACAAGGAGTGGAACCGCGAGGTATCGCCTCCTTTGCGCTGCAAGGCGCAAAGGAGGCGTTTTTTTGTTAGTTCCGAAGGAGGAATGGGTATGTCCGCTTTGCGAAAAAAAGATATTGCCGTCGTACGAGAGCGCGATGCCGCCGCTCGCTCGAATATGGAAGTCGCGCTTTTGTATAATGGCGTAAAAGCCGTGCGCGCACATCGCCGCGCCAACTGGTGTCAGCGACACAAACTGTTCTTTTTGGCGCGCGCCATCTCCCAGCGTTGTGTCCGCCACACAGGAATTGAAATTCACCCTGCCGCCACTATCGGCGAAGGGCTGTTTATCGACCACGGCGTCGGTGTCGTTATCGGCGAAACGACCGAAATCGGCGATAACTGCACCTTGTACCAAGGCGTAACCTTGGGCGGCACGGGTAAAGAGCACGGTAAGCGCCACCCCACCCTCGGCAACAACGTGATGGTGGGTGCCGGCGCCAAAGTACTTGGGCCTATCCACATTGGCGATAACGCGCGTATTGCCGCCGGCGCGGTGGTACTGGAAGACATCCCTGCCGACAGTACTGCAGTCGGTGTGCCTGCCCGTGTGGTGCGTATCGGCGGCAAACGGGTACAAGATTTAGACCAAATCCACATCCCCGATCCCGTGTCCCAGGAACTCTGCCGCTTAGAAGCGAAAATCAACCAGTTAGAAAAGAAATTGGAGGAGCAAACAAAATGAGCAACCTGCGCCTGTACAGTTCGATTAGTCACGAAAAAGAAGCCTTTACCACCTACGTGCCGGGCAAATGCGGTATGTATACCTGCGGCCCGACGGTGTATCACTATGCCCACATCGGCAACCTGCGCACCTATATGATGGAAGACGTGCTGGAAAAATACCTGCGTTTTGCCGGCTACGACGTCAAGCGCGTAATGAACATCACCGACGTCGGCCACCTGTCGAGCGACGCGGACACCGGTGAAGATAAAATGCTTAAGGGTGCCCGTCGCGAGCACAAAACCGTGATGGAAATTGCCAAATTCTATACCGATGCGTTCTTCGACGACTGCAAAAAGCTGAATATCAAACGCCCCGATGTGGTGGAACCTGCCACCGGCTGTATTCCGGAATTTATCCATATTATCGAAACGCTGATTGGAAAAGGCTATGCCTATCTCGCCGGCGGCAACGTGTATTTCGACACCTCGAAACTCGAAAACTACAACGTCTTTATGAAACAGGAAAGCGAAGAGTTGGCGGTCGGCGTGCGCGAGGGTGTGGACGAAGACGAAAACAAGCGCAACAAAAGCGACTTCGTGCTGTGGTTCACCAAATCCAAGTTTGACGACCAGGAACTCAAATGGGACAGCCCGTGGGGCATCGGTTATCCCGGTTGGCACATCGAGTGCTCCGGCATCAGTTTGAAGCACCTCGGTGAACACCTCGATCTCCACTGCGGTGGTATCGACAACGTGTTCCCCCACCATACGAACGAAATCGCCCAAAGTGAAGCCTATCTCGGCCATCCGTGGTGCAAACAGTGGTTCCACGTGCTCCACCTCAACACGACGAGCGGCAAAATGAGCAAATCCAAAGGCGAATTTCTCACCGTATCGCTGCTTGAAGAAAAAGGCTACTCTCCCCTTGCCTATCGCTTCTTCTGCCTGCAATCCCACTACCGCAAATCGCTCGTTTTCTCGTGGGAAGGCCTTGACAATGCCCAAAAAGCGTATCTGAAACTCCGCTCCCGCACCTCCGCGCTCAAAAACGAAGGTGACGTGAACGAAGCGGCGCTTGCGCCGTTTAAAGCGGCGTTCTGCGAGGCGATGGACAACGATATCAACACCTCGCTCGCGCTCACCTGTGTCTATGACGTGCTGAAAACCGACCTGTCCGATGCCGAAAAACGCACGCTTATCGAAGCTTTCGACAGTGTATTGTCCCTCGACCTGCTCACACCGCTTGCGGCGCAATCCGGCGACGACGATGCGGAGATTGATGCGCTGGTCGCCGCCCGTACCCAAGCGCGCGCCGACAAAAACTGGGCGGAAGCCGACCGCATCCGCGACGAACTGGCCGCTCGCGGCATTGTGGTGAAAGATACGGCGAACGGTGTCGAATGGAGCCGCGCCTAAACGCTTTGGAAAGGACGTGTCGTTGTGACTTCGTTTACAAAACAGTTAGTTGCCCAAATTGCCACCGCCTGCACGTTGGCTTTTTCCGCGTGGCTTTGCTGTGAAATGCACGCGCCGGAACGCCCCTTCGGCAGTGCGATGCTATACGCTTTCTTGCTTGCAGGCTGCATGACCGGCAGCGGTCTCTTTTTCCGCTTCCAAAAGATGCCGGCGCTCAAACCGTACCGCGCCGAATGTCGGATGTTTCTGTATAGCGGATTGGTACTGCTCGTTGCCGTTGTGTGGATTTTTCTCTCCTACGGTGGTACACGCGATATTCTCAGCGAAGACGGCCGAAAAGCCTGCAACGCGCTGATAATGGTTTTATCGATGTTTCCGCTGTTGTTTCTCTTCCGTGCGACGGTCGTCTCCCTCTTTGCCCGGGATGACAACAAATCTCGCTTAAAAGTGATGCGCATACTCACCGGCACTCTGTGGGGCGCGGCGATTATTTTGATTATTTGCAAAGCGCTGTTTGCCACCATTCCGGCGGCAACCGTCGTATGAGCGGCTGTACCCTCTGCCCTCGCCGTTGTAACGTAACGCGCCCCGAGCGCGCCGGCAAGCCCGTTCTCGGCTCGGTGTGCGGTATGGGCACGGACGCGGTAGTGGCACGGGCGGCACTCCACTTTTGGGAAGAACCGTGTATAAGCGGCAAAAACGGCTCGGGAACGGTGTTTTTCTCCGGCTGCCCTCTGCGGTGTGTCTTCTGCCAAAACCGGAAAATAAGCGCCGAGCGCTTTGGAAAAGCCCTTTCTCCCGACGAACTGCGTGCCGTGTTCGATAATCTCATCGCACAAGGCGCGCACAACATCAATCTCGTCACCCCCACCCACTTTGTCCCGGCGATTTTGGAGGCGCTCGGAGACGGCGTTCCCGTTCCCGTTGTGTATAACACCGGCGGCTATGAAACGGTCGAAACCTTGCGCCTTTTAGACGGTCACGTGGACGTGTATCTCCCCGATATGAAATACCGCGACGGCGCGATGGCAAAACGCTATTCCGGCGCTCCCGACTACCCCGACGTCGCCGCCGATGCCATCAAAGAAATGTTCCGCCAAGTCGGGCCCGTAGAGTTCGACGAAAACGGGATGCTCAAAAAAGGCGTCATCATCCGCCACCTCATCCTCCCCGGCGGACTTCAAAATACCAAAGCCGTCATCGACTGGGTGGCGGACACGTTCCCGAAAGGCGCAGTGCTATTCAGCTTAATGAGCCAATACACGCCCGTATCCCTCCCCGACGGCTATCCGGAAATAAACCGCCGACTGACAACAAGAGAGTGTACCCGTGCCGAGGAATATCTCTTGGAACGCGGCATTGAAACGGGATTTGTGCAAGAACGCAGTTCCGCCAAAGAAGACTATATTCCGGATTTTGATTTAACGGGACTATAAAAACGCGAAAAAAGCGGTGTGCAAAGCACACCGCTTTTCGTTTTGCCGCGTTTAGCCGCAGCAGTTGCCGGCAGGGCTGCCACAGGAGTTGCAACCGCAACCGCAATCGTCATCCATCAGCAACATCACGATGATGAAGAACAGGATCCACGTGCAATCGTTGCCGCAGAAAAGGTTTTTAAGACACATACGCCCATATCCTCCTTTCTCCGAATGACAAGGCGAGCATTCCCGACCGCACAGCAAGCCGTCCCCGGCGACCGTTTCCCCTCGCCTTTGTTATTCCATCCTATGCGGCGGAGAAAAGTTGGTGCAAAAAGAAAAGCACAAAGCGCGGTGTAGGGACCGGCGTCCCCGACGGTCCTCATCCAAAATTCGCACAGACAAAAAGGTTATTGTAGGGCAAGGCCTTGGTCTTGCCGCCGTCGGTCGGTGTGAAATTCTAAAACGGCAGGAGCAAGCCCCTGCCCTACAACGCCGCCGTGAGCGACGTCGGAATTCCACGTGGGACGATGTGGTCATCGTCCCCTACGGGCCCACCGCAAATATCATCAAAAAAACACCCTGCCTCACGGCAGGGTGTTTTACTATGTGTTTTTATACCGCGAAGCCGGCGTTTTTGAGCAGTTCGGTGGCTTTCTCGTTGTCGCCGACACGCAGTACGAGCGCCGCGCTGTCTGCACCGCGTCCGGCAGCGTAGGCGTAGGTATACTCGATACCGATGCCGTTATCCGCGAGCAGACGCACCACCTTGGCGAACACGCCCGGTCGGTTATCCATTTTCACGGCGAGGACTTTGGTGACTTTCACGATGCGGTCGTTGTCGCGCAGGACTTTCACCGCTTTTTCGGTGTCGTCCACCACGATACGCAAAATACCGAAATCGGTGGTGTCCGCAATCGAGAGCGCAAGGATATCCACCCCTGCGTCTGCGAGCAATTCGGTGACAGCGGCAAGCCGTCCCTCTTGGTTT
>JAZLLJ010000095.1:0-2031 GCA_045598065.1 Acutalibacteraceae bacterium
TTCGGTATTCCGGGCAAAACGCTCATCGGCTCGGACAGCCACACCCCCACCGCCGGCGGCATCGGTATGCTTGCGTTCGGCGCCGGTGGCCTGGACGTTGCGGTTGCCATGGGCGGCGGCGCGTATTATATCTCTGTGCCGAAAATCGTGTACGTCAACCTGACCGGTAAACTCTCTCCGTGGGTGACGGCGAAAGATATCATCCTCGAAGTGCTGCGCCGCTTGTCGGTCAAAGGCGGTGTCGGCAAAATCGTGGAATACGGCGGCGAGGGAGTCAAAACGCTGTCGGTGCCGGAACGTGCCACCATCACCAATATGGGTGCGGAACTCGGTGCTTCTACCTCGATTTTCCCGTCGGACGAAGTGACCAAAGCGTTTATGGAAGCGCAAGGCCGCGGCGACCAATGGGTGGAACTCTCGCCGGATGCGGATGCGAAATACGATGAGGTCGTGAACATCGACCTCTCGGCGCTCGAGCCGTTGGCGGCTTGTCCGCACTCGCCGGATGCGGTGAAACCGATCGCGGAGCTTGCCGGTATGCCGGTGTCGCAGTGCTGTATCGGTTCGTGCACCAACTCGTCTTTGTACGATATGCTGAAAGTGGCAGCCATTCTTAAAGGCAAAACCATTCACCCGTCGGTGAGCCTCGCCATTGCGCCCGGCTCGAAGCAGGTGTTCCAAATGCTCGCGCAGTGCGGCGCTTTGGCGGATATGATTGCCGCCGGCGCGCGTATTCTCGAATGTGCCTGCGGCCCGTGCATCGGTATGGGCCAGTCGCCGAATTCCGGCGGTGTGTCGCTGCGCACGTTCAACCGCAACTTTGAGGGCCGAAGCGGCACCGCGGATGCGCAGGTGTATCTTGTCAGCCCCGAAACCGCGGCGTGTGCGGCGCTTACCGGGTTCGTTGTTGATCCGCGTACTTGCGGCGAAGCGCCGTTCGTTTCGATGCCGACCGAATTCCTCATCAACGATAACCTCATTGAGCCGCCCGCACCGGTGGAAGAAGCGGACAACGTGGAGATCCTGCGCGGCCCGAATATCAAACCGTTCCCGTCTAATCAGCCGCTTCCCGCCGAGATCGAAGCGGACGTGATTCTCAAAGTCGGCGACAATATCACCACCGACCACATTATGCCGGCCGGCGCGAAAATCCTGCCGCTGCGCTCCAACATCCCTGCCATTTCGGAGCATTGCTTCGTCCGCTGTGACGAGACGTTCCCGGCGCGCTGCAAAGAAGCCGGCAAGGGCATCATCGTGGGCGGTTCCAACTACGGTCAGGGCAGTTCGCGCGAACACGCGGCGCTGGCGCCGCTGTACCTCGGCATCAAAGCCGTGGTGGTGAAATCGTTCGCGCGGATTCACGTGGCGAACCTCGTCAACGCAGGTATTTTGCCGCTGACGTTCCAAAACCCCGACGATTACGACCGCATTGACCAAGGTGATACGCTTGCGCTGCCGAACGTGCGCGCCCGTCTGGAAAACGGCGAGCCGTTGACGCTCGAAAACAAAACAAAAGGCGAAACCTATGCGCTCGAAACCTCGTTCAGCGAGCGCGGTCGCGATATTTTGCTCGCAGGCGGTCTGTTGTATACTGTGGGAAAATAAAAAACAACGAAAGCCAATTTTAAACGGTTTTTTTTGTGCAATTCGTCAGTTTACTTTTTGGAAAAAATGGTGTAAAATAAAAAAACGGAAATTAAATAGGAGGAGATACCCATGAAAAATGTATTCAAAGTGTTGACGGTCATCGTCACGCTGGGCTTGCTTGTCAGCGTTTTGGTGGCCACCGGCGTTCTCGCCAACGAAGACGATTCTTCCGAAGCGATTGCGACCTGGAGCGACAAAGGCGGCGTCAACTACACCTATTATTGGGACGGCCGCGCGTTCGCCAATCTGTACAGCTATTGCGAAGGCACCGACGGCACTTG
The DNA here is from genome assembly GCA_045598065.1 of Acutalibacteraceae bacterium. GTDB lineage: Bacteria > Bacillota > Clostridia > Oscillospirales > Acutalibacteraceae > RGIG426. The sequence continues at coordinate 1,929 of JAZLLJ010000095.1, forward strand.
GGGCGAGTTTGCGGAGAAAATCGCGAACATCGAAGAGAATCAGTACGTGAAAGTGGTTTTGACCGGTGAGTTTGCCGGCGCTACCGCCGAGACCGCGCTGATG
>JAZLLJ010000096.1:0-7683 GCA_045598065.1 Acutalibacteraceae bacterium
AACGTGCTTAAAAGCGTACGCGATCAATTTAAGGAGAAATTGCTGAATGACAACTATCTGTTGAGAGATTTCATCAAGACTCCGGAAGTGCAGAAAATATTGAGCGAAAAATACGGCGCCAACTTCAAGCTTTTCGGCGAAAACGGCCGCAAAGTCCCGGCTATTAACGAAAACGAAAAGGCCGCATTGAGTGCCGCCGGTGCGGAAATCGGCCACAGAAATCAGTGGAGCATTCTCAGCAAATTTGCTTCGAACAGTATGGATAAAGACGTGTATACCGTGATGAGCCGTGTCGCGGACAGCTATGACGTGGCAAAGAATAACCTCACGTTCATGAAAGACCTCGAAACCGCCCTGCGCAAGAACACGCCGATGGCCGACCATATCCGAGAATCTCTCCTGAAATACACCCCCAAACAGCTGTCGGACTTCTACTACAGCTGCACGAATTACCATAAGAACGATGCACCGTATTCCATCGAAATGGCGGCGGCAGACGGTGGAATTTTGACGGACACGATGACAAAAGACCTTCTGGACGAAAAATGCGCGAATTGGCTGAAACCGTTGGATGAACTTACGGCATTCTCGACAGAAGAGGAAAAAGACTTCTTTAATGATTTCAAAGCGGCGTTCACCAAGTATCCTCACATTGCGAAAGCCGCGGCGCGTGATTTTGGCCCGCTCGATGAAAACTTCATCAAGAGAATGGCGCCCGCTGTGGAACAGTATGCCCAGGTGAAAGGGTTTAAGGGCATCAAAGAATTGGGCGCGTTGGGTGTTTTGGAAGTCATTGCCCACAACGGTCTGTTCAACAAATATTCGTCGCAAGAAGTGAAAAAAGACGTTAAAGAGACGGTCAACCCGGCGTTTGAACGTAAAGCTCTTTGGCAAAGCGTGAACGTCGAAAATTGGACGCAAGACTTCAATAAGTTCTCACAGAATCAAAAAACGCAGGAGTTTATTGCCGATTTCAGAGCAGCCGTGATTTCGAACCCGGATATCGGCGAAAAGATCATGAACGAGCACAAAACGATTGATCAAGACTTTGTGAATAAGCTCACCTCTGCCGCGAATGACTATTCTAAATCCGGAAAACTGGGCGAATTGGGCACTTTGGCAGCCGCCGGCAAAACCGGCTTGTTCAAAGAAGAAACGGTGAAGGCGATTGACGAAGCGTGCAAATCCATAGATAAGGACTACAACGCCCCGAAAAAAGCGCCCAACGAGATGTCTGCCGAAGAACGCTTGGCAAATGCCGTTAGCAACCGACAGGCTATGGACCAAAACAACGTTGAGTACGCTCCCATCAACCAAAACGGCTCCGACAATCCTGCTGAACCCGAACAAGAACCCGAAGCCGAAAAGAACGACCCTCAAATGGGTACCATCGTTTAACATTCCGTTTGTAAACACACACAAAAAAGCCGCAGGCATACATCCGTATGCTCTGCGGCTTTTTCTATTTATAATCTTACGCGCCCAATTTTTCAATCAGACCTGCGAGGAATTTGCGGAGCATCAGCACGTCTTTCATATTGACGTCGCCGTCGCCATTGCAATCGGCATTTTGAGCATCATACTCCACGTCCATACCGGCGAGATATTTACGCATCAAAAGCACGTCTTTCATATTGACTGCACCGTCGCCGTTTACATCACCGAGAAGCGCCGCTGCCGGCAGTTTTACGGTGATGAGCATAATCTGGAAGTCGTCCACGTTCGCGCCCGGACAATCCGCATAATGGGATTGCAGGTTAAAGGTGATATATCCGTTACCCTCCTCAAACACCTGCACTTCCAACACGCCGCGTCCTTCGCTGTCGAGGAATTTCGTGGACATCGACCAATCGTCCGACATCCCTTCGATATCCACGCCGTTTTGGGTGAGAACGGTGATATTCTGCACGTCGTCGAGCGACTCCACGATAAGCGTTTCGTTACCTTCTACGCCGTAGAACTCTTTGTCGCCGATACGAAGGTCTACCTTCACTTTGCCCAGTTCAGTCGGATCGACAGCTTCTTTCGATATGCCGGAAACGTAGAAATAGCGGTCATCGGTTCCTTTTACGTACGTATACTCTTCATCAATATCAAATTTTCCACCGTTCAGAAGAACCGTGGGGTTCTCGGTGAAAGCGTATCCCTCGTCGGCAATCAATGTGCCGCCAAGCGCGTAAAATTTTCCTTTTTCAAACGTGGCGTAATCGTCAACGTCGATGACATCGGTATAGTTTGTCCAGCACAAGCTTCCCGGAACAAACGCATAGTGTGCACCCTCGGGAATGGTGAGATTTATATAATCGCCTGCCTTGTCGCCGGCAATCGGGACACTGAACCCATCGATTTCCACGGTATCGATAATGCCGACAGCCGCTTCCCTCGATTGCCCCCAAACAGAGAAGCGGTGCTCGTTGGTTCCATCGATTTTCGTACGTTCTTTAAAAGTAATCAGTTTGCCGCCGTTTAACAGAATTGTGGGTTTTGCGGCAAAGACGTATTCCTCATCGGCAACCAAATAACCACCGACCGAGTACAATTTGCCCTTTTCAAACGTGTCGTCACCGTTCATTTTCACTCCGTCGGTATCGTTCATCCAATACACACTATCCGGCTCAAAGTGATAGGGCGCGCCCTCGGGGACGGTAAAGCCGGGGTTATCGCTTGCTTTACCGTCGATAATCGCGTGACTGCTTCCGTTGATTTCGATGGTGTCAATAACGGCCTCGCGGAAAGAAAAGTCCACCTCAGTGTACCCTTCACCCGAGCGGAAATAGGTGACACCGTCCTTCTTTTCAAAACACTCAGCAGGTGCTTCTACACTCTCATATTCGTCCACTGTGAACATCGTCGCCTTCACATCACAAAGAAAAGCGCATTGGACGTCAATCTCTTTGCCGGACACCAGTGACAGATTGTGTCTTACGTTGAGACCGGAAAACAAAACGTTACCGGGGCAGGAAATCGGGTTACTGTCTCCCGTTTCGCCGCAAATGCCCGCCTGGAAGAACAAATTGCCGGTGGCGGCGATTTCAACGTTGTCGGCAGACTCGAATATTGCCGTGGAATTGCCGCTCGTAGTATCGCCGGCGTAAACGGCAAGGCCGCCGTCGCCGGTCAAAAGCGGTGGGCAATCACCGCTGCCGCAGATGTAAATGCCACAACAGGTCTTGTCCTGCGTCGCGACACCCTGGTGAACCATGCTGTTTCCCAAAAGATTGATGGTGATGAATTGGTCGGCATAAATCGTACAATACGCCTCTGCATCCTCCACGTACGAACAGCCCAAAACGGTAAGGTTTTTCAGCGTGAGGGTTTTGGTCGCGTCATCGTAACTCACACAACCGTTGTGAAGCACATCCGCGGCATTTTTCGTGTTCACCCACGTTTTGCCCACCATCAGATGAATTCCGCTTTCGAGATCAAAAACGGGTTGCGGTTCACTGTAAATTGTCCAAATGTCAAATTCTTGCGCGTTGTAATATCCACCGTAATCGGCATCGATTTTTTCGGCAGAGCCGTTGACGGTTACCACAGCATCTTCGGCAAACGCGTATTCCGGCTCAGCTTTCAGCGTAATACAGACGGCGTACCGACTGCCTTCTGCAAAGGTTTTGTCGGCATCCATTACGCCACCGTCTTCAAACCAGCAATGAGCATAGACCGTATATCCGCAATTTTCCGGAAGAGTAACGTGCAGCAAATCGCCTGCTTTCTCGTCCAAAATCGGCGTAACATCCACGTCGGTAAGGTTGATTTCGGAAATTATCGTCGGCGGCGGCGTTTCAACCGGTTTCGACCAGATACCACACGCATTCCTACTGCAGACCGTGTTAGCTTCATCTATTTTTCCCTCGGTACCATTTATCAGTATTTTTACGTCATCGGCAAAGGCATAGCCTGCATTCGGAACAATCAACCATTTTATCGAATATGTTTTTCCAGCTGCGAAGATGTCGTTTTCTTCAAGCTGAACACTCTCGCTGTCGCCATACCAAAAATACTCTTTGCAGGTATACGGTGCATTGTCGGGCAGCGTGAGTTTCAAATGATCGCCCGCTCGCTCGCCCACAACCGGCGCAACTTCCACGTCAGTAAGGTTAATTTCCGAAATCAACGTCGGCGGTATCGTTTCGACCGGTATCGTCCAGATGTTACACATATTTCCGGAGAACCAGGTGTAGTCATAGTTTATTCTTCCCTCTTTGCCGTTGACCAAAATTTTCGTGTCATCGGCAAAGGTGTAGCCCTCGTCGGTCCAAAGTATCAACCTTGTGATGTACGCATCTCCCTCAACAAAGGCGTCGCTTGCTCCCGGCTCAAAACCTTGGCTTACATCTTCCCACCAACAGGCTCCGCAATAACAATGCGCACCATCAGCCAGTGTAGGTTTCATATAATCTCCCACTATGGCACCGGCGACCGGTACATCCGGATAAATAAGGTTGATTTCGGTGATTACCGTCGCCGCAAGCGCCTCCATCGGCGTTGTGGAAATCACGCATCGGTCCTCGGCGACCGAGGTGTTTTCCGCATCAATATTTTCCGTGCCGTCATTAAGAGAAATGTTCGCACCGGTGTCAAAGGTGTAACCCTCATTAGGAACAAGCACCCATCTTAACGAGTACGAATTCCCTCCCACAAAGGAATCGTCTTCTCCAAGCGAAACCCCTTCGCTGTTGTTGTACCAATAATGTTCCGTACAGGTATACTGCGCACCGTCAGGCAGAGTATACGACAAATGGTCGCCTGCCATCTCGTCTGCAACCGGCGTAAATTCCGCATCGGTAAGACGGATTTCGGAAATCGGCGGCACAACGGCAGAGACCGGCTGCGTCCAAACAGTACATTGTGTCTCACCAATCAACGTGTCGGCGCGGTCGATGCCTTCCTCACTACCGTTGAGCGAAATATCCACCGCGGAGCTAAAGGTATGTCCTTCCCGAGGTTCAAGCATCCAAGCCAAGGAGTACGAATCCCCTGCCTCAAACAAGTCGTCTTCCGAAAGCGATGTTCCCTTGCTGTCGTTAAACCAAAATTGATGCGTGCAGGTGTACGGCGCATCGTCAGGCAACGCATACGTCAAATGATCGCCCGCTCGCTCGCCGGCAACCGGTGTAAGATCTACATCGAAAAGGTGGATTTCGGAAATCGCCGGTTGGTCGGAAGGATAGAAAATCCCCGAATAAATAATGCCGGAATCCCCTGCGACATTCGTGTCGCCAGCGATACCTTTTGCGGCACCGTTGACGTTATAGATATATATCGGCAAATACCCGTTGTAGAAGGTATAGCCATCATCGGGGACAATCTCCCACACCAAGCAGTAAACGTCTTCCTTTGTAAAAAACTCGTTTTCGGAAAGCGGAACCCGTTTGGTGATGCTGTACCAATAGCAATCCGTGCAGGTGAAATGCGCATTGTCGGGCAACGTATACGATACGTTGTTGCTCGCTCGCTCACCCACAACCGGTGTGCCGTCCACATCGGTAATGAGGATGCTCTTTATCGGCAGTGCCGTAACCGCTTCTGTCCGTTCCGACCAAATACCGCAGTCGTACTCAACGACCACCGTGTTTTCATAATCTATGCTCCCCTCGCCGCCGTTGAGCGAAAGGGTGGTAGCAGAAGAAAAGGCATACCCGTCTTTTGGCGAGATTGACCATTCCAAGGAGTACAAATCTCCCTCGACAAAAACATCGTCCTCCTTAAGCATAAATCCTTTGGTATCGTTATACCAATAGTGATGCAAACAAACATACGGTGCATCGTCAGGCAGCGTATAGGCCAAATAGTTGCCTGCCGGCTTACCAATGACCGGCGTCATATCCGCGTTGGTAATGACAATTTCGGTAATTATGGTCTCCGCAGCGGCAAAAATCGGTATCACAGTCACAAGCATCGCCACGCAAGCCACAACCGCAAGCAGACGCATCGGTAAGGTTTTCTTCATTCTGCATACCCCCTGATTATTCGGAAATAAGTCTAACTGGCTTATTGTAACATATAAGGATGGATTTGTAAAGCAAAAGCGGCAGGGAGTAACGCCACGGTTTCCTTAGGAAACCGTGGCGAATCCCTGCCACTGTTTTTCATTGTGCAATTATGCGCCGAGATGGTCCACCATATCCGCAAGGTATTTGCGAAGTACCAGCACATCCTTCATATTGACCACGCCATCGGCATTCACATCGGAATTTTCAGCATTGTACGTAACGTCCATACCGGCGAGATATTTGCGCATAAGCAACACATCTTTCATGTTGACTGCGCCGTCGTCATTTGTATCACCAAGGAACACTTCAACCGGCCGGGACGGCTCCGTTTGGCTTGATTCCGTAACGCTCGATTCGGTAGTAATAGCACCCGATTCTACACCGGTCGGATCGGTTTTTGTCGGTTCCGTTTCGCTCGGCTCCGTTTCGGTCGGCTCCGTTTCGCTCGGTTCGGTAGCGGTCAGCTCGGCTTCCGTAGCGGTCGATTTCGTTTCGTGCAGCGCATAGAGAGCGAGGTAGTTCAGGTGAATCACATCGCCTCGGGTGTCACAGCAAAGAGCGAGCTGAACGTCCGGGCTCATCAGCGAAAACAAAGAAGAATCTGATATCACGAAAGAGGTCGAATCAGGTCTGGGATGGTCCGGCCAAATTTCCAGATAATCAGGAGTCTCCTGATAGAAACAGAAACCTGCGTAGCCGGAGTCGCCGGACACATACTTCACGTCGGCCACAACCGCATACGCGATCGCGACACCGTTCTCAACAATGTCGGTATAGATGGCATCGCTCAGTTCTTCGTTGTCCAGCACCGCCATGCAGGAACCGTCGGTGGTAAAGTCTTTGTTGAAAGAACCGCTCCACACTTTAACACCTTGGTTGACAATATCCTCCGCCGCGCCCGTCGGTTGAGGAATCCGGGTGCTTTCAACCGGAGTGGTACCGGTTTCCAAAGGCGTGTCGGCGTGGGTTGCGACCAGTTTGATATGACCGGCATACGCCGTATCCGTGCTATCGGAGAGGATGCAAAGGAAAGCGTTCTGCCCCAATCTGGAAAGTTCGTCCGCATCGGTCCAAACAGCCTCTTGCATAGTGCTGCGATTTTCCGGCCAAGCTTCCACATACTGAGAACCGTCTTGATAGAAACCCCACATCGAATAGTCGGAAGAGCCACTGATATAACGGGAATCCGAGGAAGTCAAGACATACTTGGTCACCGGGCCGTTCTTCGCCAAATCCTCACGGATGGCCTGTGTCAAAGCCTCAACGTTAATGATTCCTATACAGTGGGAAGTGGTAATTTCTTGGTTGATGTCGCCTTCCCACACGACAACTTCAGTCTCCGCCGTTGTGGAAACAATAAACACGCTGAGCGTTATTGCCAGCATGCACACAACCATCAACACGGAAAAAATTTTTTTCATTTCGTTATTCCTCCCTTAATATGATAACGGGTTGATTATAGACTTTTTTCACTCGCTTGTCAATAGAAAGCGCGTTCTTTGTGTTTTTTGGCAGTCCCCTTTGTTTTTTGTTGCGTTTTGGCAAAAAATGTGTTATATTAAACACTAAGATGTTGCTTTACAGCGCGGTGTAACTTTTTTACGCGCGGCGGAGTATTGAGAGTGAACCCAAAAGAATGAAAACCATTCAAAAAGGAGAGTTGATTATGGGATTCGGACCAATCGGC
>JAZLLJ010000097.1:0-17340 GCA_045598065.1 Acutalibacteraceae bacterium
ACTTTGTCGCCTTTTTTCACGTGGCGAGTAAGCAGAAGATTCGCGAACTGATTAGCGCGGATGTCAAACTCTTTCCATGTGATTTCGCGGCGGTACGGTTGCGCCGCATCTGCCTCGATGAGATTGAATTCACGCCACGTGTGAGCGGCATCGTGCTCTTCGGTGGGGTTGATCTCCACTAAAGCCGTCTCTTTGCCGTAGAGGCGCGCGTTCTTTTCCAACAGTTCCGTAATAACCATAATTTTTCTCCTTTTTGCTTTCGGAAGGCAATAAAAAAACCGCCCTCCTGTTTTCTAAAAAACAGAGGACGGGAATTCCCGTGGTACCACCTCAATTTACCGCCGTCTTGCGACAAGCGGCCTCTTTGGGTACGGTTACAAAAACGATACCCTAACGCTTTAACGGGCGTACCCGTCGCAGCCTACTTGCAAAATGCGTTCGGTGCGCTGCTCGCGGAATGTATTCAAAGCGCTTCCCCTACCGCCTTGCACCAACCGGCGGCTCTCTGAAAGGAGTGACGGCGCTTCTACTTTTTTCCGGTCGTCACATTTTCATTCATTATATACCCCTCTTTCCCCCTTGTCAACCCTTTTTTACAAAAAAATTCCCGCAGTTTTACAACCGCGGGAATTCTCATTTGATTTTGTTAACCCTGTGGGCCGAGAGCATCCTCGCCGACAAGGTTGGCAATGAATTTGCGCACGAGCAGCACGTCTTTCATGTTGACTTCGCCGGAGGCATCCGCATCCGCGGTCTTCATATCGATATATTCGCTCATACCGGCAAGGAATTTGCGCATCACGAGAACGTCTTTCATATTGACCTCGCAGTCATCGTTGGCATCACCGTAGATGATGTCGATAGACGGGCCGATGGAAGGCATGGTCGTCGGAGCAACAGTCGGATTGGTCTGGATCGGCAGAGTCGGATCGGTCTGAATCGGATTGGTTTGAGTCGGCTGAGTCGGGACAGTCTGGGTTGGCTGAGTCGGGATAGTCTGTGTCGGCTGAGTCGGGACAGTCTGTGTCGGCTGAGTCGGGACCGTCTGCGTTTGAGACTGAGACGAAGAACTCGTCGGATCCACATCGCCGGAATAGCGATAGACGTTGATTTCGATTTTGGTGATATACACTTTATCGGTATAGCCGTCCGCATCGCTGAAATAGGCAAGCTGTGTAAAATCGCCGTTCAGGTCGGGCGCCAGCAGGTTGCCCTTTTTATCGGTCGCCGTACCGATCAGTTTTTGACAGGTAAGGCTGCTGCTCTCGCCGATGGTGGCGCAGAACTGAGCTTTATCATCGCCCCAGAACTCACAGTCGCCGGTAAGCAAGCCCGCCACGGCGTAACCGCTCTGGCCTTGCACGTAACCGGTGGTGAAGATTTCATAATACTCGTCATCCTCGATCGGGCCGTTGGCGGCAAGATCCGCACGGATGGCGGCATCGATCTCCGCGTTGTTGAGCGCACCGATATAGTTCTCGATGATAACGGTCGCATTCAAATCGCCTTTCCAAATCTGCGTTTTGGTCAGCGTACCCGTATGAGGTTTCGTCGGCTGTGTGGGTTTGGTCGTGTAGGTCGGACGGGACGCGGTGGTGCCGCCTTGCACGTACACGGACGTGGTGGGCAACGTACCGGAGAGGTAGTTGTAGTAAGAGCGCGCGTGGTGGATCGCCACACCGGCATCCAGCGTATAGTTTTTCGCATCGATTTGACCGTAGATATAATCGAGCATGCTGCACAGATACGCTTTGCTCTGGCTGGAAATGTCGATAGCGGAGTCCACTTTGTCGGTCTCGATGCCGTAGGTGAAGTCGCAGTTGTACTGAACCGCGTAGTCAATGGCTTTTTTCTCGTTGGCGCGGGACATCACCTTTTCCGGTTTGGTACGGTAGGACATGAGCGACACGGTACCTTTGCCGCCGCCGAGTTCTTTGGCAAGGATTTGATAGAAGTCTTTGGTGCCGTTGTAGGTCACGCTCTCGGAACCGGACCACGCCGGGTTCACGTCAAATTCAACGTACACGTTGTTGGCAACGAGGGTTTTCAGCGCGTTGTCAAGCAGGTTGTCACAATATTTTTGCAGAGTGGAAGTGCTGTAGTTGCCGGGCTCCACGTCGAAGTGGATACCGTATAACCAGTCGTCCGGATAGGTGTTTTTGTACGCCACCCAGCCGTTGTAGAGATCATTGATATACTTGGATGCCGTAGCGGCACTGGTCGCCATATTCGGATCGTCAATCATAACGGAAGTGCGCATACCGTGTTTTTGCGCCGCCTGGATAAAGTTGTGGAGCGTGGCGTGGTTGCCCGTGGTCCACAGTTGGGTATACGCTTCAATATAAATTTCGGTCACGCCGGTTTCTTCCAAAAGGCCAAGATAGTTGTCGCGCGTCGTGGTGTTGGTCGCATCTGCAAAATACCACCACCAGCAACCGAGACGGTGTTTGCGGCCATCATACGTTTGTGCGCCGGCATTCACGTCGCCGAAGAATGTCGGCAACATGGTCACCAAAAACACCACCGCAATGGCAACGGCAATTAAGGATCGCGAGAGTTTTTTTGCCCTAGTCATGATTTGCACCTCATACAAATACAATAAAATATTCCAAAATGGACAAACTTCCACAATGGTAATGCCAGTATACAATATCGCACAAAAAAAGTCAATATGTTTCCCCTACTTTGTGACAATATCCACAATTCTTCCCTATTTGTGCGCATTCTTCACAAAAAAAATCCCCATTGCGGCTTTTGCCGCAATGGGGATCTAATCATAAAGGATTATTTTTTCGGACCAAGGCCGCTTTCGTCGATAATGTTCGCAATGTATTTGCGGACAAGCAACACGTCTTTCATGTTGACTTCGCCGGAGCCGTCAGCATCCGCCGTCTTCATATCGATGGAAGTCGGAATACCGGCCAAATATTTGCGGATGACAAGCGCGTCTTTCATGTTCACAACGCAGTCGTCGTTGGCATCGCCGTAGAAGATGTCCACCGACGCGGAGGGTTTGGTGGTCGGGATGGTCGGACGAGTCGTCGGCGTAGTGGCCGAACGAGTCGTCGGCGCAGTGGTCGAACGAGTCGTCGGAGTCACAGCACCGTGGAACGCATACACTTTCAGGTTGCCGATGTGGCAAATGTCGCCGGTAGCATCGGAGAACACGCAGAAGTTGACGTCAGCGCCCATCTTCGACAGTTCGTCCGCTTTTTCCCACGTGCAGTATTGCAACTCGGCGCCCTTGTCGGATTTGCCCCAAGACTCGAGATATTCAAGACCTTTGGAAGCGTTGGCATCCTGATAAAAACCAAACACGCAGTAGCCGGACGGGCCGTCCTTATACTCGCTGTTATCCGAGGTGACAACGTATTTGGAAGCGGTGCCGTAGGTGGCGATATCGTCACGGATGGCCTGCGTCAGCGAATCCACTTTGATGATACCCACAGTGTTTTTGGTGGTGATATCCATGTTGATATCGCCCTGCCAAATGCAGTTGCCCTCAGACGGAGGCGCCGTGGTCGGGGTGGTATCCTGCAGCTGCAGGAGAGATCTGTTCTGGTGGATCGCCATACCGTAGTCGCTGAGACCTTGGGTAGAGAGATACGCCATCGCCTGATCCATCACCGCGAACATATCCGCTTTGCTCTTGCCGTAGAAAGTAACTTTCGCCGGAGTGACGTTGTCGGTCTCCACACCGAGGAACACCGGAGTACCGGCGGATTTGCACGCGGTCACAACCGGTGCCGAGAAGGTGGCAATGGTGTCCGCGCCGCTCATGGTGTTACGATAGGACATCGCAAACACGGCATCAAAGTTCTTCGCAATGATGTTGTAGATACCGGTCACGCCGTTGAGCGTGGTGGTCGTACCGCCCTGGCCGTTCCAACCGCAGTTGACGTCCACTTCGATGTAGGTGCCGCCGGCACGGGCCGTCTGCACACGGGCGATGAACTTATCCGCATAGTTTTGGAGCACGGTGGAATTGTAGTTACCCGGCTCAATATCCATGTGGATACCGTAGATCGGCTCGTTCGGATAGGTGGCGTTGTAGGTTTTGATGTAACCGACGAGCAAATCAAAGTTCTTCGCGTTATTGTTTGCAAAATCGTCCCACTCACCGTAAAGGACGGCAACACGGCAACCATAGGATTTTGCTTTTTCCACAAAGGTGTGGAGTTTCGCGCGGTTACCGTCGGTGTTCATAAGACCGAAGCAGGAGAGATAAATCTCGTTGACACCGCAATCTTTCATGCATTGGAGATAGTTGGTCGCGTTCGGCTCATTGATGTCGGAAGAACTCCACCACCAGCAGCCCACACGTTTGCCGCCGAAATCTTTCGCCGCTTCCGCTTTCATGTTCGGGGAAAGCGACGGCAGGAAGGCCAGCGCAATCACCAAAACAAGCGCAAATGCCAACAGCGATTTCAGGCTTTTCTTGGAGAGAGACATAGTTTTTGCACCTCATTCAAAATAATATTTTTCCTTCTGAAAAGAAAACTTCTCAGTCACAGTCAGTATACAATATGCCACAGAAAATGTCAAGAAAAAACGGTGAAATTGTGCAAAATTACAACCTTACCGAAAAAACGAGGCGTTTGCTTCAACAAACGCCTCGTTTTCGCCTTATTCAAGGGGTTCTCCGCTTTCCATTTCTTCTGCCAACGCCAACAACCCCATCGTCTTTTTTCCTTTGGCGAGTTCTTCCGGGAAATAGTCCGACGAACGGGTTTCATCGCCGGTTTCAAACCCACACACGTCTCGATAATCGCAACGGACACACACCGTTTTTTCATCGGTGGGACACGCTTGCACGTGACCGGCCCACAATGCTGTTGCCATTTGCAACAAAAGCTTTTCGGAACGGCGTTTGAGCAGTTCCAGTTGTTCCGCTGTCGCCACTTTCGAGCTGCTACCGTTAAACCCGTTTTTGCTCTTGACTGCCGGGATATATGTGCCGGCAAGGTCGCGATCCATCGCCCGCAACACCGTTTCGTCCGCTAACAGAAGACCGTCCATTTTCAGTCGTTTGTTTTGGTTGGCCTTCCGTTTGTTCACATCGCCGTCACCGTCCACCAACGGCAGCGTGGCAGGCATATACAGAATTCCGGCAGGCGAGACGTTTTCGTAATATTCTCCCCCGTTTTCCCAAACAGCGAAGAGATACAAAAGCATCTGCAAATTCAGCCCGTTCATCACGTCCGCTAAATTGAAAGCTTTTTCGCCGGTTTTGTAGTCCACAATGCGGATATACGATACGCCCTCGTTTTCAAAAAGATCTACACGGTCGATTTTTCCGATCACCGTGACCGTGCCACCATCCTCCGCTTCCAGCAAAAACGGCTTCAAGTCTCCGTCCTTGTTGCCGATACTCCACTCAAATTTCACGGGCGTAAATTCGCTTTGTGCCTGTTCCTCCACCAAATGCCACATCACAGCCGTAGAAATGCGTTTCAAGCGAGAAAGGAGATACAAAAACCGCGGCGTTTTTTCCGTAAGACCGCCAAGTGTCTCCTCTGCATACGCATCCACCGTCCGGTCAACGTCTTCGCACACCTGTTCATAGGTTACGGTATCAAACCCGACATCCCGATAACGCGGCACCAAGTTTTCCAAAAGCGCGTGAATAAGCGAGCCGGATTCCAACGCGTTCAGTTCCGCTTTCTTTCGCGGTGACACGCGCAACCCGTGTTTGCAAAAATACAAGAACGGACAGGTATAGTAGGCATCGATTTTTGTTGCGGATAACGTCATATTTTTGCCGAACAGACGAACGGCGTTTTCGGGGTTCTCAAACGTCCACGACCGGTTTTCCGCCGCCCGTTCCAGTGCATCAAGTCGCGCCTTTTGCGCAGGAATTTCGCACAACGTCTTACGTACCGCCGCCGTCAGTTTGGTGGGAGAACGGTAAGTTGAGGTATAGTAAGAAAGCGCTTCTTCCGGCGTTTCGGGCATCCAGTTTTCGTCGGTACAAAACCGCGTTTTCCGGCATTTCGGAAGCAGTCGCTCGATTTCGGTAACGAGCACCGATTTTGCCAAACTCTCCCCTGCCAAATTACTGCGAGCATACGTCACCACCACGGTTTCGGAGGCTGCGGACAAAGCGTTATAGGCATATAAGCGTTCTTCCGTCAATTCCCGTTCGGGATCTTTGGAAAGCCGCAAGCCGCATTTTTCTTTCAGCGTTTTACGCTCCCGATCGCTCAAATAGCCGCCGGAAGCAGGCACCGCCGGGAATTCCCCCTCGTTGGCACCGAGCAAAAACACCATCCGCGGCTCGGACAGGCGAATACGGTCGGCGGTACCGACTTGTACCGCATCCAGTCCTTGAGGAAGCACCCCCAAATCCATGGCCGAAGCGGTCATAGAAAACAAATCTGCCCACTCTTTGGCAGTCTGCAACTGGCTTGTTCCTTTGGCGAACACGTCCAGCAGTTCCATCGTCGCATCCCACACCCGTTCGGTACGGTCCGCGACGGCAATTTGACCGTTTTCATCCAAGCGACGAACGGTATACCGTGTCATTTGCGGCGCGCGAATATCCGTTAAGTAGGTAAACACCGCCTCGGCAAACGTTTTGCCGTCCACCGCACCGGAAAGGGCATTTTGCAAACGCAGCAGCGGCCGTACCGCGCGGCGGCGCAATATATTAAGGTAAAAGAGTTGTCCTTGCGTTTTTTCCGTTACCGAAGCGGACAATCCGCCGGGATTTTCCGTAAACGGTTCTTTCCACGCAAGACCGGAAACGTTCCACTGGTAAACGTAATTTTCCAATTTTGCCACCGAACGCGGTGAAAAACCGGACAATCCGATTTTAAGAAGGCGCAAAACGTCTTCCGTTTGAAAACGGCCCGTCGCCGCCCGTAGCGCCGCGCAAACCGTCTCGACCAGCGCATCGCCGCGGATACTTTCGCGGTTATCGAGAGAATACGGTACGCCCTCCGTCAAAAGCGCCATTTCCAGTGAGCCACGGTACTCCTCCATAGAACGCGTCACTACCGCCACGTCGCGTGCGCGACCGCCATGGCGCAAAAAGCGACGAATTTCCCTTGCCGCGGCCTTACATTCCTCGCTCTTGTCCGCGCAAGAAAGCACCGTCACCGCCGCAGTTTCCTCCTCAAACGTTTCACTGTCCGGACGGAAAATCCCACTGCAAAGCGTACAAAGCGCCTCGTCGTTATGGCGCTTGTCCTCTATCAGATACAGCGGCGATGCCACCGATGTGCCACTGTCTTTGGCAAGGCGAATCAGACGGTTGGCGGTTTCGGCAGGAAGCATAAACAGCCCCAGTCCCTCTTCCTGCGTCGAAAGCGTATCGGTGCTGACAGCCGCCGTCACCTCTGCCGCGCGAGAAACAAGGCAAGAGAGCAACCGTTCCTCTTGCACTGTAAATCCCATAAATCCATCCAAAAAGAGATAGATTCCCGTACCAACCTCGTTTTGCCGCAAACAGTCATACGCCTGCGACAGCAATTCCTGCGGATCGTCAAACCCCTGAAATGCCAAGGTTTCAAAGGCATTTTTCACAAGTCCAAAATCGGACAGTTTCTTTTTCAGCAAACTGTCCGGCGGCAGTTGCGCCGTCACCTCGGATGCCGTCTCATCCGTTACCGCGTTTTGCTTCCACTCTTTCAGAATGTCCAAAAGCAACGACAACTGTCCCACACTGCCTTCGCGAAACGGCAGTTCCCGTTTGTCCGCGGTTTCTTTCAACGCCTGATTGAGAAGCAGTAAGCGCGTGCCGTCATCCAGCGATTTTTTCCTTTTTTCGCCACTTTCACGCAAAATCACCTCAGCAAGCCGCGTAAAGCTGTATACCTTTACGCGAGAAGCCTCCTGCGGACCGAACGCTGCCAGCAATCGTTTTTCGGTTTCAAACGAAAACTGCTCCGGAACAAGTAAAACCGGGGAATTTTCCCGGTTTTGTTGCAAAAGTGCGCCGATGCGCTGTATCACTGTAAAGGTTTTTCCACTGCCACTTGTACCCAGTATCAACTGAAGCATTCGGCTCACTCCTCTCTCAAAAAATCACTTTTTTCGTCTTATCGGCGGCTATCCAAGTAATTTTGCAAAATAATCCCCGCCGCCACCATATCCACCGTCTGTTTGCGCTTTTTTCCGCGGACGTTGGTTTCGTTTAAATACCCGGTAGCGGCCACCGTTGTCAGCCGCTCGTCCCACAATTTTACCGGAAGGCCCGTCGCTGCTTCCAAATCGGCAGCAAACTCCTCCGCTCGCAACGCACTTTCGCCGCGGCTGCCATCCATATTGCAGGGGTGACCGACCACGATTTCACCCACGCCCTTTTCTTTTGCCAGCGCCGCTACCGTTTCACATAAGCGGTCTAAATGTCGTTCTTCAATGGTTTTCACGGGGCTCGCCAAACTCTCGTTCACGTCCGAAACGGCAATTCCCGTTCGCGCAAGCCCCAAATCCACCGCTAAAATTTTCATGGTTTCTTCATCCTTATAGAGATAATAGAAATATTGCTCACAATTTTTTCACAGTATTTTTAATTTGTATCAAGTATTTCGTAATTTCCTTGTTTCAAGTCTTCGCATATCTTTGATATTGCATCCATAACAGAAAATGTTGAAGGATACGGTTTTTCTCCTACTATGAATGTTTTGAACACGGCCTTACTTGTGGTACGAGAAAAAGAATCTCTTGAATCAGGAATAGGATTAGATATCCTAAATTTTATTTGAACCAAGTCAAGGGTATTTCCTTGAGCATCTACCGGATAAAAATCTATGTATACAGAATTACTACGAGTACTTTGGCGTTTCTTAATGATTTGAAATTCGTTCTCATATAAAACACTGAGAATACTATGTATAAAGTCCTCATAAGCTATTCGTTTTCCTTCGGAAACAAAGAACTTTTTCTTAATATTTTGTGGATGTTGTATGGGTAGTATTTCAGACGATTGTGCAAAATCAGTAAGGACCGCTACAATATCTAATGAATGTTTGTGCTTCCCGAATCGCTTCATCTATTTCACACCCCATCTTCACACGTATCTTACCAAACACCGTGTCCCGTTTTCGGAACATCATCGATGGTTTTGAATGTATTTTGCGGCACCGCGCAATTTTTCGTCTGCGCCGGAGGCCAAAAGCAGCGCTTTGACCTCTTTCCCCTCTAAATACCGCCATTTGCCTACCGGCACACCGCCGATCTTCACGGTGGCGATACTTGTCCGCTTTAAGCGGATGACCTCCAAGCCGAGGCACTCGCACATCCGGCGGATTTGGCGGTTGCGCCCTTCGTAAATGGTCATTTGAAACACCGTGCGCTCCGGCTCTTTCACCATAACCGTCACTTCGGCAGGTGCGGTTTTGCGTCCGTCCAGCACAATGCCGTCTTGCAGCCGTGCCGCCTGTTCTTCCGTCATCGCGGCACGCACCGTTACCCGATAGGTTTTGGGGACGTGATGTTTCGGATGGGAAACGGCGTTGGCAAACTCGCCGTCGTTGGTAAGCAACAACAGCCCTTCGGAGTCTCGGTCCAAGCGGCCGATGGGATACAGGCGCACGCCCACATCCGCCACCAAATCCGCCACACATTTGCGCCCTTGCTCATCCGCAAGCGTGGTCACAACGCCACGCGGCTTATTGAGCAACACGTAGGTGTATTCCTGCGGTTTTTCACCGATGTTGCCGAGTTTTTTGCCTGCCACGGTAATGGTGTCTCGGCGAGCATCCGCTTTGTCTCCCAACGAGGCAGGATGCCCGTTCACTTTCACCTTGCCGGCGGCAATGAGTTCCTCGGCCTTGCGACGGGAAGCCACCCCGTACTCCGACAGTATTTTTTGCAATCGTTCCTGTGCCATAACGTTCTCCTTATCTAAACGTAAAAAGGGAGTAAAACAATGTGATAAACGCATCCGCCGTCCGCCGCCAAAAAGATGCGGCAGGTGCGCCGGACACGGCTGTTTTCGTTGTAATCTCGGCGGTAGCGACCGGCTGACCGTTCCAAAAATAGGTCACAAATCCCACCGCTTTTTCAGGTTGTACCGGCGCAAACAATACCGGCGTTTGCCACGTGACGGTCGAGGTAATGTCGCACACGTCCGCCCCGTTCGGTAATACCGCCGTTACGGGAGTTGTCGCGAGTTCTGCCGTTTTTTTGTCGCCGCCTGCCACCGAAAGCGACGGAAGCGGCGGCGGTAGCAGGGTTTCGGCTTTCACCGCGGAAAACCCCACTTCGTACAACGCTTTGTGGTCACTCCAATACTCGTGGCCGTTGAGTGTGACGGCAATCAGCGTCAATCCATCCCGTCGCACTGCCGACACAAGACAGCGTTTGGCGTTGTCTGTGTAGCCGGTTTTTAAGCCCACGCATCCGTCCACCATCGACAACAGTCGGTTGTGGTTACAGACGGTCACTTTCCGGCCGCTAATCGTGATTTCGGCGGATTTTTTTGCGCACACGTCCGCCAGATGCGGTTTAGAAAGCACTGCCGCGCCTAAAAGCGCCATATCGTAGGCCGAGGCCGCGTGTCCCTCGGCATCCAGTCCAGACGGCGTCACAAAATGACTGTCGTACATCCCGAGTTCTGCGGCTTTGCGGTTCATCCGTGCGGCAAACTGTACAAGATTGCCGTCTATCAGCAGCGCCAGCGCCGTTGCCGCATCGTTTCCCGACTCCAAAAGCATCCCCGTGACAAGGTCGCCGACCGAAAGGGTGTCGTTTGGTTTCAGGCCGAGCGTTGTCCCCTCGATACCGGAAGCCGCGGCAGGAACGGACACTACCGTGTCCCACGCAAGACATTCTTCTGCCAAAAGCGCCGTCATCAACTTGGTTGTGCTCGCCATCGGCCGCGGTGTATGCGCCTCTTTTTCGCAAAGCACCGTTTTGGTCATCGGCTCATACAGCACCGCCGACAGAGACGATATCGCCGGCATCTCCGCTTGCAGGCAAGTTTCGGCGCAAACGGACATTCCGCTCACCGCCGCCAAAACAAACACCGCTATTATGCACAAAACCCGTTTCATAAAACCCCTCCCGCATACAGCGTATGCGGGAGGATCCGTTTTTCATTCTTACTGGTTTTCGATGGCTTTGTCCTTTTTCGAGAAGGTGTCTTTCAGGCGATCCACCAGCGTCGGCACCGAAGCCACAATAGATTCCGCTGTACCCGGTTTTTCGTTGATGGGAAGCACTTGCACCTTTTTGTCCACCACAGACAAAAAGGCAATCGGCGTAATGGTGATACCGGCGCCGCTTCCGCCGCCGAAACGACCGTCCGCTTTGGTAGGAAGATCCGATCCGCCGCCGGCAAACCCGTAGGTCACTTTGGAAATCGGAATCAGCGTCACTTCACCGACCGCAATCGGTTGACCGATAACGGTGTTAACGTCCACCATTTCTTTGATTTTGTCCATCGAGATTCCGAGGACACTCTGCACATTTTTTTCCATATCGTAACTGCCTCCTTCAAGCACATTTAAGACCGTTGTTTTTTCAGTTCTCCCACTGACGGCATTTTGAGATATCCAATCAACATCCGCAAGGCCGCCACGACGATACGCCACAGGCTGACGCTGACGACTACGTCAAAGGTAAACTGCGTTTTCTCTAAACAAAAGGCAGGGACAAGCCGCACCTGTTGTTTTTTCACTTTCAATTTGCTCTCGATGATACCAAGCGCAGGATACACCGTTGCACACAGTTTCCCGAACGTCAGCGCCGTTTGCGCCGCATCCTCCCCTGCAATCTCTCCATCGGCATAGAGTTTTTTCACCGTAATCGCATCCACGATGCGGCTGAGGGTAGTCATCACCAGTCCGGCGAGTTCTTTCAGCCATGCCGCCGCCGCCATAATCCCGTTTTCTTTCAGTTCCTTGGCGCGTTTTTTCAGCGACAAAAAATCTTTTTTCTTTTTTCCCTCGCCGTCCGGCTTTTTCTTTTCTTTTTTCTTCTTAGCCGGCTTGTCCGCTTTTTCTTTCTTCGGATTTTTTTCCTTTTTCGGCTCTTTTTCCGGCTTTTCTTTCTTAGGCGCGAGTTTGATGGGAATACACAGCACCCACAATCTCGCCATGAGCTCCTCCCCGTATTTCACACGCAATCGCACGGGAACGATAAGCAACAGCAAAATCAGTGCCAGCAATCCCAACAATACCCACCCTATGATTTTTAAGGCAAGCATCATCGGCTTCCTCTCCCACGTTTATTCGTCGGTTTCCAAGGTTATTTGGTCTTGTTCCGCTTCGGCAGACAGTTTTTTCGCCTGTTCCGCCAGTTCCACAATATCTTCGAGTGTCGCTTCCATCGGCGTTTCCTCTCCGTTTTCCGCCACTTCCATCTGCGGCAGAGGCGGCAGTTCTTCCAAACTAGACACGCTGAAACACCGCAGAAAATCTTTGGTCGTGCCGTAAAGAAGCGGACGGCCGGGCAGTTCCAATCGGCCTTTTTCTTCAATCAGGCTCTTGGCAACAAGGCCCTGCATCACCGCCGAGCAATCCACGCCGCGGACCTGCTCCACGTAGGCGCGCGTCACCGGCTGGTTATACGCCACAATCGCAAGCACTTCCATGGCCGCTTGCGAAAGCGGCGTGTTGCGACGAATTTCCATCGCTTTTCGCACGTAGTCTGCATAGTTGCGGTTGCTGCACAACTGATAGGCGTTGTCCAACTTCACCATCGTAATGCCGCCGCCACGCGTATTGTAGTCGCTCATCAAATCATCAGCAAACTTGCCGGCGGTCGCTTCGTCAATCTCCAACACTTCCGCCAAACGGGAACACTCGACCGGTTCGCCGCTGGCAAACAACACGGCTTCAATCGCCGCCATATATTTCTTAATCTCCATCTTCGATCGTCATCCCCTGTATCAATTCTTGTTCGTCGCCCTCGTGATATTCACCGAGCATCTCCACGTTTTGCTCCGCGCCCTCGCCGCTCACCGTCACACGGTTTTGTTTAACGAGTTCCAAAAGCGCCAAAAACGTGGCAACTAAATCCGAACGGCTTTCCGCCTTTTCAAACAGCGCTTCGTATTTCACTTTGCCGCCGGTATACAGTTTCCGAAGCACAAAGGAAATCTTCGATGCCACCGACACGATTTTATGTGTCACGATGCCGCTAAACGCCTGCGCCGGCGGAGGCAATCGCCGTTTTCCGCGGCCGGCAGCAGCGATATATGCATCGCGAATATCCGTTGCCGGATGGATACGGCGATAGGTCAAATCCGGCTCGACCTCCTCCGGCGTACGGATAAAGAGGTCGCCTCCCACGTTGCGCAGCGCCAGTCTGCGCGCCGCTTCCTGGCAGATTTGGTAACTGATGAGTTCTCGCACCAAATCGGCGCGCGGATCGTCTTCTTCCTCATGGCGCGGCAACAGCATTGCTGATTTGATATAGACGAGACGCGCCGCCATATCGAGGAAATCGCTCGTGACGTCCATATCCATTTCCTGCATCAGCGCGATGGTATCCATATACTGCCTAAGCACTTCCGCAATCGGAATATCGGTGATTTGGATTTTATTCTTTTGTACGAGTTGCAACAGTAAATCGAGCGGTCCCTCGAATACCGGCAACTTGTAGCAAATGGCTTCCATAGAGTTTTCTCCTTAAAAGAACATAGTAAACGGCAACCCGAGCGGCAAACACAAAAGTCCGCCCACCGCACCGACCAAAAACGACAACGGAGCATCCAGCACCGGCGACAAAATCAGTACGAACAACGCAATCATAATCATCTGCTGATTGCGCTCAATCCACCAGTTGACTTTATCCGGCAACAGCGGCGCAATAATGTGTGAGCCGTCCAACGGAAAAATGGGCAACAGATTGAAGACCGCAAGGCAGATGTTGATACGGGCAAACAAGTACACAAAAATAACTTCTACATACGCTGTCACCATCGAGTTCGTACCGAAAACAACCATCGCCACGCGGAGCATTACCAATCCCAAAAAGGCCAAAAGCAGGTTGGAAACCGGACCGGCAAGTGCCGTCAGCGCCATTCCCTTTTTCGGGCGCTTAAAGTTGGCGGCGTTCACCGGAACGGGCTTGGCGTAACCGAAACCGCAAAGGAGCATCATCACCGTTCCAATCGGATCAAGGTGCGCGAGTGGGTTAAACGTCAACCGCCGTTGCCATTTCGGGGTGTTGTCCCCCAATTTATACGCCACAAACGCGTGGGCCAATTCGTGAAACGGCAATGACACGAAAACGAGCAGGGCAAACATAACAATCATCAACCCGGCGACCAAAAAATCACCGGATTTGATACATCCGAATAACTGAAAAATAGGACTTGACATGAACTCTTCCTCCCGAAGATATTTAGGTCTTGATAATCCCGAACTGGCCGCGAGCGTAGGTTTTTACTTCCTTCGTCGCCTCATCGAGATAATAGCGATTGACGGTCAACGCGTTGCCTTCCAATTTGATAACCGCGAACGATCCGTAATGTCCCGCTTCGCTGTCTTTCATCAGTGACGGATAACTCCATCCGTAACCGTTAATCTTACCCTCTTCGTTTTCGATACCGAACGAGTTGCCGGAGGCACCGTTTTGCAGATACACCGTGCCGCCCGGATTCGTGTAATACTCCACCCCGTTTTGATTCGTGGTTTCCGTCGTTGTGACCGCGCCGGATTTCAGCGGATAGGTGGTGTAGTAGTTTTGTACCACGTGGGCGGAAAGCACCACGTCCACACCGTACTGGTCAAAGAGATTCAAGAGAGTCGTACGGTCGGTGTCCGACGTGCCGTAATCCTCCAAATCGCGGTTGGTATTCACGAAAAACGAGTAATGTGTCTGCACGATCTTCCACTTTTTATCGGTGGAAGCCAAATCGTTTTGCAGCCACGCCAGTTGCGCCGCGTTGGTACTCGCGCCGGCAAGCACATGGGTATCCAGCGACACGATATGCATATCGCCGTAGTCGAACGAGTAGTAGAGGCTTTGTGTGTCGCCCGCGGCGGCTTGGTTGTCGTAGTGGAAGAAGAACGGCGTTTTGCTTGCATCGTGGTTGCCTGCCGCCATACCCCACGGATGCTCGGCAAAGAACGCGCTACGCGATTCCGACCAGTTGTTACAGCCGTTGATCACATTGCGCCATTGAGAAATGCCGTTTTGACCGTTGGCATCGGTATACACGAAGTCGCCGCCGTGGAGAATACACGCCGGATTCGGGCAAAGTCCGAACGAAGCATTCATCACCTGCGCCACACCTTTATACATGAGGCCTTCCTCCGGCAATTCCGGTTGGAAGTCCGCGGTGAAGATAAAGGAAAAATCCCCCACCGTTGACGGCTTGGTCGTAAAGGTATAAATCGGGCTCCATTTGCCGGTGGCGCTGTCGCCTACGCGATAGGAATAGGTCGTGCCCGCTTCCAGTCCGGACAGCGTGGCTTTATGCTGATAGGACGTGACCTCGGCGGCATTCGTGTAGTAAAAATCGTAGTTGAGCGGGTTGTAGCCCTCAAATTCGCCCATTTTTGCCGTAGCGGTAGAAGCGGCAAATTCCGCCGCACTCGCAAACGCGGCCGCATCGGTCGCCGCGCCTTTCACCACCTGCACTTTGGGGCTTGTCAGCGGCTCAAAACTATGGAACGACACTCCATAAGAAGAAGCGCTCTCGTCCGCGAAGGTGAGCGTGACCAGATCCACGTCGGCATTTTCTTCCGGCACGATCGGTGTGCTGTCTTTACTGGGTTTGGTCGGTTCGCCGCCGCCCTCGCCGTTCACCGACACGCGGAATGCCGTAAACGCCGGGTGATCCACTGTGCCGGAGATCGTACCGGCGCCGGTGACGTTCAAGGTGTAGGTCAAGATGATGTCGTTGGCGTTGTTTTTCGTGTCACCGTAGGTAACGGTCGGTGTCAGCGCCGCGCCGTTATACGACAGATTGGCAAGCGTTTTTGCCGCCGCCTCGGGATAATCGTTTTGTCCATGCCACACAGCAGGTAGAATAATAGCAACCGTGTTTTCTCCCATCGGCACATTGAAACTGTCGGTGCGGGTGGCCGCCGTCCATTTATCCGGCGTATGCTCCGTCACGGAAAGCGACAATGTGACCGTGTCCCCTGCCGGCTGCGACTGACTCGGCGCCGTCTCACTCGGTTGGGTAACAATCGGTTGTGTTTGTGTCGGTTCGGTGTAAGTCGGCTCGGTGTAGGGCGGTTGAGTGACGACCGGCTGCGTTTGTGTCGGCTCGGTATAGGGCGGTTGGGTGACGACCGGCTGGGTTTGTGTCGGCTCGGTCACACTCGGCTGAGTCGCCGCCGTAGGCTCCGTCCAAGACGGCGCCTGCGTTTGGGCAGACGGTGCGGCAGTGCAGACGTGGTCGGCAAATTCCACCGGGATATCCGCGATATACTTACGAAGAAGCAACACGTCTTTCATATTGATCGCGCCATCGCCGTTCACGTCACCGCGAATCAGCTGACCGTCCGTCAAACCGGAACCCGTTACCAAAAACAACGATGTGGCCATCGTTAAAATAATCAAAAGGCAGGAGATATACTTTTGTTTCATCTCGGTCATCCTCTCAAAATCTTATAAAAAGAGTCGCGCGATAAATATACAAAATTTATTATATCTCATTTTATTGCCAATTACAAGTGATTTCTTTGTCCGCTTTGCAAGAATTTTGCAAAAACACGAAAATTTCGCTTTTTTTCAAAAAAATTTCAAAAAACCCTTGATTTTTCAAAAGGCATCTGCTAAAATAAACGAGTTATTGCGACCGCCCGCGTAAAGGCGGGCAAAATCAAAGGAGGTGCCGACAATGGCAAAATGTGAAGTTTGCGGCAAATGCGTGCAATTCGGTATTCGTGTTTCCCACTCCCACCGTCGTTCCAACCGTACCTGGAAACCGAATATCAAACGCGTGAAGATCGTTGAAAACGGTACGCCGAAACACGCGTATGTCTGCTCGCGCTGCCTGCGCTCCGGTAAGGTTACCCGCGCGGTCTGATCGAAAACGATTAAAATTACGACAACGGTTTTTCCGTTGTCGTTTTTTTATTGCTCAAAAAAAACAGCCCCTCCCGGCCATGTGAGGGGCTGTTTTGCGTTATTCTTTATCGGATTTTTCCGGTCCGGCTTGGTTCAGATAAACATATTCATACCAATCCCGCGAGCTGCCGTCATCATCGTAGTATTTCTCGGTCAACATATTTCCGTTCGCATCGTAAGTATATTCGATCACCTCAGTCACATTGTAGTCCTCGTCGTACTCCGTATCGCTCAACATATTTCCGTTTTTGTCGTAGGTGTATTCGTGCGACCAACTCTGTATCTCATGAGAACCATCTATATCCACGCTGTAGTCATGATAACCTTGTTCGCTTATCTTATTCCCGCTCGCGTCATAGG
>JAZLLJ010000098.1:0-3335 GCA_045598065.1 Acutalibacteraceae bacterium
CATAAGTTCTTTCGCGCCGGTGTTGTCGGCCACTTTGAGGTAGGTTTGTTGTTGAACCATCTGGTGTTCCTCCTTTCAAGCAGAACCGACTTATTTAGCCTTCTCGATGATTTTGGAAACGCGCCAGCGTTTGTCTTTGGAAAGCGGACGAGTTTCGGTGACCTCCACGCGATCACCGACACGGCACTCGTTCAACTCGTCGTGCGCTTTCAGTTTGACAGTGCGTTTCACGATTTTCTTGTACAAGGGATGACGGACATTGTCGTTGATGGCGATAACGACGGTTTTATCCATCTTGTCGCTGACAACGATACCGACTCTCGTCTTTCTCAGGTTACGTTCTTCACTCATCGGTAATTCCTCCTCCCTTAGCCTTCAGCGCTTTCGCGCAGTTCGTTTTCACGCATCACCGTTTTGATAACGGCGATTTCTTTTTTGACCGCTTTCATGCGGGCGGGATTGTCCAGTTGGTTGATGGCGTGTTGGAAACGCAGGTTGAACAACTCTTTTTTGAGGTCGTCCAGTTTGTTTTCCATTTCCACGGCGCTCAACTCACGGATTTTTTCGAGTTCAGATTTCTTCATGCCTGCTCACCGTCCTCTTTTTTGACGAATTTGCACTTGATCGGCAGTTTGTTAGCCGCCAGGCGCAACGCCTCACGGGCAGTTTCTTCCGGCACACCGGCGATCTCGAACATCACGCGTCCGGGTTTCACAACGGCCACCCAGTATTCCGGCGAACCTTTACCGGAACCCATGCGGGTTTCAGCAGGTTTTTCGGTAACCGGTTTATCCGGGAAGATTTTGATCCAGACCTGACCGCCACGTTTGATGTAACGAGTCATAGCGATACGAGCCGCCTCAATCTGGTTGGATTTGATCCATGCCGGTTCCTCGGCCTGCAAACCGAAATCACCGTAGGTAACTGTGTTGCCACGAGTGGCTTTACCGGTCAAACGGCCACGCTGAACGCGGCGATATTTGACTCTCTTCGGCATCAACATTATTTGCGGCCTCCTTCCCGACGTTGCGGTTTCGCGGCGCCGGCAAGAACCTCACCGCGGTAAATCCAGACTTTCACGCCGATTCGACCGTAGGTGGTGTTCGCCTCAGCGAAACCGTAATCAATGTCCGCACGCAGGGTTTGCAGCGGAATCGTTCCTTCGTGGTAGCTTTCGCTACGCGCAATCTCCGCGCCGCCCAGACGGCCGGAAACTTTCGTTTTGATACCCTTCGCACCGAGTTTCATCGCACGGCCGATGGCCTGTTTCATCGCGCGGCGGAAAGACGTACGTTTTTCCAGCTGAGCGGCGATGCTTTCGGCAACGAGCTGCGCGTTGACATCGGGGTTTTTCACCTCAACCATGTTGATGAGGGTGGGTTTGCCGAGCATTTTCTCGCAAGTCTGGCGAAGCGCTTCGATATCCGCCCCGCCTTTGCCGATGACGATACCCGGTTTGGCACAATGGATGTGCACACGAACGCGAGAAGCATCGCGCTCGATCTCGATTTTGGCAATGCCCGCAGCGTAAAGTTTCTGTTTCAGATATTTACGCAGTTTGTAGTCGGAGACGATAGTGTCGCCGAACTCTTTATCGTTCACAAACCAGCGGGAATCCCAGTCTTTGATAACACCGACACGAAGACCGTGCGGATTTACTTTTTGTCCCATTCTTCTGTACCTCCTCGACTTATTCTTTCTCTTTGAGAACGACACTGATGTGCGACGTTCTCTTGTCGATGCGGAATGCGCGGCCTTGCGCACGGGGGCGAATCCGTTTCATGATCGGGCCCGGGCAAGCAGAGCATTCAGCGACGTACAGGTCACTTCTGGACATATTGAAATTGTTTTCCGCGTTGGCAAGAGCGGATTTAAGAAGCTTCTCAATCGGTTCGCAAGCCGATTTGTTCGTGAATTTCACGATCGCCAACGCTTCGTCGATCGATTTCCCGCGGATAAGGTCGAGAACGATCTTCACTTTGCGAGGGGAAATGCGAACATAGGTAACTTTCGCTTTCGCTTCCATGATGTATTCTCTCCTTCCGCTTAGTTCGACGTTTTGGAGCCGGTGTGGCCTCTAAACGTACGAGTGGGGGCAAATTCGCCCAGTTTGTGTCCAACCATATCCTCCGTGATGTACACCGGAACGTGTTTACGGCCGTCGTGAACGGCGATCGTGTGACCGACAAAGTCGGGGAAGATCGTCGAGGAGCGGCTCCACGTTTTGAGGATGCGTTTCTCGCCGGCGGCGTTCATTTCCTGAATGCGTTTCAGCAGAACAGGTTGCACGAAAGGTCCTTTTTTAATACTGCGTCCCATAATTCAATCTCCTTTCGCTTACTTCGCGTTGCGGCGTTTGACAATAAATTTGTCAGAACGGTTGTGTTTGCTGCGAGTTTTGTAACCCAGCGCAGGTTTGCCCCACGGGGTAACTGGGCCCGGACGACCGATGGGGGATTTACCCTCACCACCACCGTGCGGGTGATCGCACGGGTTCATCACAGAACCGCGGACGGTCGGACGCCAACCCATGTGGCGTTTGCGGCCGGCTTTACCGATTTTCTCGTTGGCGTGGTCAATGTTACCGACCTGACCGATGGTCGCCATGCAATCGATCGGAACATAGCGCATCTCGCCGGAAGGCAGGCGGACGAGCGCGAGGTTGTTCTCTTTGCTCATCAGCTGCGCCATCACACCGGCGGAACGAGCGAGCTGAGCGCCTTTGCCCGGGTACAGCTCCACGTTGTGGATGAACGTACCTTGCGGAATGGCGGACAGCGGAAGGGCGTTACCGGGACGGATGTCCGCGGCGGCGCCGGATTGCAGCACGTCGCCCACTTTCACGTCTTGCGGCGCGATGATATAGCGTTTCTCGCCGTCCTCGTACTGGACGAGGGCGATGTGCGCGCTGCGGTTCGGGTCATATTCGAGCGTCAGAACGGTCGCTTTCATATCGGCTTTGTTACGTTTGAAGTCGATGATGCGGTTTTTCTGACGGTTGCCGCCGCCGTG
Organism: Acutalibacteraceae bacterium; assembly: GCA_045598065.1. Taxonomy (GTDB): domain Bacteria; phylum Bacillota; class Clostridia; order Oscillospirales; family Acutalibacteraceae; genus RGIG426. The sequence continues at coordinate 3,013 of JAZLLJ010000098.1, forward strand.
ATGGCGGACGGTGATGCGGCCGTAGCTGTTGCGGCCGGCATTCTTTTTCTTCGTGTCGAGCAAGCTTTTCTCCGGTTTCACCTTGGACAGTCCGCTGTAGTCGATAACGGACATGCCACGGCGGCCATTGCTTGTCGGCTTATAATTGATAATAGGCATTTTTGTTCACGCTCCTGTTCTTAGGCTTTGCGGGGAATGCCGTTTGTCCCCATTCGTGCCGATTTTCGGCTTTTACTGTTTTGTCTTACGACTTAGAACAAGCCGTCGAAGAATTCAATGGTCTTCGAGCCTTCGGTCAAAGTGACAACCGCTTTTTTCCAGTC